>DYFB01000020.1 GCA_020725405.1 Symbiobacterium sp. | reverse complement strand
ACGGCCTTGGCCATGTCGTAGATGGTGAGCGCCGCCACGGCGCAGGCGGTCAGGGCCTCCATCTCCGCGCCGGTCCCGCCGACCAGGCTCACCCGGGCCTCGATCTCGAGGCCGTCACGGTCGGGCGCGGCCCGGCTGGTTGGCTCCGTCCGGTCGGTCGGCTCCGTCCGACTGGTCGGCTCCGTCCGGTCGGTCGGCTCCGTCCGACTGGTCGGCGCAGTCCCGTCGGCCCGGAGCCGGTCGCCCCCGAAGCGCCGGAAGTCCACAGCCACCGAGGCCAGGTTCAGCGGGTGGCAGAGGGGGATGAGCTCCGGCGTCCGCTTGGCGGCCAGGATGCCGGCCACCCGGGCGACGGCCAGGGCATCCCCCTTGACCAGGTCCCCGGCCAGAAGGCGGTCGGCGGTGGCCCGGGTCATGCGCACGCGGCACCTGGCGACCGCCTCCCGAGCGGTCTCGGGCTTGCCGCCGACGTCCACCATCCGGGCCCGGCCCCGCTCGTCAAGGTGAGTGAGATGGTGATCCTGAGATGCCTTCGATCTTGTCGACCTCGGCTCGTCTGTCATTGTAGCTGCCCCCTAACCACCGATGCGCGACATGCGCCTCTCGGCGAGTTCCGGACGGCGCTCCCGCATCCGGTGGGCCTCCGGCTTGAGACTCACGGCCCAGGCCAGAAGCCGGGTGAGCTCGGCGTCGGACGCTCCGGCCCGCAGGGGTCCGGCCAGGTCGATTTCGAGCGACGACGTGAGGCAGGGGTGGACGCGGCCGTCCGATGTCAGGCGCAGGCGGTTGCACGTCGAGCAGAAGCCGTGGGTCATGGGACTGATCACCCCGATGCGGCCGGCGCCCAGTCTGAAGTAGCGGGCCGGGCCGGCCCCGAGGGGCTCCTGCCCCTGCGTATCCTCCGTCAAGGCGAGCCCGCGCCGGGCGGCGGCCGCCGCCAGGCGCCCGACGATCTCGTCCGCCGTGACCAGCGCGTCGGGACCGAAGCCGCGGGCCTCACCGAGGGGCATGAGTTCGATGAAACGCCAGATGAGCCGGGCCCCCGCCGCCGCCGCCAGGGCCATCTCCTCGATCTCGTCGTCGTTGAGACCCCGCACAACCACGGTGTTGATCTTCACCGGAGCGAGCCCGGCGGCCAGGGCGGCCTCGACCCCTGTCCACGCGGCGGCGAAGGCGTCGCGGCGGGTGATTCGCCGGTATCGGTCGGGACGCAGTGAATCAAGGGAGACGTTAACCCGGCGCACGCCAGCCCGTCGAAGGTCCCGGGCGAGGTCGGCGAGCAGGACCCCGTTGGTGGTCAGGGCCAGGTCGTCGACGCCGGGGATGGCCGCGACCGAAGCGGCGAAATCAACGATGCCCCGCCTCACCAGGGGCTCGCCGCCGGTAAGGCGAACCGACCGGACCCCGAGCGGCACGGCGCAGCGGATGACCCGGGCGAGTTCCTCGTAGCTGAGGATCGCAGTATGGGTCTTGAGGGCCACGCCCTCCGGAGGCATGCAGTAGACGCACCGCTGGTTGCAGCGGTCGGTTATGGAGACGCGCATGTAGCTCACCTGCGGCCTGGCCGGCCCGGCCGTCATCGCCCGCTGCCCCCTTCCCGCCCGGTCTCCGGACCGGGTGCGTCCCGCGCGTGCCCGCCGTCGGGCACGCCCTGCGATTCACCGGCACCGAACACGACCTGTACCCTGCCGGTATCGCGCAGGTCGTAGCCCCCCAGAGCCTCCGCCGCCCGCCGGAACGTCCCGTCCGCGGCCAGGACGTCGCGGATGCGGGCGAGGCGCGGGTCGTCCTCGAACTCCGGCAGGTAGATGAGGTCGTAACGCTCCGCGGCGACCGGGATGAAGTCGAGGCCGAGGGCTTGCGCCGCGGCGGCGATACCCATCCCCGCGTCGGCCGCGCCGGAAGCAACCGCCGAGGCCACGCCGAGGTGCGACCCTTCCTCCCGGCGGTAGCCCTGGACGCTGTCCGGGTCGATGGTCGCCTGGCGAAGCAGGTAGTCGAGAAGCACCCGCGTCCCCGAGCCGCGCTGGCGGTTGATGAAGACGACGTCGGACCGGGCCAGGTCGCCGAGGCCGGTGACACCCTTGGGGTTTCCGGGCGCGACCATCAGCCCCTGCTGCCGCCAGGCCAGCGTGAGCAGGCGGACCTCCCGGTCGGGGAGCAGGCGCTCCACCCAGGGGCGGTTGTAGTCGCCGGTGGTCTCGTCGAGGAGGTGGGCGCCGGCGAGGTGGCAGAAACCGTCGCGCAGGGCTAGGAGCCCCCCCACGCTCCCGACGCGACCGGTCGACAGGATCAGGCCAGGGTCGGCGGCCGCCAGCCGGGAGCCAAGCAGGTCCAGGAGCAGGTCGTGACTGCCGGACACCATCAAGGCCCAGTCCACCAAATGGCGCGGCCGGGTCAGCGCCACCGAGACCTCCTCCCCCGCGGCGACACCCTCGCGGGTATACGGCACGTGGATGGTCCCGTCCGCCTGGGAGAGAGCCGAGAGCAGACCGGCTCCACGGGGTAAGGGGACCGCGACGTAGCGGTCCCTGACGCGGCCCACCTTCACCCGGACGAACTCGTCGACCCCCAGCGGGGAGGGGACGGTCCGGCCGAGATGGGCGCTCACCGTCTCCGCCTGAAGAAGGGGTTGCCCAAGCCAGGCAAAGATGAGCGGCTTCACGTAGAGCTCGAGGGCCAGGGCGGAGGAGACCGGGTAGCCGGGCAGGCCGATGACCGGCTTGGCGCCCCCGGAGCCGGTTCCGCCCAAGGCCACCCCGAGGATGACCGGCTTGCCGGGGCGCACCGCGACCCCATGCACGAGCACGCGGCCGCGGTCGGCGATGACGCGGGCGGTGCAGTCGTCGCGGCCGGCCGATGAACCGGCGCCGATGAGCACAAGGTCGGAGTCGCGGAGGGCCCCGTCCAGAGCTTCCGCGAGGCGGACCGGGTCATCGGGAACCGGAGGCGTCAGCCGCGCCTCCGCTCCCCAGCCCGCCAGGGTGAGTCGGGCCACGGTGCCGTTGGTCTCGATCACCCGGCCGGGAGGCGGCGGGAGCCCGCCGGCAGAGAACGGGCTCACGACCTCGTCACCGGTGGGGATGATGGTCACCCGAGGTCGACGCCGCACCCGAACACGCCGCACACCGGCCGCCAGGAGGACGCCTATGTCGGTCGGACCCAGCCGGTGGTTCTCTCCGAACAGCACCTGGCCGGCCGTGATGTCCTCCCCCTGCACCCGCACGTCCTGCCAGGGGTGGGCGGCGGCGCGCAGTTCGATGAGTCCTTCCTCCACTCTGACGGCGTCTTCGAGCGGGACCACGGCGTCACATCCGTCGGGCAGGGGGTCGCCGGTGTCGACCTGGACGCACTCGACCCGGAGCGGGGTGCGCTCCGACGCCCCGTAAGTGTCGGCGGCCCGCAGGGCGTAGCCGTCCATAGCCGACGCGTGATAGTGCGGTGACGAGAGCCGGGCGAAGACGACGCCGGCGGTCACCCGCCCGGCGGCGTCCTCGACCGGGACATCCTCGGCCGGCAGGGCGACCGGGTTGACCGCGTCCAGGAACGCGCGCAGGGCCTCCTCCAGCGGAGTGGCCCCGACGAACGTCCTCCCCCCTGGGCTCCGGGAGGCGGCCTCGTCGCTAGGCAAGCGGGATCACCTCCACCATCGTCCCGGCTTCCAGGCCGCGGACGCCGGCCGGCAGGCGAATCAGGCCATCGGCCCGGGTGAGCATGGTGATGAGACCGGACTTCCCGAAGACCGGCGTGGCCTGCAGCCGAACCTCGACCGCCGCCCCGCCGGCTCCGGACAGGCCGGCCGTCGGGTCCGGCCCGAGTTCGACCGCCACATACTCCTCGCGCCCCTGGTCTGATGAGACCGGCCGGCTGAGGCGGGCGGTCAGCTTGGGCTCGGGCGTCCGCAGGGGGGTCGCTGAGGCCTCCCCGCCGGCCAGACGGACTGCGGCCCGGACCAGCAGGCGATAGACGACGAGGGCCGATACCGGGTGTCCCGGCAGTCCGAAGACGGGCACCGGGCCGGCGTCCGGCCGGTCCGGTTCGCTGCTTCGCCCCTGGCCCGGACTCCGATTGTGGCACAGGCCGAAAACGGTCGGCTTGCCCGGCTTCAGGGCCAGACCGTGGAACACCACGCCCGGCGGGCCGAAGCGGTCGATGACGGCGGCGGTGTGGTCGCGCAGACCCACCGAGCTGCCGCCGAGAAGCAGCACGAGGTCGCTGGCGGCGAGCGCGCCGGCCAGGGCCTCGGCGAAGGCGTCCACCCGGTCGCGGACGACGGGGGCCACGGTGGGAGACCCGCCGTCGCGCTCGATGTAGGAGACTAGGGCCGCCGACGTTATGTCCCGCACCTGGCCCGGCCCGCACCTCGGCGCGTCGGGCGGGACGATCTCGTCGCCGGTGGGGATGACGGTCACCCGGGGACGTCGATGACAGAAGACCCGAGTGGCGCCGACCGCCGCCAGGAGCCCGATGTCCGGGGGCCGCAGGCGCCGGCCGGCGGGAAGTATCTCCGTGCCCCGGGCCACGTCCTCGCCGGCCCGGACCACGTTCTCGCCGGGAGCCACCGGGCGCAGGACCTCGATGAGTCCGGCGTCGGGCCTGGTGGTGTGTTCGACCATGACCACGGCGTCGGCGCCGTCGGGTAGCGCGCCTCCCGTGGGGACGGCCGCCGCCTGCCCCGGACCCAGAGATAGGCCCGCCGGCTGTCCCATCTCGACGCTGCCGGCCACTGGCAGCAGGACCGGAGCGGCCTCGCCGGCTCCGAAGGTGTCGGCGGCGGCCACAGCGTAGCCGTCCACGGCCGAGCGGTCGAAGCTCGGCACGTCCTCGGCCGCCGCCACCGGCCTGGCCAGGACCCGCCCCGCCGCTTCGCGCAGAGGGACGGACTCGGTCGGGCTGCGGGGACGGCTGGAGCCGGGTGCGCTCTCTGCCAGCACCGAATGGACCCGGCGCAGGGCCTCATCCAGGGATACGACCTCGCGGAACGGCGCGGGGGCACCGGGGTCGCCGCCCGGGCGCTGAGCGGTCAAAAGACCATCTCCCCCTTCACAAAGGACGCCGTGCGCGCATCTTGCGGGTAACTGAACACAGCTTCCGTCTCTCCAAGCTCGATCAGTCTCCCCCCGACGATGAGCCCGGTCCGGCGGCCGAGCCGGCGGGCCTGGAAGAGGTTGTGCGTTACCAGCACCACGGCCGGCCGCCACATCTCCACCGCCTCGATCAGGGTCTTCTCGATGACGGCCACATTGGCCGGGTCGAGGTTGGCCGTGGGCTCGTCGAGCAGCAGCACGTCGGGGCGGCTGACCAGGGCCCGGGCCAGGGCCACGCGCTGGGCCTCGCCGGCCGACAGGGAGGCCGTCCGGGCGGCGGCCAGAGCCGCAAGCCCCACACGCTCCAGCATCTCCTCCACCGCCGCTCTCGCCCCGGGGCCCACCCGGCAGCGGATGGCCAGGGGCAGGTTGACGTTGTCGAAGACCGTACCGCTGAACAGGACCGGGTTTTGCCCCACGTAGGTGACCCGCCGGCGCCACGCCAGGAGCCTGGCGGGGGAGACGGGCCCGGCCGCGCCGTTGGGCGGGCCCCAGGCCGCTCCGTCCAGGGACACCTGTCCGGTGGTCGGAGTCTCGAGGGTGGCGAGAATGCGGAGCAGGGTGGTCTTACCCGAGCCGCTCGGGCCCATCAAGGCCAGGACTTCCCCCTTCAGCACGTCGAGCCGCTCGACGTCGAGCACGGTGCGCTCCCCATAGCGCTTGGTAACCGCCGTGACCCGCATGACCGGTTCCGGACCGGCGGGCGGGACGAGCGGTTTCGCAACCATACCACCACCGCCGCGCATCCGCTACCCCTTTCCCGTCTGAAGACGGTGCACAAACGAGTTGATCAGGAAACCTATCGCCAGCAGGACGCCCCCCAGGATGAGGGCCTGATCGAAGTTGCCCCGCCTGGTCTCGAGCAGGATGGCCGTGGTCATGACCCGGGTCTTCCAGCGGATGTTCCCGCCCACGAGCACAACGGCACCGACCTCGGCCATGGCCCGGCCCAGGCCGGCGGCGATGGCGGCAAAGACCGCCGGGCGCGCCTCGCGCAGCACCAGAAACCGTGTCTGCCAGTCGGTGGCCCCCAGGCTCACCGAGGTCTCCCGGAATCGCCGGTCACGGCTCTCGACGGCCCCGGTCACCAGCCCGATGACAATGGGGGTCACGAGGACCCACTGCGCGATGACCATGGCCGCCGGGGTGAAGAGAAGCCCGTACTCCCCGAGCGGACCGCCGCCCCGTAGGATCATGTAGACGGCCAGACCGGCCACGGTGGGCGGCAGGCCCATGAGCGTGTAGATGACACGGACGATGGTGGCCCGGCCCCGAAAGCGCGAAAGCCCGAGGAAGGCCCCCAGAGGCACGCCGGTCGCCGAAGCGAGGAGGACGGCCGTGCCTGAAACGAGCAGTGAAAGGGCTATGATCGCGCCGAGTTCGGACCAGGAAATCGAGGTTAGAGCCACGGCGTCCGTCCTCTCTCCTCTCTGGCTTCCCGAGTCCTTCTACTTGCCCGAGTCCTTGCCAATTGCCCGAGTCCTTGCCAATTGCCCGAGTCCTTCCAATTGCCGGGGTCCGATCAAGGGCCGGAGTCCTTGCGGCGACCGAAGTCCTCCTCAACCGCCGGAGTCCTCCTCCAGGACCTGAAACAGCGGCTGGCCGAACCTGTCCACGCCGAACGTGCTGATGATGCGGCGGGCTTCCTCGGAGACGAGGTAGGCAGCGAACTCCTCGGCCAGCTCGGCGTTCACCCCCGGATGGGCGGCCGGGCTCACCACCATCACGTGGTACGGATTGTGGAGGTCGGGGTCACCCTCGAAAGAGACGGCCAGGCGCCCCTCGCGCCCGGAGCCGGGTCCATACAGAGCCAGATAGGTGCCCCGGTCCGACAGCGTGTAGGCGCCGCGGTCGGCGGCCAGGCGCAGGGTGTCGCCCATGCCGGCGCCGACCTCCTCGTACCAGGGGCTGGCCGGCTTGATGCCAGCCGCCGACCAGAGAGCGACCTCCTTCTCGTAGGTGCCCGAGTCGTCACCCCGCGACAGGAACAGGGCGTTTCCGGCGGCGCCCGCCTCGGCCAGCCGGCTCAGGGCCGCGCGGAGATCGGACGCCTCGGCCAACCCGGCCGGGTCACGGGGACTTCCGACGATGACGAAGTCGTTGTACATCACGGCCCGCCGGCTGGAGCCGTGACCTTCGGCCATCCACCGCAGTTCCGACGCGGGGGAGTGAACCAGAATCACGTCTACGTCGCCGGTACGGCCGAGCTCCAGAGCCTGCCCGGTGCCGACCGCAATGATGTCGACCCTGCAACCGTAGGCCCGCTCGAACGGCGGGATCAGCGCGTCGAGCAACCCGGAGTCGTAGGTGCTGGTTGTGGTGGCCAGCGTCAGCACCCGCGACTCGGCGGCGGCGTTGAAGAAGTAGAGACCGCCCAGAGCGGCCAGGGCGACGGCCGCCATCACGGCGATGGCCGATCCGACTCTGCCAGGTTTCACGAGGGACTCCCCTTCGGGAAACTGGTCTTGCTGTCCTCGAAACACCCAAGCTGGCAGGAGACGATCTTGAGGCCCAGGCGGTTACAGGCCGCTCCGACTTTGCGAGGACTCACGGAGAGTCGTCTGGCCAGATCCAGGGCGGCCGCGCAGGCGATGCGGCCGTCGGGTGCGGCCGCGCGCAGTTCGTGATCAAGTGACAGGGCGGTCTTCACGTCCACCCTCCTCTCCCTGCCGCGTCGGAGGCACGCCAGATCGCCCTCCCGCGGGCTGGCCGCCCGGCTCGGACCGGGCAGACAAAAACGCCGGTGCGCGCGGCACCGGCGTGAAAGACCCGTCCGGGCGCGGCTCCTTTCCGAACACGGGAGGCGCCCCGATTTCCCGGAGCGCCCTCGCCCGGCGGAGCGCCTTTTCGATCGGCGTTCGATCGGCGCAGGTCACCGCCGGAACCGGCCAGGAGCCACGGCCTTTGTCGGCCGGCAGGCTCACTGGCTCGGAGCGCAGCTAGTTCTAACATTCTCGCCCTACCCGCCGAATCCCTGCCTGGTCTCTCTTCTTGCCGGCGGAGCGGCCGGTCTTGTGGGCGAGCTGCTCAAAGGCAGGCAGCCCAAATCCTGCTTGACACCGGCAGGCGTCTGGCCTATAGTATGACTGACCAGTCACATGACCACATGGTCACATACCTGCGGGGCCGTATGGCTGCCGGCCCTGTCCGGACCACTGCCGCGCCGCCGTTCCCCAGCCGGAAGGAGAGGGGCTTTGCCCAAGGATACCTTCTTCAACCTGCCGGAAGAGAAACGCCGGCGAATCATCGAGCTGGCCACCGACGAGTTCGCCCAGCACACCTACCACCGGGCGTCTCTTTCGCGCATCGTTGAACGCGCAGGCATCGCCAAGGGGTCGATGTACCAGTATTTTGAGGACAAATTCGATCTTTACTCTTACCTCCTGGAGCTAGGCGGGCAGGCCAAGCTGGCGGCCGTCAACGAGGCCGTCGCCAGGCTGGGCCCAGGAGCGGACCTGCAGGAACGCCTGCTGGCCGCGACCGAGGCGTCTCTGGCTCTGGCCGAAACCAACCCCCAGCTCTATGCGCTGGGCATGAACCTGCTCCGCGAAACCGATAAGGGCCTGGTGGCCCGTGTCCTGGAGCGCCTCCAACCCCTGAGCGACAACATCTTCGCTGAATGGCTGCAGGATTCGATGGCGCGCGGGCTTGTCGATCCGTCGGTCAGCCCGGCCACCGCGTTCTACATGTTCTCGGCCGTGACCCTGCGTGTGGGGCAGGACATCGCCGACGGCTGCCTGACGGTCGACCAGGCGGTTCCGATGCTCCAGCAGATGCTCCTCATCATCAGCGAAGGGATGCGACCGCGCAAGATGACTCCGGCGGCAGGCGGGGCGCACCGGAAAGGAAGCGAAGAAGACCGATGATGATCGAGGTCAGAGACCTATCTTTCACCTACGGCGGGAGTCGCACCCGCGCCGTCGACGGGGTGACCTTCGAGGTCAAGGAGGGCGAGATCTTCGGGTTCCTCGGGCCGAACGGGGCCGGGAAGTCTACCACGCAGAAGATACTGACCGGGCTCCTTCCCCTGCAGAGCGGCGAGGTCCGGATCGCCGGCCGGGACATCCGGCGGCCGGGTCGCGAGCTGTTCAACCTTATCGGGGTCTCCTTCGAGAACCCCAACGTCTACCTGAAGCTGAGCGGGCTTGAGAACCTCCAGTTCTTCGCCAGCCTCTACGACGGTCCGACGGCCGACCCGATGACCCTCCTCAGGCGGGTGGGCCTCGGGGACGTCGCCCACCGGAGGGCCGGCGCCTACTCCCGGGGCATGCGGCAGCGGCTGGTTTTCGCCAGGTCGCTCATCAACCGGCCGAAGATATGGTTCCTCGACGAACCCACGTCCGGCCTCGACCCGACGATGACCCGGCTCGTGAAGGATATCATCCGCGAGGAGCGGAGCGCCGGGACGACGGTCTTCCTCACGACCCATAACATGCACATCGCCGACGAGCTCTCGGACCGGGTGGCGTTCCTCAACGAGGGCCGCATCGGGGCCCTCGACACTCCCCGCAACCTAAAGCTGCGCTTCGGCGAGAAACTGGTCGTCGTCGAGGTCCGCCGCGACGGACGCCTCGAGCGTGAGGTCCTCTCCCCCACCCGGGCCGAGGACCGGCGGCACCTGGAGGAGCTCCTGACCTCGGGCGGGTTGGAGACCATCCACTCGCAGGAGGCCACGCTGGAGGAAGTCTTCATCAAGGTCACGGGACGGGGGCTCTCGGGATGATCCGGCGGCTTCTCGCCCTCACCGTCAAGGACCTCAGGGTCGTCGCCCGCAACCACTTCTTGACGGCCGTCCTCGTCCTCGCCGTCGTGTACGCGCTGGCCGTGAACTACCTCGTCCCGGGCGACCCTTCGGGGCGACCGGTCGCCGTCGTCTGGGACACGACGGCCCTCGGGCTCATGGGCCGCCTCTACCTCGCGGCCGAGCCGGACCGGTCGCTGGTCGTCGACTCCGAAGCGGCCTACCGGGAGGCTCTCGAGGAAGGGAACCGCATCGGGATAAAGGTGTTGGGCGAACTCGTCCCCGAGCGCATCGAAGTCACCTACCAGGGCTACGAGTCCGCCCGGATGAGACGCGTCATCGAGGCCACCCTCCATGTCCAGGCCCTAGGCCTGTCCGGCGCCAACGTCCCGGTCTTCGAAACCCGAACCCTGCGCGGCCCGGGCGCAGGCGAGCCGCCCCCGTTCAACCTGACCCTCGTCCCCGTCCTCATCCTGACCGAGGCGGCCATGGTCGGGCTTCTCCTCGCCGCCGCCCTCCTCTTCTCCGAGAAGGAGGAGCAGACTCTCGCGGCCTACCGGGTGACCCCGGGCGGCCTCCTGGAGTACATGACAGCGAAGGGCCTGGTGATGGGCCTTATGGCCCTCGCCTTCACGGTCCTCTTCACCGTCCTGACCGTGGGAGCCACCGCCGCCTGGCTCCCCCTCCTCACTGTGGTCTTCCTGGCGGCGGTGGTCGTCACGGTCATCGCCCTCGCTCTGGCCGTCTTCTACCGCAACCTGAGCCAGTTCATGCTGACCGCCGTGGTCCTGAACTTCACCCTGGCCCTGCCGGTGGTGAGCTACTTCCAGCCGTCCTTCAGCCCGGCCGTCCTGCGTCTGCTCCCGAGCTATCCCCTGCTCTTCGCCCTGCGCGAGGCCTACTTCCCGGCTGCAGGGCCGGCCGTGGTGACAAGCGCCCTCGGGCAGCTCGGGCTGACCCTTCTCGTCGTCCTGCCGGCAGCCGTGGTCGTGTTCAGGCGGCAGTTCGCCAGGGGGGATGCCTGATGCTCGGTCGGCGGATGGTCGCCCTCATGGGCCGGGACCTTCGCAGCAGCCTCAGGGAGTTCATCCTGATTTACGGCCTCACGGCCCCGTACCTCCTGGCCCTCATCCTCCGGGTCCTGCTGCCGTCCGCAGCCGAGACGTCCGTACGACTCGTGCTGACGCCCGACATCGACAGCGAGATGGCGGCTCGCCTCCGGGAGTACGCCCGGGTGGAGGTGGTCGGGGACCGGGCGGCCCTCGAAAGGCGCGTCCTCGCCCTCGACGACGCCGCCGGCCTGGTCGTGGAAAACGGCCGCTATGTTGTCGTCCTCGAAGGGAACGAGGGGTCTGGGACCCGAGTCCTGCCGGGGGTCATCCTCGCCCGCATCCTCTCCCCGGACCCGCTGACGATAAGCGAGGTCGACCTCGGACGGACCGGGTCGCCGCTCCGGCCCGTCCTCGGCACGGTTCTGGCCATGACGGCTCTCCTGATGGGGGGCATGGTCATCGGCTTCAACATCATCGAGGACAAGGAGACCGGGACCATCTCGGCCCTGGCCGTCTCGCCCCTCTCCCGGGCCGAGTACGTCGCCGGGAGGAGCGTCCTCGGGATCCTTCTCTCGCTGGCCCTCGTCGTCGGGAGCCTCTACCTCGTGGGAGCCGGCCCCTTCGACCTCTGGAAAGTCCTCACGGCAACGGCCGCGGGCTCCCTGCTGGTCGTGCTCTACGGGCTCTACACCGGCGGGGTGAGTAATAACCAGATCGCGGGCATTGCGACCACCAAGGTCGGGGGCCTCATCTTTCTCCTCGGACCCGTCCTCTCGCTTCTCCTCAGCGAACGGCTCCAGCCCGTCCTCTACTGGCTCCCGACCTACTGGACCTACCGGGCCTACCTCGAGATCCTCTCCGCGGACAGCCCCTGGCCGGAGGTGCTGCGGCTGAGCGGCGCCAGCCTGGCGGCGAGCCTCCTCATCCTCGCGGGGGCGTGGGGGTTTTTCCGGCGGAGGCTTTTTGTCGGGAGGTGAGGGAACAAGTGGCGGATTTCGACTGGAGGAGCATACCGGCCTGGGTGTGGATAGCCCTGGCCGTGGCGGCGGTGATCGTGACGCCCATCAAGTTCCGCGTCTGGAAGAAGCTCCTGGCCAGGAAAGGCCCGGACGAGTCAGGGGAGTAGCCGGCGGCGCGAAGGGCCGGGTCGCACCCGCGACGGGCGGCGGGTGGAGGGTTTCCGGCTACCTACCGCCCCTGACGGCCAGGGCTATGCCGGTCAGGGCCTCGGCCAGCGCCGGGGACCGCACCACCAGGCTCTTGTCGTCGTAGGCGTGGAAGGACCCCGCCGTCCAGTTGTGGGAGCCGACCAGCACGTCGCGCCCGTCCACGATGAGGGCCTTGGTGTGGGTCAGGCGCTCCGGACGGTCCCAGGTCACGTCGACCCCGCCCGCCGCGAGGAACCGGTAGGCGGCCTCGTTGACCAGCCGCGAGCCGAAGACGTCCTCCGGGCGGTCGAGGTCGAGGACGACGCTGACCCGGACGCCCCGGCGGCGGGCGGCGACCAGTCCTTCGACCAGGGCGTTCGTCGGATGGTCCCGCCCGGGAACGTAGGTCATGAAGAACATCACCACGACTATCTGTTCCGCGGCGCCGTTGATCAGCCGGAGGGCGAGGTCGCGGTAGGCCGGGCCGTTCACGAGGCCGGCCCACTCGGTGCCGATCTGGACCGCGGCGGAGCCCACGAGCTGACGGGCCCGCCGGGTGAGGCGACCCAGGCGCGCGGCCTCCTCGGCGGTTATGGGCCTTCCGCCTCCACCCGGGGGCGGGTCGGCCGCGGCGGCCGCGACGGCCCGGCCGACTTCTCGCAGGACCGCGGACCGGAGCGAAGCCGGGGAGTCGACGGGCGCCTCTCCTCCTCCCGGGCCTGCACCCGGCCCCGGCGCGGCGGACGGGTCCATAGCCGTAACGAACTCCCCGCCGGTGGCGACCAGGAGGTCGACGTAGGCCGATATCGTCGGTCTCCGCCGGAAGGCGTCGAGCGCGGCGGTCGAGAGGAGCCCCGGACGGGAAGGCTCGCTCACATAGACCCGAGAGCGGAGGGCGGCGAGCTTCTTCGGCCCGAGGCCCGGGACGGCGAAGAGGTCTTCTATCTTCCTCAGGAAGCCCGCCTCCCGCAGGGCGACGATGCCCGCGGCGAGGCCCGAGCCCACGCCGGGGAGCGTCGCGAGGTCCGCCGATGAGGCCTCGGAGAGGTCGAGTCGGCTTTCCCAGCGGCCGAGGGTCACGGGCGGGTCCTCCCGCTCGTCAGTCCAGCGGATGGGCCGCTCTCTCGGTTCTCCGAGCCCGTCCGCCAGCCGCTTCAGGTGACGGGCGAGCCCATCGCCCGCAGCCTGGACGGCCCACTCCTCCACGCCCTCGAGGTCGGTGACGTGTTCCTCGTCCTGGGGCTCTCCCGCCACCTCGACGGCCAGGCGGTAGAGGCGCTCGCCAAGGGTTTGCAGTTCGGCTGCGGTGAAACCCAGACGAGGATGCCAACCCAAGGCCCAGGCGGCCAGAGCGCGCCGGAGACAGGCGGCCAGAGTCAGGTCCCCGATCACGGGCGGTCCCCCCCTTCGCCGTCGCGGGCGAGAAGCGCCGCCGCTTCCTCATCCGGACGGTCCCCGGTCGGCGGCCCGGTCGCGGACCCATCACCCCCGTCCGACCGCCGCCAGTCCCGGTCGAAATCGAACCGCAGGGCGGCCGCTAGGGCCGGAGAGGTCAGGGCCAGGGAGAGCTCGTTGTCGGTCAGGAACGCCCGCCGGGTCCAATTGTGGCTCCCGACCACTACGGTATCGTCCACGATCAGGTACTTGGAGTGAAAGCTGGTCTCCCCGGTCTTCCCCACGAACTGGCGGCACGGGACGCCGGCCGCCTCGAGGTACCGGCGGGCCACCCGTCCGGCCAGCTCGATGGCTGGCGTGCGGGCCGAGCCGCCGACAAGAACGCGGACGTCGAGACCGCGCCATCTCGCGCGGGCCAGGCTGTCCAGGACCAGGCGCACCGTCCCGTCGGGGTCCTCCTCGGGGCGCGGGTCGATGATGAAGACGGCGGCCAGAACCCGGCGATGCGCAGCGCCGACAAGTCCCACCACGAAGGGGAGGAGGTCCTGGCTGTCCAGGGGCACCGCCCGGCCGCCGGGCGAGGCCCGGTGAATGCGCGCCGGCGTCCTGACCGTCACGGAAGGCCGATCGGGGCCGGCTTCGGCGAGCTCCTCGAGAACGTCAGCCACGCGGCCCAACTCCCTTCAAGGTTTCGGCCAGCCGCCCGGCCCGTAGGGATAGGGTCCGGGCCGCCAGTTCGTAGGCCGCTGCCCGGCTCACGTAGTCCGCCAGGCGGAGGGACAGGTCCATTCCTCCGCGGGCGGCCCTTCTCCCGCGGACCTCCAGGCTTTCTTTGAGAAGGGCCAGGCCAAGGCCGGAAGCCTCTCGCGCCGAAAGGCCGACAAGGTCCATCCTCTCCCTCATCCCGGTCACCTCGATGAGAAGCTCGACCCGCAGAGCCGCAGCCCACGGAGGCGCGCCCGCTGAGGTCACCGCCTCAGTCTCGCGTTCCAGCCGTTGGAGTCGCAGGGCTTCCCAGCCCAGGATGGGACCCGCGGGGCGACCTCCGGAGGGGCGACGCTCCGCGGAATGGTGGAGGTTGAGGTCGCCGGCGTCCAGCCCGGCTGGCCGCGGCGCCTTCGTCCCCAAGCCGGAGACCGTCGACCCGGAGACGTGGACGTCGTAGGCCTCGGGTCCTAGCCCGGGATCGATGATACCAAGACCCGGGGCGCCTTCCGGCCCCGGACCTCCACCACCGCCCGGGTCGGGAGCCCCGCCCCCCGGTCCCGGGGCGCCTCCGCCCCCGTACGAGCCGGCACCCTCTCCGGCCGTGGGCGGATCTCCCAACCCGGAAACCGTGGTCCCCGAGACATGCACCTCGTACGCATCATCACCGAGTCCTACGTCGGCGGCGTCTCCGAAGAAGGGGTAATCGGTCTCCGGGTTGATGCGTCTGTCCTGCGGATTCCGGATCTGGTAGTGGACGTGGTCCTCGTACTGGTTCGGACCTTCGGGTTCCCTACCGCCCATGATTCCCACCGTGTCGCCGCGCTCGACCCGGTCCCCCACCTCCACCGCGGCCCGCTCGAGATGAAGAAACTGGTGAAGGTAGCCGTGTCCGTCCCGGACGGACACCGTGCCGTACTGGCCGCCGACGAACTCGACCGTGCCGTCCACGGGACAGTGGACCTCCACGTTGCCGCCGCCAGCCGGAGTGTCGATGTCCACGCCGTGATGAAACCCGCTCCCGCGCGGGCCGTACGGGCTCGTTATGACCCCGCCGTCGACGATCGCGGCCGGGTCGAACGCGGCCGGAGCGGGGGCCGGAGCGGGCTCCGCAAGTGTGGGGGCCGGCGCCGGAGCGGGCTCCGCGGGTGGGGGGGCCGGCGCCGGAGCGGGCTCCGCGGGTGTGGGGGCCGGCGCCGGAGCGGGCTCCGGAGGCGGCCCCGGGGCCGTCCCCGAGGCCGGGCCCGGACCCGCGTTCCCCTGCGCCGGCGGGGCCCCTCCGGTTTTTCTGAAGTCGTCGCTCACGCCGCCACCTCCTCACCCACATCCTACCACGCACACCACAACCTGGGTAGGCCCCCATCTTTAGCGGCCCGCCCACCACGTCTTCATTGTCGGCCGCAGGGAACTGGAGTAGAATTGGGGCCGGTAAATGCGGCCTCTTACCTTCAGCGACGCCCTGCTTCGGAAGGAGAGCTGACCTTGGCCGACGCGGAATTCGTCGTCGTCAGGGACCTGAGGAAAGTGTTCAACGGCCACACGGCCGTGGACGGCGTCAGCTTCACGATCGAGAGGGGCGAGATTTTCGGCCTTCTCGGCCCGAACGGCGCCGGGAAAACCACGACCATCCGCATGATGTCGACGACCCTTCCGATCAGTGCGGGGGACGTCACCGTGGCCGGGCACTCCGTCCGCCGCAAGCCGGCCGCCGTGCGCCGGCACATCGGGGTCTGCCCCCAGGAGCTGGCCCTCTACCTCGAGCTCACGGCCCTCGACAATCTCGTCTTCTTCGGGCGGATGAGAGGTCTTTCCCGCCGCGAAGCCGCGGCCCAGGCGATGGAGAACCTCGAGCTCGTCGGCCTGACCGACCGGGCCCGCCAGCCCGTGGCCAAGTTCTCCGGGGGGATGAAGCGCCGGGTGAACCTGGCCATCGCCCTCATGAACCGTCCCGAGCTCCTCTTTCTCGACGAGCCCACCGTGGGGGTCGACCCCCAATCGCGGAACCACATCTTCGACACCATCGAGGGACTGCGCGACGGGGGCATGACCGTGCTCTACACGACCCACTACATGGAGGAGGCCGACCGCCTTTGCCGGCGCATCGCCATCATGGACGGCGGCCGGGTCATCGCCCTGGACACCCCTCACAATCTCAAGGCCCGGTACGGCGACCCGGAGCGGGTCACCCTCGAGGATGTCTTCCTACGCCTCACCGGCCGCCGGCTCCGGGACGCGGGGTGAGGGGATGAGCCCCGGGCCTCTCGCGCGCCCGCTGGCCCTGGCGGGCAAGGAGCTCAAGCTCTTCTTCAGGGACCACCAGGCCCTGCTTTTCAGCCTGGCCCTGCCTCTGGTCCTCGTCTTTCTCATGGTCGGCACGTTCGGGGGTCAGGCCGCCTTCCACGCCACCGCCTACTTCGTGAACCTCGACAGCGGCCCGGCCGGCGCGGAGCTGGCCCGGCGCCTCGACGCCCTGCCCGAGATAACCGTGAAAGTCCTCGAGGCCCAAGACGCCGAGCGGCGCCTGGCCGCCTCGGACGTCGTGAACGTCATCGTCGTCGGGGAGGGCTTCTCGGAAGACCTGGCGGCCGGCCGGACCCCGCCGGTCACCGTGCGCCAGCGCGGTAACGGAGGAACGGAGGGGCAGATAGTAAACTCCTACGCGGCGGCCGTCATCCGGGAGATGATGGGTGAGAGGCAGGTGGCCCGCCGGGTCGCGGATGTCCTGGCCGGAGCCGGCCTCCCGGCTCCGCCGGGCGAGATCGAGACCAGGGTCGCGGCCCTCTTCAACGAGGCTCGAGCCCACCCACCGGTGCACGTGGTCGAGGAAGCCGTGGGGGCCCGGTCCGAGCCGGTCGCCATCTTCCTCCCCGGCCTGGTGACAATGTTCACCCTCTTCGCCATCAGCCTCGGCGCCGCGGTCCTGGTCGAGGAGAGGAAGAAGGGCACCCTGGAGCGGCTCATGGCCACCGGCCTGTCCCGGGGCGAGCTCCTGGCGGGGACCTGGCTCGGGACCTTCGGCCGCGGTCTCTTCCAGGTCGCCTTCCTCTTCGCGCTGGCCTGGGCCGGTTTCCGTATCTTCACTCCGGCCACCTTCGGGAGCGTCCTCGCCTTCGGGGTGGTGGCCGTGGCCGCTGTCTCGGCCGTCAGCCTGGTCATCGCCAGCCTCGCCCGCACGGCCGACCAGGCTATCTGGATAGCGGTCTTCACGACCATGGTCATGTCCGTTCTGGGCGGGAGCTTCTTCGACTCATCGGCCCTCAAGGGACCGGCCGCTGTTCTCGCCCGCCTGACCTACAACCACTGGGCCAACGACGGCCTCCGGCGCATCATCACGCGAGGGGAGCCGCTGGCCAGTCCAGGCGTCCTCACCGACATCCTGGTGCTCGGCGGTATCGCCCTCGTGAGTGCGGCCGTCGCCGCGGCCGTCTTCCGCGTGAGGGGGGACGAGAAGTGACGCGCGGGACCGGGTCGCTCTGGCGCCAGGCCGGTCTCCTGGCGGGGAAGGATCTCAAGGTCTTTTTCCTCGACCGGGGAGCCCTGGCCTTCGCCCTGCTCTTCCCGTTCGTCTTCGTCCTCATTTTCTCGCTCATCTACGGTCCGTCGTACACGGGCGAGGATAGGGCCCTGACGGTCTACCTGGCCACGGCGGAAGGACCGGAGAGCATCAGCCAGGACGTCATCGACGCCCTGGCCGCGGAGTCACGCCTCAACGTGAGGCAGGTAGACCCACACGAGGCCGGTCGGGCCCTGGCCGCGAAAAGCATACGCGGGTATCTCTTCTTCCACGAAGGCTTTACCGAGGCCGTTCGGGCCGGTGAGGACGCGTTTATCACCGTCTACGTCAACCCCGAGGCCCAGACGGTCCGGGCGGCCCTCATGTCGCTGGCCGAAGCCATCGCGGCCGAGTTCCGCTCCTACCGGGTAACCCTGGAGGCCCTCGAGGACCTACTCGCCGCGGCCCCGCCGGGAGTCCGGGACGCCATGGTCAAGGCCCTGGAGAGGGGAGGGGGTGAAGGGGACGGCCCCGCGGGCGCAGGAGGGGCCGCGACCGACGCGGGGCCGGTTATCGTCTTCGAGTCGGTCGGAGACATCGAGCCGGTCCGGACGGTCGACATCCTCATCCCGGCCTACCTCACGATGTTCGTCTTCTTCGCCCTCGCCCTGACGGCCGAGACCCTGATCGCCGAGAAGGAGAGCCACACCCTCGAGCGGCTCGTCGCCAGCTCGGCGACCCGGGGGTCCATCGTGGCCGGCAAGATAGCCGGGGCGTTCGGTCGCGGCCTCATCCAGGTCGTGGTCTTCTGGGCCGCCGGCCTGCTCATCTTCAAGGTCCGTATGGGCGGGCACCCGGGGGCGGTCATCCTTGTCTCCGTTCTCATGGTCCTGGCCGCCTCGGGCGTAGGGGTCTTCCTGGCCACGGTCGCCCGGACCAAGAAGGGGGCGGCCAGCCTCGCCGTCTTCATCTCCCTCGCCTTCGCCGCCTTCGGGGGCTCTTGGTGGCCCCTCTTCATCATGCCCGGGTGGCTCCAGACCCTGGCCAAGGTAACTCCCCACGCCTGGGCGAACTCGGCCTTCAACAAGCTGATGCTCTTCGGGGCGACTCCGGGGAGTGTCCTCCCGGAAATGGCCGCCCTCGGCTTCTTCGCCCTCCTCTTCCTCGGCCTCGCCGCGTGGCGGTTCAGGCTGGACTAGGTTACCGCGTCGGGATGACCGCCTGCACGTCGCTGGGGTGCTGTTCCTCTCACTCGAGTGGGAAGGCCCCCGGAGCGAGGGCTCCTGCATCGGTCGGCTCTTCGGCTACAGGCTCGCCGACGGACATCTTGAGGTGCATGGCTATAGACCGTGGTCGGGCCTCTTCACGAAGGGCGGCGGTGCCCGAGTGCCCCTGATGAACCTGCCGAAGGAAGCCGGTTCCCGCGTCCTCCCTGTCCTCTACCTCGGCTCGGCCGTTGTCACAGCGCCGGGGCGCGAGTCTTCATCGCCGGCCTGGCCAACTGCCTCCCTGAGCCGGTCGCCTCGGAATGAGGGGCGTGCCGTCCGGCCACCCGCGGGCTCCCTTCGTCCCGGTCGGGCCGGGCCCGAAAGAGCCGGGCTCCGTGGGCCTACCCCGAAGCTCCTGGGGACCGAAGCGGCTCCCGCGCGGGCGATCCTGCTCGCCTGACTCCCCTCCGTCCGTTTCGGCGCTCGATGCCCGGCTGGTGGGACCCGAACAGAGAGGTTGGCGCCGCCGCAGGCGCTGGGTGATGGAATTCGGCTGAGTCGACTCCCATCGCTGGGTTCAGGCCAGCGACCTTCGGAAAAGCCAGGTCGCCAGGCAGCCGAAGGCCAGGGCCACCAGGGTCAGGACAGCCGCGCCCTGAAGGAGCTCTCCGACGTTCCACCCGCTGAGGAAGAGCGACCGCATCGGGTTTATCGCGTAGCTCAGAGGGTTGACCCTGGCGATGGTCTGCAGCCAGCCGGGCATGAAGGAAAGCGGGAGCATGGCGTTAGACGTGAACATGAGGGGCATGGTGAAGAAGTTCACTACGGCGATGAGCGTCTCGTGGGAGGTTATGAGCGCGCCGAAAGAGAGGGAGATGCCGGCGAAGACCAGACTGAGGAGCATGGCCAGCCCGATCACCGCGAGGGACCCGAGCGGCCCGGCTTTGAACGAGACCCCGAGGGCCAGGGCGATGAGGAAGATGATGGCGGCCTGGATGGCGGTTTGGAGACCGATGGCCAGCATCTTCCCGCTGACCACCGAGGACCGGGCTATGGGGGCCGCCAGGAGCTTGTTGAGGTAGCCCAGCCGCCGGTCCCAGACGATGGACATCCCGCCGAAGATGCCGCCGAACAGCGTCACCATAGTCACCACGCCGGGGGCCATGTAGTCGAGGTAGCTCTCGGCCGGGAAGTTCGGAAGGGCGGCCATCTTCTCGAACATGTTGCCCATGAGGACGAGCCAGATGAAGGGCTGGACCAAGATCATGACGATGCGGGCCTTCTGACCGACGAAGCGCTTCCACTCCCGCCAGGCGACCCACCAGGTGTCCGCCAGGAAAGTCGTCCTCATCCCATCCTCGCCCTCCTGAGGCCCATGCGCATCCGGCCGAAGTCGTCGCTTCCCTCGCTCCGGCGGAGCTCACGCCCGGTATAGTGAAGGAAAACGTCATCGAGGGTCGGTTTCTTCATGGCCAATGACCGCACCCTGAGGCCGTGGGCCCCGAGTACCTCCAGGACGGCTGGGGCCGCCTCCTCCCCATGCCCCGCGACCAGCACCCAGCGCCCGTCGTCGGCGCGGAAGGCCTGCTTGGTCCCCGGAACAGTCCGGAGCAACCCGACCAGGTCGCCGGCGGCGTGGCCGTCGCCGGCGGCGATGTCCAGGGTCAGGAGATCCCCCCCGATGGCCGCCTTTAGCTCGGCCGGGGAACCGAGGGCCACGATACGGCCGTGGTCGATGATGGCTACCCGGTCGCAGAGCTGATCGGCCTCCTCCATGTAATGGGTGGTCATGAAGACGGTGACACCCTCCCGAGCGCGGAGGAGCCGGATGTAGTCCCAGATGCGGCGGCGGGTCTGGATGTCGAGCCCGAGGGTCGGCTCGTCGAGGAAGAGGATGTCCGGACGGTGGATGAGGCCCTCGGCGATGTCCAGGCGCTTCCTCATCCCGCCCGAGTAGGTGAGGACCAGGTCGCCGGCCCGGTCGGTGAGATCGACCATGGCCAGGACTTCGGCCATGCGCCGGGCGATGGTCTCTCGGTCGAGATGGTAGAGGCGTCCCTGCAGGAAGAGGTTCTGTTCCCCGGTCAGGGCGTCGTCCACGGCGATGTCCTGGGAGACGTAGCCGATGCGGGAGCGCACCCGGTCAGGCTCACGGGCGACGTCGTGGCCGCAGACGACGGCCCGGCCGGCGGTCGGGCGGAGGAGGCTGATGAGAACCATGATGGTGGTCGTCTTCCCCGCTCCGTTAGGGCCGAGAAAGCCGAAGATCTCACCCCGCTGCACGCTGAACGACACCCCGTCGACAGCCCGCAGGCCGCCGCGGTACTCCTTGACAAGGTCCGTAACCTGGATGATGGGGTCCCCGGCTAGCATCATCCCCCGCCGCTCCCTTCCCGCATGGCCCGTTCGAGGGCTCTCAGGCCCCGGAGGAGCGCCTGGGCGTCCTCCGGCTCCAGGGCGGAGAGAAGCCGCCTGAAGCGCTCGTCCCCGGCTGCGAAGAGCTCGGTGACAAGGTCGCGGCCCCGACGAGTCGGAACGACCTCGACCATCCGGCGGTCGTCCTCGGACCTCCGTCGCTCGACGTAGCCCGCCTGGACCAATCGGTCGATTATGCCGCTCACCGTCGGGGCCGAGAGTTCCATCCGTCGGGCAAGCTCGGTCACCGTCGCGGTCCGCTCGGCTGGGGCGAGGGCCGCGGGTCCGGGCGCACCGCCCCCGCGCTCCGGCTGGAGGAGCTTCCCCCACGGTCTCACCAGGAGCATCAGAAGCCGAAACTGGGGCATCGTCAGCCGGCCGGGAACCCAGCCCCCACCACCCTGGTGGACGCGGGCCACGGCGGTCATCACCCTGTGGAAGCTGCTGAGAATCTCCTCCACCGGCATCGAGGGAGCCTGACCGTTTCCCTGTTTAGAACTCATACGGTATCCTTTGCTTTGGGCTAATTCTTTGCGTCATGCTAACGGTCTTGTGGGCTAACCATAGCAAGCACACGGAGGTCTGTCAACCCCTATGCCGGGCACACTTGGTGTAGGCTCTCAGAGAGGTCGCGGGCCGGCCTGCTGCAGGTGCCTCATGGAGCCGTATAGGCCGACCAGGCGGGCGAACTCCTCGGAGTCGTAGAACGATACCCGCCCGAGGCCGTAGCCCCGGGCCGCCTCCAGCACGAACCGCGCGGCGGCCGCCACGTCCACCTCGTGGCTGGCCCCGGTCGCCGGACCCGGTACCGGGGTCACCGTGGTCACGGCCACCCCCACCACCGGAGCCGCCGTCGCACAGGCCGGCTGGAGGATGCTGTTAAGGTGATAGACGCCGTTGCCGTACGGAGTGATGTCCTGGGTGGTCACCGGGAAGACCCTAGGCGGCTCGCCGGTCGTCAGGGCCATGACGTCGAGGAGGTCCTCCGACACGCGGAGGATCCACCCCTCCTTGACGGTGGGGGAGATAGCGAAGCCCCTGGCGTTGATGACCCGGTTGCCCTTGGTCGTGTCCACCGAGAGGACGGCCTCCATCTCCGGCCGGACCTCGTGGGCGTTCATCGTCGCCATGTCCACGGGCGCACCCATGAAGGGGACCGGCTCGTGGGGCTCGATGGGGGCGCACGGGCACACGTGAGTGGTCATCACCACGTCCCCGGTCAGGCGGTCCCCCGCCCTCCGCATGTCTAGAAGCTTCGTCGCCACGGCGAGGACGACGATGGCTCCGTCGGCGTCCGACACCATCCCGGCTACGGCCGGACGGGCGCCGATTCCGCCGAGACGGCCGATGACCCCAAGGGTCGGGGCCGGCCCTCCGGCCCGCCGCCCGGCGGTGCCGGGCACGACGACTCTGAGGAAGTCGGTGCCGCCCGCCGCCCCCTCGATCCGGGTCACGGCGACCTCGTCGTCGCCCGCCCCCCGCGCCCGGAGGAAATCCCGGACATCGGCTCCGGTAACCCGGGCGGAGTCAAGGAGCTCCCAGATATCCAGGACCTGCTTGAGCACTCGGCACCCTCTCCCTACTTCCCCGCTGCCGGCTCACGGCATGCCGGCCGCGCCGGACTTCCGGACCCGGCCGGCGATGGCCCGGGGGGCATAATGAGGCAGTGCCGGATAGACGCCGGCCGGGAAAGGGGCCCGGGCCTTGAACGACTACCTCATAGTGGTCTTTCGCATCTTCACCATCATCCCCCTGCTGATGGTGACGGCACTGGTCGTCATGGGGAGAAGGCCCATCGCCGAGCTGCCGGTCTTCGACTTCCTCGAGCAAAACGGCTGGCCTAGCAGCTTGTGTGACTAAGGTACAGGACTTCGATTCCGGGCGTAGAATCCTTGGTCATGACCAAGACGAAGAAGTTCAGAGACTACAACCCGGCCGATCAGATCATGCTGCTTCCGCCGTCCCCGAGAGACTGGCTT
>DYFB01000019.1 GCA_020725405.1 Symbiobacterium sp. | reverse complement strand
TCATCACCCAGAACATCGACGGCCTCCACCGCAAGGCCGGCTCGGCGCGGGTCCTCGAGATCCACGGACACCTGCGTACGGCCCGGTGCCAGGAGTGCGGAGCGACCCAGCCTCTCCTGGACGCCCTAGCCCAGCTGGAGTCGAGGGAGGTTCCCGAGTGCGGGTGCCGCGGCCGCCTTCGCCCGGAGGTGGTCCTCTTCGAGGACCCCATGCCCCCGGTCTTCGAGCGGGCCTGGCGGGAGGCGGCCTCTTGCGGCCTCCTCCTCGTGGTGGGGTCGAGCCTCACGGTCTGGCCCGCCGCCTCGCTGGTGGAGCTGGCCCCCCGCCTGGCCATCGTCAACCGCGACCCGACGCCGGCCGACGGGCTGGCCGAGGTCGTCATCCACGATTCGGCCGGGGCGGTCCTCTCGGACCTCGCCGACCGGGTCGGCGCGTGATGCCCTCGTGATTCCCTGAGGAGGAGCGACGATCATGCCCGCCAGGAGCAAGCCGCCGGGCGGGGCGAGACGGCCCCCGCGGGTCAGGAACATCCGCCTCGTGCCGGTCTCCGATCCCGGGTACCGGACCTACCTCGGCCGCCTCAAGGCCGAGAACTACACCCTCCGAGAGAAACGGCCGCCGACGCCCCATCAGCTCGTCGGGGACATCGCGGAACGGGCGGTCCGCCTGTGGCTCGAGCGGAGCGCCCATCTCAGCCCCCAGCGCGTGCTGGCCTACGAGATCCAGGAGGGCGACTTCGGCTACCGCCACATGTTCCGCGAACTCGACGCGGTCGCCGTCGATCCCGGGACCTCCGCGCCCACCTGCGTTTACGAGATCAAGTGCTCGCGCCGTCCCTCGGCGGCGGCCGGGGCCACCCGTCAGCTCCGCTACACCCTCGGGCTCCTCCGCAGGGTCTGGGCTGACGTGCTCGGGTGTGTCCTATACGTCGACCTCTCCCGCAGGGATTGGGGATACGAGGTCGGCGGCGAGGCCCCCGGAGAGAAGGTGGTCGTCCCGCCCGGCCGGGCCGGTGAGTCCTTCACCTGGTGGCGGCGCCGCGAGGACCCCGGCGAGGCTCTTCCGACGGAGCCGCCGCTTCCAGCCGGGTCGCCGCCTCCGCCGGGGCCGGTTCTTCCGCCGGGTCCGGCACCCGCGGCGGGACTGCTAAGGAGGACGGGCTCCTCCGGGGTTTTCTACGTCGCCGTCGACCGCGAGTGGGTCCGCGCGCTGGCCCTGGAGAACGGTCTCCTGCCCGACCCCGAGCTGTGGACGCGGGCCGAGGAGGACCCCGTTCCGGACGAACCCGACGACGAGGCCGCTGGCGAGACTGACGAGCCCTGGCTCTACACCTCGGGGGAGGGGGAGGACCCGGGAGAGAGTCCCCTGGCCACCGCCCTCAGGAAGGCCGGGCTCGGCGGCGGCGAGTCCCCGAACCAGCCCTGAGACGCGCGAGCGGGCGGGTCGCCGAGAACGACGACCCGCCCACCCCCGCGCCGCCCCGCCGCCGAGTAACACAGACCGCGGGACGCTTTCACGCCCTCCACCGCCTCACGCCGCCTACTGCCAGCTGATGTTGAACCAGTAGTAGCCGGAGCCGGAGTAGGAGTAGACCCTGAGGCGGTACTCCCCGGTCACGGTCGGCTGGTAGAGGATCTGCTCCTGCCGCTTGGTGCCGGTCGAGGACGCGACCTGGGTTCCGCTCGGGTTGTAGAGGTAGATGTCGAAGTCCCTCGACGAGGTCCAGTCGGTGATGATGAAGGTGATGCCGATGGGTTTCGACGTGTCGGTGACACTGAAGTAGTAGTTCTGGGAAGCGCCCGTCCCCGACAGGTACCCGCTCTGGTAGGTGAACCCGATGCCATCGCTCCATGAGCCCGAGAAACCGCCGGCCTGTTTGATGTCGTTGTAGCAGAGGGCGATGCCGTAGCCGAAGTCGATGTCCTTACCCGATGGGCCGAAGTCCTTCACGTTCCCGCTGGCGTAAATGATGTCCTTGACCTGGCTGTCGGTGAGGCTGTAGTTGGCGTCGAGCATCAGGGCGATGACCCCGGCCATGAAGGGGCTGGCCATGGAGGTCCCGCTCATCGTGGTGTAGGAGCTCGTCGTGTTGGCCTTGACCGACGTGATGTTCCTGCCGGGGGTGCAGATATCCGGCTTGGTCCGGTTGTCCGCGGTCGGGCCGCGGCTGGAGAACTCGGCGAGGACCCAGCCCTTCTCGCCCGGGTCGTACAGGGCCCCGACCGTAATGGCCTTGGCCGCCGCCGCCGGGGAGCCGATGGTGTACTTCGCCGGTCCGGAGTTTCCGGCGGCGACGCACATGATGATCCCGTTGTCGACAGCGTTGTTGACCGCCGTCGAGAGCGAGTCGGTCCCGTCGGACGAGCCGGTCGACCCGAGACTCATGTTGCCGATGCGGATGTTGTAGGTGCTCTTGTTGGAGATCATCCAGTTGATGCCGTTGATGATGGTGGTTGTCGAGCCCGAGCCGTAACTATTGAGGACCTTCACGCCCACCAGGGCCGCGCCGTAGGCGACACCCTTGTAGCTCGAGTTCCCCTCGCCGGTGCCGGCGGCTATCCCGGCCACGTGGGTCCCGTGGCCGTGGTCGTCGTAGGGGCTCGTGCGCCCGTTGACGTAGTCCTTCCACCCGATGACCTTGCCGCCGTCGAGGTCGACGTGCCCGGTGTAGATGCCGGTGTCGATGACGCAGATGACCACGTCGTTCTTGCTGAACGAGTTCACGTTCCCGTCGCGGTCACCGTTCACGTCCCAGTCGGCCCAGGCCTGGCGGACCCCGGTCCACAGGGTCGCCGTGCCCATGCAGAGGCTGACCTCGCGGTCGAGATCGATGCGCTCGACCAGCGGGTGCCCCGCCAGGAAGAGAATCTGGGTCCGGGTGAGATCGGTGGCGAACCCGGTAAGGGCGAGGTCCCACTCGGCCCGGATGTCCATCGGCCCGCCGGCCCTCGCCAGCCGGTCGAGGAGCTCAGCCGACGGGGCCTCCTTCAGCATCACGATGACCGGCACCCGCTCATCGGCCGGCCCCGCGGCCAGCCTCGCATCGAGGTCGTCCGACAGGCGATTCCCGTCGCGGTCCCCGAGGAAGGGGACCGCGACGGCCTTCTCGCCGCCGGGCCCCGCCGCCCAGGCTCCCACACCCGTGCCGGCCACGACAAGCAGGACCGCCAGTATCGCTAGCACTTTCCTTCTCACTGCGTGTCCCTCCCAGAAGCTGGACTCACTTGACATTGACACCGCTCCGCGCGCTCTTTCCCGCCTCGTTCCAACCTTCCGAGCCACTCCCCACCCGCTCCGTCCGAAGCCGACGGTCTCCGTTCCCGGCAGCGCGCGGTCTTCCGCCGCGTCATGCGGCGGCTGCCGGGCGCGTCCCACCCCCTGCGCAGTCGAGCGATGGCCGCCCTGTCCGCCACCCTCCGCCCAAAAACGGGGATGGCTCCCATATTCTCCCATACCTGCGGTGGGATGAGCAACCTCCTGTCGACCCGGGGCACCGCGCTGGAGCAGCACCTGAGCTCGTGTCGAAACTTGCGGCGGCCGGGGCGCGTCCCCCGGGCGGACGAACCCCCAGATAGCTGCGATAGCCGTGGCACCATCTCCTACCAGGCATGACATGCCTTGGCAGGACCAGACGCCCGGGTGTCGAACGCAGGGGTCGTGTCCACGTAACGGCCCCGTCCCGTCGAATCCTCCGGGGCGGACCCCGCCCTGGAGGGCGCCTCGGGGAGGAAGAGAGAGCCGAAACCTGGCGGGGTCCAAGGAGGGAGAAGATGGCGGAAGACAGGCTCTTGAGAGTGCTCACAGACCGGGAAGTCCTGCTCGAGGCCTACGCGGCCAGCTCGGCCTATGTCCTGCGCCGGGTCTACGAAAGCGTCCGCGAGCTCCAGGCGTTCAGAGGCAAGGCGGCTCTAGCGCCGGCTATCCTCCGGCGCCTGGTGGCCCTGACGCGGGCGCCCGGCCCGAAGGACGCGGTCGTCATCGGCGCCCATCTCTACGCTCTCGAACTCGCTGGCTCGCGACCGGAGGTGCGCAAGGCCGTGGCCGCGGTCCTGCGGGAGCCGGCCCTGAAGGAGGACCTGCTGCTCGGTCAGCTCGCCGGGCGGATCGGGCAGAAGCTGATCACGAAGCCCGACGCCCCCCTGCCCGCGGCGGAGTTCCGGAGTCTCCTGGACCGCAAGGCCCTAGACGAGATAACCCGGACCCTGGGGAAGGAGGGTGACGGGGAATGAGCCACAGGACCCTGGTGACCTCGGCCGGGACCCCGATCAACCACTGGCACAAGGACCAGGTCTACGGAGAGCTCACGGACGCGCAGAAAGCCTCTCTCCAGGCCTCCTACCTGGCCGCCTACCCGGGGATAACCCCGGTCGAGTACACCCATCTCGACCACACGACCGAGACGCTCCTCCCGACCAACAAGTACAACTGCTGGGGCTTCACCTTCAATCCGCGCCAGTGCTGGATATCCACGGGGGCCGACGTCCAGAGCATCCTGAACGACAACGGCACCCAGGTCTTCCCGCCCAACCTGCGCCTAGGCGACGTCGTCTGCTACCGGGACAGCTACGGTGAGATAACCCACACGGGGCGCATCTGGTCGCTCGACGCCTCCGGCCAGCCGGCCCTGGTGCAGAGCAAGTGGGGGTCGGTCGGGGAGTACCTCCATCCCCCGCTCACCGTGCCGAGCATCTACGGGACCGACCTCAGCTACTGGCGGGTCACCCCCATCAGCGGCCGCGGCGACACCTGGGTTCGGGACTGCGCCGCCGACGACCGCAACCCGTACCCGCCGTGCGGGGCCTTCTGGCTGAGCCCCGACCTCTGGTGCAGCAACAGCGGGGGGACGACGCACGAGAACCCCGTCAGGGGCCAGCCGAACCAGCTGTGGGTCAGGGTCAGGAACGCCGACACCCTGGCCGTCTCGGGCGGCCAGGTCCGCGTCTACTGGTCGAACCCGACCGGAGGGATGCCCCACTGGGAGTGGCACCTCATCGGGACGGCCCCGGTGAACCTCCCGGCCGGGCCCGGCAGCGAGGTCGTCGCCGGGCCGGTGACCTGGACCCCGGGCCTTCTCGAACCCGAGCACTGCTGCCTCTTCGCCGTCGTCGACACGGGCGACGACCCCTGCGCGGCGGCCACGCTCGACCCCATCGTCTGGCCCTTCGACATCGCCCGGGACAACAACATCATCTGGAAGAACGTGTGGATCATCGAGGTCGCGCCGTCGCCGCCGCCACCCTCGCCCGGCCCGCCTCCACCCCTGCCGGGACCGACCCGCCCGGGCCCGAGGCCGGGCCCGGGTCCGATGCCCGGAGGGTTCACGATTCTTGACTTCGTCGCCGGAAACCCGACGAGGTTCAAGGCCCCGCTGGAAGTCCGGGTGCGGATGCGGCCGGTCGGCCCGGAGGAGCTCGAGGGGATGGGCCTTGACCCGAGGCTCGCCAGCCCGGATGCCAGGCGCGCCGAGCCGGGGCCCCGGCCGGAGGCCGGCCCCCGGCTGGAGCAGGCTAAGCGGCCTCCGGTCCTGAAGGCGAGTCCGGGGGGTCCCGGTCTTCGCGCCGAGGTCGCTCCGGCCGAGGCCAGTCCGAAGGAAAGGCTCTGGCGCGTAGCTGGCGGCCCCGCCCTTTCCGTCGGGCGCGACCTGGTTCTGACCACCCCGCCCGTCCCGCCGGGCAAGGTGGCGCGCCTGGAGCTCAAGGTGGCCCCGGCCGGGGCCCGTCCCGGCGACGTCTTCCGGGTCGATCTCGAGCAGAGAACGGGCGGCCAGGTGACCGGAGGCGGCACCTACGTGATCGTCGTCAGGGAGTAGGCGGCGCTCCGGCCCTTGTTACCGGCTGACCGGAGCACGAGCGGGCCGAGGGGTGACCCCCCACCCCGGGGGTCACCCCTCTCGGTCCTCAGCGCGGAGGCGGGCGGCGGGGGCCCCGGCGCGGGCCGGTCCGGTCCGTCCCCTCCCCTCCCCCGGCCCGGTCGCTCAGCCCGACGGGCAGAAGGGGTAGCTCGGGCAGGCGACAGCCAGGGCGAGGTAGGTCGCGGCGCAGACGATGTCGGCGGCCTGGCCGGTGATGCCGGCAGCGGCGTTGAAGGCGGCCACCACCGCGGCGGTCTCCGGCCCGTAGATGCCGTCGACGACGCGGATGCCGAAGCCCCGGTTGGCCAGAGTCAACTGCACGGCGGCGACGTCGCTCCCGGTCATGAAGGGCGTGGTCAGAACGAGAACCCGGCACTTCCCGGGCCTGATTAGCGACGGCGGACAGGACGGGTAGGTCGGGCACGAAATGCCGAGAACCCGGTAGGTGTCGCCGCAGACGATACCCGACGGCGTCATGGCCCGGGAGGTCTGGAACCGCCTCACGGCCGACGCCGTGCGCGGCCCGTAGACGCCGTCGACGGGACCGGGGTCGAAGCCCCGAGCCTTGAGAGCCTCCTGAACGGCCGTGACGTCGGCGCCCCACATGAGGGGCTCGGTCGTGACCAGGGCCCGGCAGAAGGAAGGGCCCGGCGGGCACGGCGGATAGGCCGGACAGATGACGCCCAGGAGCCGGTAGGTGTCCCCGCAGACCACACCTGTCTGCGGAAGCGACCGCGAGGCCTCGAAGCTCGTGACGGCTGAGGCCGTGAGGGGTCCGTAGATGCCGTCGATGGGCCCCGGGTTGAACCCCTTGGAGACGAGAGCCTGCTGGACGGCGAGGACGTCGTTTCCCCTCATGTAGGGGCTCTCGAGTTTCAGGACGCGGCACTGGCTCGCCGGAATACCGCCATCGGCCCAGTCGTTTCCCATGGTCTTCACCTCCCGGAAGCGGCTGGCACGACCTGCTTCCGGTCCACCCTATGCGCGAGACGTCCGGCCTGCTATAGACCTCTTTGGGCGGGCGGGGCGGCGGAGCTGCCCGCCGGGGCCCGGGCCGCGAGCCGGCCAGAAACCGGGTCGATGTCCACAACCCACTCAAAGCCTTCCTCCACCTACCGCTACGCCCTCTTCAACGCAATCATGGGCCTTCCGCCCGGGCCTAAACCCGTAGCTTGGGTCCGAGAACGTGGGGTCGGAGATGGGCGTCAGTACCCGGAGCAGAGCCTGCTGGATGAGCCGGTCGAACAGGGCCGGGATGCCGAGAAGCCCCGTTCCTCCGTCCGGCTTAGGTATCTCCACCCGCCGGACCGGCATGGGCCTGTAGCTGTCGCCCAGGAGCTGTCGCGACGGACACCCTTGCCCTTGGCTAACGGTTGTCGCTACCCACTCCCGTAGGGGACTTTCACCCCCGAGCTAACGCCCACGCCGGGCGCACAAGCGGGGTGCGGGCCGACCACTCGGCCCGCACCCCGTGCTCCGGCAGCCTAGGCGGCCGCCTTCCGGCGGCCCACCCTTACTTCCAGCTCGTGTTGAACCAGTAATCGCCCGAGCCGGCGTAGGAGTAGACCTTCAGGGTGAAGGTCCCCGTGACCGTCGGCTGGTAGACAATCTGCTCCTGCCGCTTGGTCCCGGTCGACGAGGCGACCTGGTTCCCGCTCGGGTCGTAGAGGTAGATGTCGAAGTCCGGCGTGGACGTGCCCGTCCAGTTCGGCATGATGAAGGTGATGGCGATGGGCTTCGACTTGTCGTCGACGCTGATGGAGAAGTAGTCGGCGTCACCCTTGCCCGAGAGACTGCCCGTGCTGTAGGACCAGCTGAGACCGTCGCTCCAGCTGCCGCTGAAGCCGCCCGCCTGCTTGATGTCGTTGTAGCAGAGGGCAACGCCGTAGCCGAAGTCGATGTCCTTGCCCGACGGGCCACCGTCCTTGACGTTGCCGCTCGCGTAGATGATGTTCTTGACCCCGGCGTCGTCAAGGCCGTAGTTCGCGTCGAGCATGAGCGCGATGGTCCCGGCCATGAACGGGGTGGCCATTGACGTCCCGCTCATCGCCGTGTAGCCGTTGGTCGAGTTGGCCTTGGCCGCGGTGATGTTGTAGCCCGGCGTGCAGATGTCGGGCTTGACGCGGTTATCGGCCGTCGGCCCGCGGCTGGAGAACTGGGCCAGCGCCCAGCCCTTCTCGCCCGGGTCGTAGAGGGCCCCGACGGTGATGGCCTTGGCCGCGGCGGCCGGGGAGCCGATCGTGTAGGTCGCCGGTCCGGAATTGCCGGCGGCGACGCACATGATGATCCCGTTGTCGACCGCGTTGTTCACCGCCGTCGAGAGCGAGTCGGTGCCGTCGGAGGAACCGCTAGAACCGAGGCTCATGCTCCCGATGCGGATGTTGTAGGTGGACTTGTTGGCCACCATCCAGTCGATGCCGCTGATAATCTGAGACGTGGTGCCGCTGCCGCGCCGGTTGAGGACCTTAACCCCCACCAGGGCGGCACCCGGGGCGACACCCTTGTAGCTCGAGTTGCCCTCGCCGGTCCCGGCGGCGATGCTGGCGCAGTGCGTCCCGTGACCGTGATCGTCGTAGGGCGAGGTCTTGCCGTTGATGACGTCCTTCCAACCGATGACTTTGCCGCCGTCGAGGTCGACGTGCTTGGCGTCGATGCCGGTATCGAGAACGCAGATGACGACGTCGCTCTTGGAGTACGACGTCGCGTTACCGTCCCGGTCGCCGTCAACGCCGAAGTCCGACCAGGCCTGCTGGACGCCTGTCCAGTACGTGGCGGTGCCGAGGAAAGCCACGACCTCACGGTCGAGGTCGATCCTCTCGACCAGGGCGCTGGCGGCGAGGGCCCGGACCTGAGCCGGAGTCAGTTCGGCGGCGAAGCCCTTGAGGGCTAGGCTCCACATAGCCGAGGTCGCGAACGGCCCGGCCGCCGCCCTGAGGCTGCCCAGGACGGTCTCCGAGGGGGCCACGTTCAACCTGACGACGACCGCGAGCTTCTCGGCGGGCCCGGCGCCCGCGAGACGGACGTCGAGGTCGTCAGCCAGCCGGTTTGCGTCCTTGTCGCCGTAAAACGGAACGACCGCCGCTGTCGTCGCGGTCGGGGGACCGGCCGCGGCCGCCACGGCCCAGGACGCGGTCACGACCGCCAGGACGAGAAGGGCAACGAGCACTTTCCGCATACTCTTGCCTCCCTGAATGCCCGATGCTCCACGCGCGCCGGCCGGAAGTCAAAGCGGCGCCCCCTGGCGGTCTTCGGTTCGCTGGTCCCTCCCCTCCGGAGGCCGATTCCCCTTGCGGCCGGAGCGGCGTTGGTGAGACGCGAAGCAGCAAAATATTCTGCTAGTGGGCCTATCTTCCTGCTGGGTAGTTATTGACCATGCAATAAGTCCGAGAGCCCGGCGATCCCGATAACCGGCCCCCACTCCGGCCGCCGGGTTGGGCCCTACTCTCGGCGACAGGCCTTGGGAGGATTCGACCGGTTTAACGGTAAATGGTACGGCCGGCCGGGACCCGAATCCCGTGGGGGCTGAATCGAATGACCCGCATAAGCCGCCCTGGCAACGGAGACTTCCGGGAGCAAGGGGCCGTCTTTCCAGGGCTTACGACCGGGCCGGCGGGCGCGGTACGGACGCGTTATGCGGGCATCCGGGGTTTCCACCAGATACCCGCAGGAATTGAGCAAGGCCCTAGACGACTATCCAGCCGATGTCGTGCGAAGCTACATTGCTGAGACGAGGGAGGTAGTGGCGTGCCTGAAGAACCAGGTTATCTGAAAGCAGTGAACGCCTATCTGGCCGCCTTGGCGCGCCACGGGGTTCCGACGAAGAAAGCGTACCTCTTTGGGTCTCGTGCGACAGGTGACCTCAGGCCCGACAGCGATGTTGACCTGATCGTTGTCTCTCCCGCTTTCTCTGGCATGCCGCAGTGGAAGCGGTGGGAGGTCCTCGGCGATGCCCTTTCCGAGGTTCTCGAGCCGATAGATGTCCTCGCCTATTCTCCTGAGGAGTTCGATGCCAGGAAAGACAGAGAAGCTTCGTTCCTTGGCTACATACTCAAGAGAGCGGAAGCGTTGGCCCTGGCGCCGGTATCTGAGACCTAGACGCTGTTGCCCGGTCCGGCACAGCAAGGCAGATCTCACGTTCTGGTCTCCCTCCACGCAGACCCTGGCCTGCGGGGCTGGCTAACCCGCGGCTCGAGCGGACGCGCCAGGGCCTTGGCGGTTCCATGCAGGTGGCTACCGGCGCCGCTCAGCCGCCGTCCGTTAGACGGCTCGGAAAGAGGGTTGGCTATCAATGACTGACCCGCATACCATTGAGTCTGCTCCAGCCACGCAATCGGAGCGCGCCGCGCTCCTGACTCTGATGCGCGACGAGCTCGCCGGTCGCTTCGACCAGATCACGAGGCTCATGGGACTCACGTGGCCGCAGTTTGAGGCGCTGTACGAATCCCGGGGCGACGTGCGCACCCTGAAATGCAGCGGCGCCAGGGTGGGGTACTACTGGATTGAACAACGCGGCCGTGAGCTGCATCTTCACGCGCTCTTCGTGCTTCCCGAGCACCGAGGTCGCGGTGTTGGATCCGCCGCGCTGCGCGGCCTGGAGGAGGAGTTCCTGGGCTCTGTGGATGTGATCGAGCTCGGGGTGGAGCAGGACAACTCCAGGGCAAAATCGCTTTACGAGCGTTGTGGCTTCCAGGTGACCAGGGTTCTACCGGAGCTCGGGTTCGAAATCATGCGGAAGCGGCTCGGTGGCGAGCCGGCTAAGTAGCGCCTCGCGGCCGGGGCGCGCTCGCCTATGCCGGGCGCACCACAACGAGCCGGGACGGGCCCCTGAAGGCCCGCCCCGGCTCCCCTTCCGCGGCTGCTCCTGGCTGCTCAGTCCCGGTCTCGGCTCACTCATGGCCCCGGCTCCACCCTGTCTCCGGCGCCGTCCGACCCCGTCCGTCCGTGCCTCTGCTCCCGTCTTCCTCAGGCCGCCTCGGTTGCCCGGAGCTGCACCCGCCGGACCCGCATCTCGTCGCTCTGGAGGTAGCGCCAGATCTGGTTCAGGACGACCTCCGGGTCTCCCGTGAGGAGGGTGAGGGGCCTCAGCCCGGTGACCCGGATCCCCACGGCTTCGAGGTGCTCGCGTAGCGCCCGCGGAATGCGGCCCTCGTACTCCACCGTCAGCTTCCCGTAACGACGGGCCATCTTCGTTGTCCTCCTTCTCCGCCTCCCGGCCTATAGTCGGGGCGGCGGTCCGTTCTCCGCCACCAGACTACCGGAGCGGCGAGTCAGAAGCGACGGACCCAGGGGAAGACTTGAGACCGACCTTGGGGAAGAGATTCTCCCGACCCTGGGGAAGGGCCGGGCTGTCCCGGTGGGAGAGGAACACTCGGACCGACGGGAAGGGACCCTATAGGACCTGGGTACGGGTAGGCCTACGGGGCCGAGCGGCTGGCAACCCCGGGACCTGAACCGTGCCGCCCCCTCACCCCTTACCGGCGCCGCCGGGGTCGGGGTAGCCCTCGGCCGAGTCGTCGTCGAAGGGCCGACCGCCGTAGCGGGCGAGCCACCGGCAGATACGCCGGATGCGGTCGATGGCCCGCTTGGGCTTGGTGATGGCGTGCCGCTCGCCCTGGTAGATGACGAGCTGGGTCGGAATCCCGCGCTTCTTGAGGGCGAGGTAGAGCTGTTCGGACTGGCTCAGCGGGCAGCGCCAGTCGAGCTCCCCGGCCATGATGAGGAGCGGCGTCCGGATGGCCTCAACCCCCGACATGGGGGATATCCGGCGGTACTGGTCCGGGTTCTGCCAGGGGACGCCCAGATCGTCCTGCCACCAGAGATGGCAATCGTCGGTCCCGTAGGCGGCGACGTAGTCCCACATGCCGTGCTCGCTGACGGCGGCCCGGAACCGGTCGGTGTGTCCGACGGCCCAGTTCGTCATTATCCCGCCCTGGGAGAAGCCGGTGCAGAAGAGCCGCTCCGGGTCGGCCCAGCCCCGGCGGATGACCTCGTCAATCCCGGACATGACGTCGTCGTGCTCCCGTGGCCCCCAGTCGCCCTGGATGGCCCGGCAGAAGGCCTCGCCGTAGGAGGTGGAGCCGCGGTAGTTGACCATCAGCACGACGTACCCCAGCCCCGCCCAGTACTGCTCGTCGAAGCGGAATCCGGGGCTGTCGTACCACATCGGACCCCCGTGGATGTGGACGAGAAGGGGCGCGGGCCGGGCTCCCTCGACCGACCCGGCGTCGGCAGCCGGCACCCCTTCGGCCGAATCGGCCCCGGCCTGCCGCCCGCCCTCCGCCGACCCGCCCTCGGGCTCCATCCCCGGCGGGAAGGCCACCAGGGCCTCCACAACCTCCCCGTCGCTGTTCCTGAACTCCATGCGCTTGTAGCGGGCCGTGTCCCGCTCGGAGAAGAGGGCCTCGTTGAACGCCGTCAAGCGCACGGCGCCGGCGCCGCCACCCGCATCTGCGGCGTGCCCGAGGTCGGGCGCCTCAAGGAGGTCGGGCGCCCCCAGGAGGTCGGCCGCCTTCAGGGCGTAGAGGTCGAGCCCTGTCTCGGGTCGGTCGAGGCCGACGACGACCGTCCCTCCGGCCGCGTCGAGCGACCACAGGGTGCACAGGCGGTCTTCCTTCGGGAAGACGACCCGGGCCGCCGGCCCCGGTGCGGCCACCCCCGCCGCCGCCTCCCCCGGTTCCCCCGGCGTCGCCCCCTCCGCCAGTGGCTCCGGCCCGCGCTCCGGTCCCCGCTCCGGCGCCGCGCCCAGTGAGGCCACGGCCAGCCTCGTCTGGCCCCGGTCGCTCAAGAGGAAGAGGATCTCCTCCGGATCGGTCCAGACCGGCGGGCAGTAGAAGGCGGGGCGGTCGAGGCCTTCGGTGAGCACCCGGACCGGCGTCCGCCTGAGGGGCACTGGATACGCGCGGGCGCGGCGCACCGGGTCGGGCGTGTCCCCTGGCGCGTCCGGCACCACGCCGCCCACCGTGGACCACCCCTGACCGACGCAGGCGGCCAGGTCGTCGACGGGCTCGGCCCGGTCCACCGCGACGCACATCAGGTGCCGCAGGACGTAGCCGTTCTCGGGCTCGAGAGGCGAGACGAAAGCCACGTGACGCCCGTCAGGCGACCACCTGGGCCCGACCGTCCCAGCGGCGAGGTCGCCGAAGGTCAGGCGGCGGACTTCCGAGCCGTCCGGCCGGATGAGCCAGAGGTCGTCCCGGAGGTTGTTGTCCGGGTCCCCCGTGCGGTTCGAGACGAAGAGGATCCAGTCCCCGCAGGGCGACCAGCGCGGCGCGGTCTCGTCGCAGGGCCCGTCCGTCAGGCGTCTCTCCTCGCGGGTGGCGACGTCGATGACGAAGAGGTGAGTCCGGACGTCGTCGAGATAGCCGGACTTGTCGTGCTTGTGCTGGACCCGGTCGATGACGAGCGGCCCGCGGTCGTCCTTAACCTTGCCCTGGCCGCGGATGCTCCTGAGGTATTCCTTCTGCCGCTCGTCGGGGTCGCGCGAGGAGAAGACGATGTGCCGGCCGTCCGGGGACCAGTCGAACTCCTCGACCCCTTCCTCCCGCCGGGTGAGCTGGCGTGGCTCACCCCCGAGCCCGAGGTCGAGGACCCATATCTGGGCCTTGGGCTTCTCCTCCTCCTCGTCGGGCCCCGGACCCTCCTCCCCGGCCCCGGCCCCGTCGCCGTCCCTGTCCTTCTCTTTCGCTTTCTCCTTCTCTTCCCGCTCCTCGGCGAGCGCGGCCTTGACCTCGAGCTCGTGCTCGCGGGTCGAGAGGAAGGCGAGGTAGCACCCGCAGGGCGACCAGGCCGGCGAGCTGTCGCTGGTGAACCCGCGGGTCAGGCGGTGCGGCTCGCTCGAGCCGTCGGTGGCCGCGAGCCACAGGTTCTGCCAGCGGTCGTTCTCCACCTTGCGGGCGCCGTGGACGACGAAGGCCACCCGGCTCCCGTCCGGGGAGACGGCCGGGTCGCTTACCTCCCGCAGCGCGTAGATGTCGGCCAGCCGGAAGGGTCGGGTCACGACGGCCTCACCGCCCCTCCCCGGACGACGACCCCGGGGCGGGCTCCGGTCGGCCGGCCGTCCCTGAGGACGAACTCCCCGCCGACCAGCACGTGGACCATCCCCTTGGACAGATAGTGGGGGTCGCCGAAGTCGGAGTCGTAGCCGAGACCCCAGACGTCGAAGACGACGAGGTCGGCCCAGGCTCCCTCCCGCACCAGGCCCCGGTCGGGAAGACCCAGCTTCCAGGCCGGTAGACCGGTCATCTTCTGGACGGCCTCCTCCAGGGTCAGGACCCTCTCGTCCCGGGCGTAGGTCGCGAGGGCCCGGGTGAAGGCGCGGTAGACGCGCGGGTGCGGGCAGCCCTCGCCGGGCACGACGACCCCGCCGTCGTCGGCGACCATGCTCAGACGGTGCCCGAGGACGCGCCTCATGTCCTCCTCGCTGAGGCCGTGAACGATGACCCCGGTGTTGAAATCCTTCTCGATGAGCTCGAACATAACGTCCACCGGGTCGCGTGGCCCGGTCCCCTCTCCGGGTCCCCCGCTCCGGGCTATCTCGGCCAGCGACCGGCCGAGGACCCCTGGGAAGGCCCGGCTCTCGGAGACGTAGACCCCTTCCGGTCCGGCGTCGAAGTAGAGGTTCTGCCAGTCGAGGCTCGGCCGCCCGAGCTCCCTCTTTATCCTTTCCCGGGCCTCCGGGTCGCGGAGGAGGGCGAGGAACCCCTCCTTGCCGCCGCGCCGCGTCCAGCTCGGGAAGAGGGCCGAAAGACCCGTGGCCCCGGCCGTACACGGGTAGACGTCGCAGGTCACCTCGAGGCCGGTGCGCCGGTAGGCCTCAAGGAGGTCGAGCGAGGTCTTGACGAGCCCCCAGTTCCGCCGGCCGGAGACCTTGTGGTGGGATATCTGGACCCGCGCCCGCGCCTCCCGCCCGATCCGGGCGGCCTCGCCCACGGCCTCGAGAAGGAGGTCGGACTCGCTACGGAGGTGCGTGGCGTAGAGGCCACCCCGCTCCGCGGCCACCCGGGCGAGCTCGATGATCTCGTCGGTGTTGGCGAACACCCCCGGGGCGTAGATGAGGCCGGTCGAGAGCCCGAAGGCCCCGGCCTCCATGGCCTCGACGACAAGCGACCGCATCGCCTCGAGCTCGCCGGGCGAGGGCGCCCGGTCACCCAGGCCCATCACCGTGGCCCGGACCGAGCCGTGGCCCACCAGGGTGGCGACGTTGACCGCCTTCGGAAGGCCCTCGAGGGCCTCCATGTAGCCCGCGAACGTGGACCAGGTTATGAGGTCGGCCAACCGCTCCCCCTCGAGGAGGGCCGCCACCTCCGGGTTGTCGAGGTCGACGGGAGCCGCGCTGAAGCCGCAGTTGCCCGAGACGATGAGGGTGACGCCCTGGGCGACGTAGTTCGGGGCCCCCGGGTCCCGGAAGATGGAGAGGTCGCTGTGGCTGTGGATGTCGATGAACCCGGGAGCGACGGTGAGGCCCGTGCAGTCGAGCTCGAGCCGCCCCTTCCCGCCGACGAGTCCGACGCCGGCCACGCGGCCACCGGCCACGGCCACGTCCCCCGGCCGGGACGGGGCACCCGTCCCGTCGATGATGGTGGCGTTCCGCAACACGAGGTCATGGCCGGACCGGCCGGAGGCGGCAGAAGTCCCGCGGGTCACGGCAGCCGCTCCTCTCCTCCCATGGCCTCCCGGAGCGCTCCACCTCTCCGGCGTCCCCGGGGCGTGCGACCGGCCGTTCGGACGACCGGGCTCGGCTAGAGCGTAGTTCGACCAGGTAGTTCGACCAGCCCGGGGCTCGTCCTTCCCGGCGGCCCGAGAAGCGGCCGGGTGACCCCCCGCGGGCCGCACCCCGGGTCCGGTCGCCTTCCGCGCGTCCTAAACGGGCCGTCCAGAGCATAACGATTTGTGGCCTGTCCAACTCCAGCCGCCCGTCCGCGACGGCCCGGGCCGGGACTACGGGAGGTAGGGATCCTGTCCACGAGTCCGTCACCCGCCCGGAGGCCGGCGCCGGGGCTCCCACCCGCCTTGGTCGTCCTCACCTCGCTCGCCTGGGTCCTCATGGCCGGCGCCCTGTCCTGGGTCCTTGTCGCCGTCGGCTGGTGGTCCCTGGCGAATCTCTGGCTCCGCGAGCTCCTCGTTCCCCACGCCGTCAGGTCCACGGCCGTCGTCTTCGCCCTCGTCCTCGCCTGGAGCCTGGTGGTGGCCGGCCTCACGGCGGCCTGGGCCGACCACAACCTCCGCCGCTACCACCGGCGGGAGAGGCGGCGCGTCCTCGAGGTCGAGGCGGCCCGGGGCCGCCCGGCGCCGACCTGGCCCTGGAAGGAGGCGGTCTGGACCCGGCCGGAGGAGAGGGTCGCGCGGGGTCAGCCGGCCGGGCCGCAGGGACGGTGACCCCGATGACCCCCGACTGGGTCCTGGCCGGAGCCAGGCTCATCGCCTGCTTCGTCTTCGCCTACCCCATAGTCATGGCCGTGGTCTGGATCGTCGGCGGCCTCTGGTTCTGGTGGCGACGCGAGCGCCGGGGAGCGGAGGAGGACCCCGACTCGGCATGGCCCGAAGTCACCGTCCTCGTCCCCTGCCACAACGAAGCGGCCGGCCTCGGCGGGACCTTGCGCGCCCTGGCGGCCCTCGACTACCCCGACTACCGCGTCCTGTTCATCGACGACGCCAGCACCGACGGAACCGCCCGGGTCATCCGCGAGGCCCTGGACGGCGAGTCCCGCTTCCATCTCCTGCGCCTTTCCACGAACCTGGGCAAGGCCGGGGCGCTCAACGCGGCCCTCGAGCTCGTCCGGACGCCGCTGATCGTAGTTCTCGACTCGGATACGATCCCCCGGCGCGACTGCCTCCGCCCGCTCGCCGCCCCGTTCCTCCGCCAACCCCGCCTGGGCGCGGTGACCGCGAATCCGCTCCCGCTCAACCGCTCGGGGTTCCTGGCCAACCTCCAGACGGCCGAGTTCGCCTCCATCATCGGCCTCATCAAGAGAAGCCAGAGGACCTGGGGGCGCATCTTCACCGTCTCGGGATGCTGCACCGCCTACCGCACCGAGGCCCTCCGGCGCGTCGGGGGCTTCTCGCCAGCGACGGCCACCGAGGATATCGACGTGACCTGGCGGCTCCAGCGGGACGCCTGGGAGATCTGGTTCGAGCCGCGGGCCGTGGTCCGCATCCAGGTCCCCGTCCGCCTGCCCGACTACTGGCGCCAGCGTCGCCGCTGGGCCCTCGGCGGGTGGCACGCCCTCCGGACCCACCGCGATGTCTTCACCCGCTGGCGCTGGCGGCGTCTGTGGCCGATCTACGTCGACTTCGTCCTGGCCTACGCCTGGGGGTTCTGCTTTGTCGCCGTCTGCCTCTTCTGGCTGGGTTCGCGGCTCCTCGGGTGGCCACCCGGACCGGCGAGCCCGGTGCCCGCCTGGCACGGCGCCGTAGCCAGCCTGGTCTGCCTCGCTCAGACCTCCACGGCCGCCCTGGTGAACCACCGCTACGACCCTCGGCTGAAGACCTCCCTCTTCTGGGTCCCGTGGTACCCCCTGCTCTTCTTCGCTACAGGGGCCTTCCTGGCCGTGAGCACGGCCTCGAGGGGCCTCTTCGGGACCCTCGACCTGGCCGGGCGCTGGCGCAGCCCGCCGCGCGAGGCCGGCCCGGGAGGCGAGGCGGGGGGCGGGGATCAAGGCGGGCGCGGGGAGCGAGGCGGACTCGGGGAGCGAGGCGGGCGCGGGGGCCGAGGGGGGAGACGCGGGAGACTGTACCTAGGGCCGATGGCCGGCCGCGC
>DYFB01000004.1 GCA_020725405.1 Symbiobacterium sp. | reverse complement strand
TACGTCGACGCCCGTCTTCCGGACGGCTCCCGGGTGAACGCCGTCATCCCGCCCGTGGCCCTGGACGGCCCGACCCTCACCGTGCGGCGCTTCACCCCGGGGACGGTCGGTCCCGAGGACCTCCTGAGACTCGGCACGGTGGACCCCGCCGGGCTGCGGGCTCTCCGCCGGGCGGTCGAGGGGCGCCTCAACCTCGTGGTCTCGGGAGGCGCGGGGTCCGGGAAGACCACCCTCATGAACGTCCTGGCCTCCTACGTCCGCCTGGAGCGGGAGAGGGTGATAACCATCGAGGACGCCGCCGAGCTGCGGCTCGGGGAGGGGAACGTTGTCCGGCTGGAGTGCCGCCCGCCCAACGTGGAGGGGCGCGGTGAGGTCGACCAGAGACAGCTCGTCCGCAACGCCCTCCGGATGCGGCCGGACCGCATCATCGTCGGGGAGTGCCGGGGGCCGGAAGCCTTCGACATGCTACAGGCCATGAACACCGGTCATCCCGGGTCGATGACCACGGTGCACGCCAACTCGCCCCTGGACGCCCTCCGGCGGCTCGAACTCATGGTCCTGATGGCCGGGGAGGGCCTCCCCTACGAGGCCGTCCGCGAGCACATCACCTCGGCCGTCGACGTCCTGGTCCATCTCGTCCGTCGGCCGGACGGGGCGCGGTTCGTCGCGGAGGTAGGGGTCCTCGCGGGCTACGACGCGGCGGGCGGCTACCGTCTGCTCCCGGCGGTGCGCGGGGCGGACGGCGAGCTCCTCCTGACCCTGACTCCGGACCAGGCCGACCGGGTCAGGCTCTTCGCCGGTTCGGGGGAGGGGTGAGTGTGGCGGGCTGGGGCGTGCCCGCCGCTTTCGGGGCGGCGGTGGGCCTGGCGGTCTTCTGCCTCCTGGTCGCCCTCCGAAGCGGCGGCGGCTCGGGGGTCTGGGGCGGCGGCCGGGCCGGAAGGCTCGACTCGCTGCTCCGCCCGGTGCGGCGCCTGGCGGTGACACCGAGGACCGGAGGCTTCCCGGGAGGGGCCGGACCAGGCGCGGCCGCGCGGTGGCTCGGCCCCGGCCCAAGAGGAGGAGGAAGCCCCCGAACGGCCGGCTGGCCGACGGTTGTCCTCTGGGGACTCGGCGGCGGCGCGGCCGGCCTGGTCTCCCTCGGAAGTCCGGTCGGAGCTGTGCTCGGTGGGTCCGCCTCCGTCTGGGCCTACTTCCTCCGGCGCGGGGCGGGCGAACAGATCCGGATACGCTCGTTCCAGGACGGCCTGGAGGCGACCCTTGAGACCATGGTTGCCTCCCTGAAGGCCGGCCTGGGGGTCGCCCAGGCCCTGGAGCAGGCGGCGCGCGCGGGGCGCGAGCCGGTGAGGACGGCCCTCCTCCGGGTCCTCGACCTCTACCGGGCCGGCGCCCGTCTCGGGGACGCCCTGGAGACGATGACGACCGAATGGCCTCTGCCCGAGGTCCGTTACTTCGCGGCCTGCCTGGCGACGCACCTCCGGACGGGCGGGGACGTGACCGCTCTCCTCGTGAATCTCGGGGGGCTCCTGCGCGAACGCCGCTACCTCGAGCGCGAGCTTACGGCCCGGACCAACGAGGCCCGCTCCACGGCGGCGGTGCTGGCCCTCCTTCCTCCCGGCCTTCTCGGCTACATCCTGTGGGCTGGCCCCACCCAGCTTGAGCCGCTCGTGTCCTGCCGGGTGGGTCTTCTCGCCGCGGGTCTCGCCGCGGCCGGCTGGGCCGTGGGGGTCGTCGTCCTGCGGCGGCTCCTCGGCGGGATACGCCGGCAGATAAAGGGGGGTGGCTGACGTGCTCCCCGGGGCTCTGTCCGGGGCGATGAAGCTCCTTGCCGCCGCCGCGGCGGGGTGCGCCGTGCTTGCGGTGCTGATGGCCCTGGCCAGCGGGCCGGGTGTCGGTGTCGCCGGCCGACTCGTCTTTCTCGCGGGCGAAGGGCCCTTGGCCCGGGCCGGCGGAACCGCCGGGGCCCGCTTGGGGCGGCCGCGGCCGGGGGCGGCCGCAGCCCGGCGCTGGTTGGCGGGGGTCCGGGCGGGCCTCCCCGAAGGGGTCCGGGAGCGTCTCGGGCCGGAGGACCCGGAGATCAGGGCGGCGCTGGCGGCCTCGGGCCTCGACCCAGTCGACGTCCACGTCTTCGGGGCGGTGGCGGCTCTCCTTGCCGGCCTTGCGGTGCTCCTCCCGGAGGTGGTCCGGGGAGGGTGGCCGCCGGGCTGGCTCCTTGCTCTCGTCGTCGCGGCGGGAGCCGTCGGGCCCCGCGTCTGGATGAGGGCCGTCGCCTCCCGCTACCGGGCGGCGGTGGCTCGGGAGCTCCCGGAGGTGGCCGACCTCCTGACGCTCGGCGCGGAGAGCGGGCTCGGACTCCTCGACTCGATGCGCCTCGCCGCCGGTCTCTCCCGGGGCGTGGTCGGCCGGGCTCTGGAGACGGCCCTGGGCGAGATCGACGCCGGCCGGGAGGTCTCCTCGGCCCTGCGCGAGACCGGCCGCCGCCTGGGCGGCCAGGCGGCGGGTTCCTTCACGGCCGCCGTGGTCCAGGGGCTGGAGCTCGGATCGCCCGTGGCCCGGGTCCTGCGCACCCAGGCCGAGACGCTGCGGACCCGCCGCCGGCAGGCCCTGGAATCCGAGATCGCCGCCCTGTCCCTGAAGCTGACCCTCGTGACGATCCTCCTTTTCCTACCGGCCCTGTTCGTCCTCTCCGTCCTGCCTAACCTTCTCTCCTTCCTGCAGGGGAGATGGTAGAGGGATGATGGCCCGGAGGCCCGGACCCGCTTCGCCCTTGCCTCCCCGGCGTCTTTGAAAAAGTCGGAATATTCCCTCTCGCGTGCCTTCGCCTTGGCCTGAAAGAAATGGTGCTATGATTAGGGGCGAGAAAGCAGGGCTTGAGAGAAAACCGCGACCAGAGCCCGGGAGCGGACGCCGAAAGGGGAAATCCGGGGTGCCCGGAACCAGGCAGACGATAGACGGCAACACCGCCGCCGCACACGTGGCCTACGCCTTCAGCGAGGTGGCGGCCATCTACCCCATCACCCCGTCCTCGCCCATGGGCGAGCTGTGCGAGGAGTGGGCGGCTCAGGGTCGGCCGAACATCTTCGGACAGCCGCTCAGGATAGTCGAACTCCAGTCGGAGGCCGGCGCGGCCGGGGCCGTCCACGGGAGTCTCGCGACCGGGGCGCTGACGACGACCTTCACCGCCTCCCAGGGCCTACTCCTCATGATTCCGAACATGTACAAGATATCCGGGGAACTCCTCCCCGGGGTCTTCCACGTTTCGGCGCGGGCCCTGGCCGCCCACGCCCTGTCGATATTCGGCGACCATTCGGACGTGATGGCCGCCAGGCAGACCGGCTTCGCTCTTCTGGCGTCGAGCTCGGTCCAGGAGGTCATGGACCTCGGAGCGGTCGCCCATCTCACCGCGGTGCGGGCCCGGGTGCCGTTCCTGCATTTCTTCGACGGCTTCCGGACCTCGCACGAGGTCCAGAAGGTCGAGGTCCTTGACTACGCCGACCTCGCCGGGCTCATCGATACGGACGCGGTCGAGGCCTTCCGTGCCCGGGCCATGACTCCCGAGCGCCCGCACCAGCGGGGGACGGCCCAGAATCCGGACATCTACTTCCAGGGACGCGAGGCGGCCAATCCTTACTACCTGGCCGTGCCGGGGCTCGTCCTCGAGAGCCTTGAGAAGCTGGCCGCTCTCACCGGGCGGCGCTACGGGCTCTTCGACTACGTCGGGGCGCCCGACGCCGACAGGGTCATCGTGGCCATGGGCTCGGCCTGCGAGACGGCCGAGGAGACGGTCGAGCATCTCGTGAAGGCCGGGGAGAAGGTCGGCCTGATCAAGGTCAGGCTCTACCGGCCCTTCTGTCGTGAGCACTTCTGGCGGGCGGTTCCCGTGACCTGCCGCCGCCTGGCCGTCCTCGACCGGACCAAGGAGCCGGGTTCTCTCGGGGAGCCTCTCTACACCGACGTCTGCGCCGCCCTGGCCGAGGCCGTCCTGCCCGAGGCCGGAACGGACCGCCCGAAGCCGGGCGCTTCCTGGAACGGCCGGAAGCTCCCCGAGGTCTTCGGCGGCCGTTACGGCCTGGGCTCGAAGGAGTTCACCCCGGCCATGGTCAAGGCCGTCTTCGACAACCTGGCGGCCCCTACCCCGAAGAACCACTTCACGGTGGGGATAGTCGACGACGTGACCGGGACCTCTCTCGAAGTGGGTCCGGTCCTCGACACCTCCCCGGCCGGGACCTTCCGGTGTAAGTTCTACGGTCTCGGGTCGGACGGCACCGTGGGGGCCAACAAGAACAGCATCAAGATCATCGGCGACCACACCGACCTCTACGCTCAGGCCTACTTCGCCTACGACTCGAAGAAGTCGGGCGGGATGACCATCTCCCATCTCCGCTTCGGCCGGAGGCCCATCCAGTCCGCCTACCTCATTGACCAGGCCGACCTCGTGGCCTGCCATCACCCGTCCTACATCTACAAGTACGATCTCCTGTCGGACCTGCGCCCCGGGGGGATATTCCTCCTGAATTCGCCGTGGACGACGGCCGAGCTCGACGCCAAGCTCCCGGCCGCCGTGAAGCGGGCCATCGCCTCGAAGAAGGCGCGCTTTTACAACATCGACGCGGCGACCATAGCCGACGAGGTCGGGATGCGCGGGCGCATCAACGTCATCATGCAGGCGGTGTTCTTCAAGGTGGCCGGTATCATCCCGGCCGACGAGGCCATCGCCCACATCAAGCAGGCCATCAAGAAGACCTACGGGCGCAAGGGCGAGAAGATCGTCCGGATGAACTTCGCCGCCGTGGACCGGGCCCTGGACGGCCTCGTGGCCGTGGACTACCCGGCGTCCTGGGCCGAGGCCCTGGACGAGGCGGCGGCGGCCGAGGACCGCGCCTCCGCCGTGGCCAGTCTCGAGGCCATCATGGGTCGGGCCGCGGGTCCGGCCCTCGAGTACAGCCGCGAGGTGGCCGAGCCCGTCCTGGCCCTCGAGGGTGACCGTCTTCCGGTCAGCGCCTTCACTCCCGACGGGACCTGCCCGACGGGGACGACCCGCTTCGAGAAGCGGGGGATAGCCCTGGAGGTCCCGGTCTGGTCGCCGGAGACCTGCTCCCAGTGCAATACGTGCGCGATGGCCTGCCCGCACGCGGCCATCCGTCCCTACCTCATCCGGCCCGAGAGCCTGGCCGGAGCCCCGGCCGGCTTCGTGACCGTTGCGGCCAAGGGCCGCGAGGCTCAGGCCGCGGGGCTGCTCTACCGCATCCAGGTCTCTCCCTTGGACTGCACCGGGTGCGGGAACTGCCTCGATGTCTGCCCGATGAAGGACAAGCCCCTGAAGATGGTCCCGGCGGAGGAGGGCGTCGAGGCCGAGGCGGCCAACTGGACCTTCGCCGAGAGGCTGCCCGTCCTCGGGGACGTTTTCGACCCGACATCGGTCAAGGGCAGCCAGTTCCTCCGGCCGCTCTTCGAGTTCTCCGGCGCCTGCGCGGGGTGCGGGGAGACGCCCTACGTGAAGCTCCTTACCCAGCTCTTCGGGGACCGGATGCTCATCGCCAACGCCACCGGGTGCTCGTCCATCTATGGCGGGAGCGCGCCGACCTGCCCCTACACGGTGGGTCCGGACGGTCGGGGCCCGGCCTGGGCGAACTCGCTGTTCGAGGATAACGCAGAGTTCGGCTTCGGGCTCGCCCTGGGGGTGGAGCAGCGCCGGGAGCGTCTGGCGGCGGCCGCCCGGCGGGCCCTCGAGGCCGGGGCCGGAGGTGAGCTGGCTGAAGCCCTGAGCGGGTGGCTTTCCGCGCGGAAGGAGGCGGCCGGGTCCCGGAAGTTCGCGGACCGGATCCGGGCCCTCCTCCCTGAGGCCATGGCCGCCGTCCCGCAGGCCGCCCGCCCGGCCCTGCGGGAGATAGCCGGGCACCAGGACCTCCTGACCAAGCCTTCCGTCTGGGTCATCGGCGGGGACGGGTGGGCCTACGACATCGGGTTCGGGGGCCTCGACCACGTCCTGGCCTCCGGGGCCGACATTAACGTTCTCGTCCTCGACACCGAGGTCTACTCGAACACCGGGGGGCAGTCGTCGAAGGCGACGCCCACGGGGGCGGTGGCGAAGTTCGCCTCGGCCGGGAAGCAGACCCGGAAGAAGGACCTCGGCCTCATGGCCATGACCTACGGCTACGTCTACGTGGCCTCGGTGGCCATGGGGGCGAGCCGCACCCAGCTCCTCAAGGCCTTCGTCGAGGCCGAGAGCTACCCCGGGCCCTCCCTTATCATCGCCTACTCGCCCTGCATCAACCACGGCATCGACATGGGGCGGAGCCAGTCCCAGATGAAGAAGGCCGTCGAGGCCGGCTACTGGCCCCTCTACCGCTACAACCCGGCCGCCGCGGCCGCGGGCCGGAATCCCCTGACTCTCGACTCCAAGGACCCGACCGGCAGCTTCCGCGAGTTCATCCTCGGAGAGGTCCGTTACTCGTCCCTCCGGGCCACCTTCCCCGACCGGGCCCAGGAGCTCTTCGAGCGGGCCGAGGCCGAAGCCAAGGCCAGGCTGGAGAACCTGAAGCGGCTCGCCGGACGGGAGTAGGAGGGCCCGTTCGAGGTCGCCTCGAGCGGACGCTTCTGGGCCGCCGCCGGGCGGCTCTTGGCGCAACGTCGACCCGGCCCTCGCGGGCTTTCGACGCTCCCAGTTATTGACAGACCGGCTCGCTCCCCGTAGACTGGACTTGACCTCCGAGAAGGCTTCTCCCACGCGGCGCTTTCGAGCGCTCCTTGCCGGCCGGACGCGACCGGACCGCGGCGGCCGGCCCTGACCCGCAGCGGGACCATCATCCGGGATTCAGCCCCCGCCGAGCGGAGGTGAGAACGGTGTGCGGCCTGTACGTCTTCCTGTCCGCCCGGGTGAGGAGCTTCCTTGATGAGCGGGGGGTGACCACGGCCGAATACGCCCTGGCATATCCCGGCCAACAGTGGGTATGGTGCTTGGGGGGCTAAAGCGGGTGGAACTCGACGGTGACCTGCTTTGGGACCTGCTTGGGGTCTAGGCGCCTGCCGCCGCGCCGGTACCCCCGGGGGTGAACGAT
>DYFB01000018.1 GCA_020725405.1 Symbiobacterium sp. | reverse complement strand
GGCCTCCGGCCGCCCGCCCACGTCACCGAGATGCCACGCCCCTAGACCCACCGGTGGAAGGGTTGTTGTGGTACGTCTGCCTTCCGACGCCCGAAACCCTTGCGCCATAAGGATTCCCATTCGGCGCTGTCAAAGTCCAGTATGGAGCGATTCGCGTCGTTCAACTCCCTGGGACCATCAAGGCTGAAGCCGACTCCGAACCCGCATTTACTGAAGAAATCAGCCATGTCATAGGTCATGAGAGAGCCGTTGGTCTGAATTGAGTTTCTGATGTGAACGTCTCCGCCAAGTTCCTGCTGGTAAGAAACAACCTTTTCGTAGTACTCGAGACCCATGAGTAGCGGCTCTCCGCCGTGCCATATGAACAGCACGGAGCCTTGTGGGCGTACAGATGACAGGACGTTTCTAATAACATTGTAGAGGACCTTCTCATCCATACCGCCTTCAAGACTTCTACGGTCATCCTCATAACAGTACGAACACTGGAAGTTACATTGGTAGGTGGTCTTCACGATGACGGTAAGCGCCTCTTTCCGCTGAGCCGCTCCATCCTCCAAACGACGACTCACTCCGGCGTCACCTCCGGGTAGCGGGGCCAGCCCTCCAAGCCCGTCCCAGTGGGCTGGGTGAACCTCCTATAATGCTTACGCCTTCTGTGCGCGACCCGTACTAAGTCCTGTTAGGGCTCTCCAGCAGTAGAACCGTAATCTCCACTTCCTACCGTATCACCGCTAACCTCCGGTGAAAAGCCCTATGGCGGTCGGTCAGGGCGATTGATTCCCGAGCGAGGCCGCGGTGACCTCCAGGGCGACGCGGACGGCCCGGACGATGTCCCCTCGCGACATGCTGGGCGGGATGGGGTTCTTACCGACGGCCTGCTCGGGGAGGTAGGGGATGTGGATGAACCCGGCGAGCGGTGCCGGTGCGGAGCTTGATCCGGCTCCGCGGCCCTCCGAGCCCGAGGCTCCACGCCAGCTCTCTCGGAGACCGGCCAGGTGGTGAAGGGCTCCGTAGAAAAGGAAATTGCAAAGGTAGGTACCGGCCGAGTTCGAGACGAAGGCCGGGAGGCCGAGCTCCCCGAGGCGGGCGACGATGGCCCGGAGAGGAAGGCCGGAGAGGTAGGAGGCAGGACCGCCCTCCACGACCGGCTCGTCGGCGCGTGGCACGCCGTCGTTATCGGTGCCGCTGCTTATGTTAACGGCGACGCGCTCGAGACCGATTGCCGCGTATCCTCCGGCCTGTCCAAGCATGACCACGGCCGCGGGGAACCCCGACGGCCCGGCGCCGAGGGCTTTGAGCAGTGCCGGCAGGGCCCCGGCCCACGTGACGGGAACGGTTACCGAGCGGACGCGGTATCCGGGCGCGACCTCGAGCCCGGACAGCTCCGCGGCCACCAGGGCCGATGGGTTCACCCTCTCGCCGCCGAAGGGCTCAAATCCGCTGACCAGGAGTTCCTTCAAGGCCGCTCCCCTCCTGAACCCGACGCTTGCTCCGTCTGTCTCATCCGACGAGCGAGGTCGGAAAGCCTGGTCCGGCTAAGGATGTCGTCAAGCACCGAGCGGGTCTGCGTCCAGGTGTCCTTCAGGGGACAGGCCGGGACGCGCGGGCAGGCTCCGCACTCCTTGACCCGCGGGTACTCCCCGACAGCCCTCAAGACCTGGCCGACACTCAGCGCGCCCGCGCTGGCGCGGTCGGAGAGGGAGAGACCCCCACCCGGGCCGCGAGAGGTCTCGATCCACCCGGCGCTGCGGAGGAGAGAGACCAGATGGGGCACGAGCTTCGGGGGCAGGCCCCGACGGGCGGCCACCTCCCGGGTCGAGGTTACCGCCCCCGGGGGGAGGAGAAGCAGGTCGAGCAGTATCAGGAGGGCGTACTCCGCCTTGTTGGTGATGCCCGTCACTCCGACACCCCACCCGGCTTCCAGAATATTACTAACCTAGTTAGTATATCTTACCCCCCGGTGCAAGGAGCCTTTTCCCCGGCGTCGTCCGGAGCCTCATCCTGGACGCGTGTCCGTTCACATAACTCGGTGCCGCCGCGTTTCGAGCCCATCCGCGCAGGAGGGGCGCGAACCGGCCGGTTTCGACTCTAACCCGGCGGCTTGGCCGTCTGCCCCTTCAGGAGGTAAATGAGGCCGATAACGACGAGGACCAGGGGCCACAGGCGGATGAAGTGGAGCCGGTCCGGGCCGCCGAGAGCGAACCCGGTCTCCAGGACCAGGAAGACGACGCCGAGGCCCGTGAGAACCGCCCCCGGGAAAAGCGGCCAGGTCCGCTCGGCCCGCTCCGCCAGCTTCCGGGTGTGCACGGCCCAGACGAACAGGAAGGGCAGCCCGAAGAAGAGGAAGAATAGACCCGCGCTCTCGGGGAGGAGGCTCACGCCCTGCACGGCGAAGAACAGGCCGAGCGCGGTGAGGAGCGCCCCCAGGATGAGGAGTCCCTGGTGGCGGGTCAGGAAGAAGTAGACGGCGAGAAAGATGACGCCGGGGCCGGCCAGGCCGACCCACCCGCCGAGGCCGACGACGTAGCCCTGCAGGAGGCTGTTGGCCAGGAGCACGATGCCGACAACGATGAGGGTCAGCCCGAACGCTGTCGGACGGCCGGCCGGACGCGGGTTCGTCGACGCCATGGCGAAACACCTCCGGCCGCGCTTTTCGGCGGTAGGGCCTTCGTTCCCTGCGCTCGCCGGCGGGGCTTCTGTTCCCTGCGACGACGCGCCGACGACTCCCCGGGAGGGGTGGTGCGGTGAGCCGGAAGAGGATAGGCCTCGCCCTCAGCGGCGGGGCGGCCAAGGGTCTGGTCCACGTCGGGGTCATCAAGGGACTCCTCCACCTCGGGGTGCCCGTCGACTGCATCGCCGGTACGAGCGCGGGCAGCCTGGTCGGAGCCCTGGTGGCCGCGGCCATGACCCCGGAGGAGATCGAGAAGCTGGCCCGGGCCACCCGCTGGCGGGACGTCGTCCGGCCCGTCCTCCCCCGGGCCGGGCTCCTGGACAGCACCCGTCTCGAGCGCTTCCTCCAGACCCACCTCGGCGGCCGGGTCATCGAGGACCTCGCCATCCCCTACGCCGCCGTGGCCTGCGACCTCCGAACCGGCCGCCGGGTCACCATTACCCGCGGACCCCTGGCGCGGGCCGTCCGGGCCAGCTGCGCCGTGCCCGGCATCTTCCGGCCCGTGGAGATTGACGGGCGCCTGCTCGTGGACGGCGGAGTCTGCTGCAACGTGCCGACCGCGGTGCCGCGGGAGCTTGGAGCCGACTTTGTCATCGCCGTGGACCTCTCCGGCGACCTCGGGTCGGCCCCGGCCAGGTGGAACATCTTCGCCGTCATGCTCCGCTCGTGGGAGATAATGCAGCGGGAGAAGCGGGCGGCTGAGGTAAGCGGGGCCGACGTCCTTATCCGTCCGCCGGTGGCCGGTCTCAGCCTCATCGACCTCGATTCGGTGGACGACTACGTGCGGGTGGGTTGGGAGGCGGCCCTCGCCCACCGGGAGGCCCTGGCCGACCTCATGGAGAAGGCCGCCGACCGGTCCCTCTTCTACTACCTGAACCCCCGGCAGTGGACCCGGCGCGGGTCCTCCGGGCGCCGGTCCTCCGGCAGACGGGCGGGGCGGACGGCCGGCGGGAGCGATCCTCCCCCGGGGCGCCGCGAGCCCCCCCTGGCCTAGGGCTGCCTCTCTTCCTCCCGGTGCAGCAGGTGGACTATGCCCACGGCCTTCTTCACGGGGAGAACGAAGGCTATGCCGGTGGCCGGCCTTTCGAGCTCGCCGGCCTCGATGATGGCGGCGAGGACCTGCTCGGTCTTCTCCTCCGGGATGATGGTCAGGACGATGTCCTTCTCCGGCTCTATGGGCAGACCGAAGAGGACCTTCATCTCGTGGATGCCCGTGCCGCGGCCGTGGAGGATGGTGGCGCCTTCGGCTCCGGCCTCCTTTGAGGCCTTCACGATCCGTTCCGACCATCCCTTGCGGACGATGGTCACGATGAGGTCGTGCGCTATCTGTGAGGTCATCACATCCCCGCTTCCCTTCTGCCGAACAGGAGTCCCAGAATCATCACCGACAGGATGGGGGCCAGAGCCACCAGGGCGATGAGGCCGAAGCCGTCGACGATGGGGTTCCTCCCCCGCATGGCGGTTGCCGCCCCCACGGCTACAGCCAGGATGAACGTGACCGTCATGGGCCCGGTCGCCACCCCGCCCGAATCGAAGGCGATCGAGGCGAAGCTCGGCCGGGAGAACCCGAGGAGGACGAGGGCCAGAGCGTAGCCGGGGATGAGAATGTAGAGGAGAGGTATCCCGTAGAGGACCCTGGCCATGCCCAGGGCGACGAAGAGCCCGACGCCCCCGGCGACCGTTAAGAGGATGAGCCTTTCCCGGAGGTAGCCGGTCGAGGCCCTCTCCACCTCGCGGGCGAGGACCCTCACCGCCGGCTCGGCTATGGCCGCGAGGAAGCCGAGGACCAGGCCGACCGGGATGAGCACCCAGCGGTAGGGAAGGCCCCCCAGAGTGAGACCCACCTCGCTCCCCGCCGGGAGGAACCCGACGTGGACCCCGTGGAGGAAGAGGACCAGGCCGACGAAGGCCAGGACGGTGCCTTTCACGACGTTGAGGACCGTCTCCCGCGGGAGGCGGAGGAACAGGGCCTGGAAGACGAAAAACAGGGCGAGGAGCGGGGCGAAGGCCAGCAAGACCTCCTTGACGACGGCCTCGAGGCCGCGGAAGAGGATGATCTCGCTCATCCGAAAATCACCCCCAGGATCATCACGCCTATGACCGGGCCGATTGAGGCCAGCCCGATGAGGCCGAAGCCGTCCGAGAGCGACGACCGGCCGCCGAGGACCGAAGCCGTCCCGATACCGAGGGCGAGGATGAAGGGCACCGTCAGGGGCCCGGTCGTGACCCCGCCGGCGTCGAAGGCCACCGGCACGTACGCGGCCGGGGCGAAGAAGGACAGCACGACGACCAGGACGTAGCCGGAGGCCAGGAGATAGGCGATGGGTATCCCCAGGACTATCCGGAGAAGAGCCAGGGCGACGAACACCCCCACCCCGAGCGCGACGCTCAGGATAAGGGTGCTGCCAGGTATCCGGCCGCCGGAGACGAGGTCGACCTGGTAGGCCAGGACGCGGACGTCAGGCTCGGCCACCGTTACGGCCAGGGCGATGACGAACCCGACGACCATCATCACAAGGAGGGACCCGCGGTTCGGAAGGTCGGCGCCGATGGCCTCGCCCAGGGGGAGAAGGCCCACCCGGACGCCCAGGAGGAAGAGGAAGAGGCCGGTCAGGACCATGGCCGCACCGGCCAGGAACCGGACGAGGAGCTCGGAGGGCATCCTCACGAGACACAAGTCGAGGAGCACGATTACGAGAGTGAAGGGGACCACAGCCAGGACCGCCTCGATGAGGATGGTCCGAACCTCCTCCACTCCGGTCCACCTCCCACCCCGGGCCTTACCGCGGCGCCCGCCCGCGCTGGTCCCATTATAAACGATGCCCCGCCGGCGGGCCGAGGACTGCGGGGAGGATGGTCCCGCGTAGTCTTACCGGAGGCCCGGGGAGAGGCCCGAAGCGGTTTCGCGCCGCCTGCCCGGGATCCGGAGGGGCCCGAAAGGGACCTGAGAGGAGAGAGCGCGGTCGTGACCCGGGGAGGCCGGCGGTGGGGGAGACGCCTTGCCGTCGTGGCCGGACTCCTCATCGCCGCGGCCCTGGCCAACGCCTACGGCCGGGCCGCGCTCGACCTCGCCCTCGACCTCTGGGGTCCTGACTTCTGCTTTTACGACAACGGGCTCGCCGTCAGGGTCAAGGCGCACCGCCTCCCTGGTCCCGCCGCCTCCGGCCAGGCCGGGGAGAACGCGGGGTGGCCGGAGGCCGCTCTCCGGCCGGCGGCCTGGTACACCCTCAACCTGATGGGTCTCTCCGGCCCGGAGGGCGGGCTCTGGACGGCGGCCATGCGGGGGCAGACCCTCGTCGTGACGGCGACGTCCGCCCCGGTGGAGGTCGCCAGGCTCCGCGTGCTATCGGGGACGGCCGGGAGCGGGCTCGCCGTCGTCGAGCTCGACGCCGGCCCCAACGGGGTCTTCCTGATGGAGCTCTTCCAGCCCCGGCCTGACACGGGGTGGTTCATCGTCCGCATCTACAACGCCCTTGACGGCCTCGACCTGCCCTGGGGCGAGTGAAGGCGTCCCGTCCGGCGCAGCGTGCGCCCCCCGTTCGTTCCGGCGCCGGCCCCGGCGCGACCTCCCTGCCCCCTCTCCTTCCCCACCACGTGGAGCAGAGGTTCCCCGGTTTATCTCTCGGACGAGGTCGCGGACGGCGACGACGACGGCATCGAGGCTGAAGGGGAGCGGCAGGTCGGGAGGCGGGTGGCGGCCGAGGGGCCCTCGCCCTGCGCCGGCCGCCGCCGGACCTGCCCAGCGGCGGGACCTCGCGTCCGGCCACGTGCGGAAGTGGACCAGGCTAACCTCTCGGTCTTTGACGACGATGAGGGCTACCGGGTCGACCTGAGCGGTGCCACCGAAACCGCCCTGGGCCTGGCCCCCGAAGCCGAGGAAACCCACGGTCATCCGGGCGACGGGGATGATGACGACGTCGCCGGCCTCGATGGGGCGGCCGAAAACCGCCTCGGTCGAGCCGGTCCTGGAGAGCTCCGGCAGGAGGCTTCGCAGAGTATCTACCAGGGACACGACGCGGACCCTCCGTGGTCTACCGCGGTCCCAGTAGTATGTCCCAGGACGAGCCTGGACTTCCAGTGACGTCCACCCGGCGCGCCCTCGGTTTGTCGGGGCGGAGGATAGACATCCTCTATTCCGGGGGGTCGTTCACGCCGGGGGACCGCTCACGCCGGGGGGCCGCTCACGCCGGGGGGCCGTTCACGCCGCGGCCGTCGGGCCTGTCCACGGGGTGTTTCGCGGCCCGCCCACGGAAGGGACCAGCGGTCGCCCGGGTCTTTCGGGGCGGGGTCCCCGCCGACCGCGGAAGGTGGAAGAGCCGGGCTTGGCTAAAGTTACAGGCAAGATGATGGAGACCAACAACAAGAAGAAGCCCATCCCCAATCCGGCCCGGCTCCTGGCCACAGGCTTCCTGATCGCCATAGCTCTCGGGACCCTTCTGCTCTCGCTTCCGGTGGCCACGGCCGACGGGCGGGGTCTCGGGCTCCTCGACGCCTTCTTCATGGCCACGTCGGCGACTTGCGTGACCGGCCTCGTCGTGGTCGATGTCGGCACGACCCTGAGCGGTTTCGGCCAGACGGTCATCTTGCTCCTTTTCCAGATGGGCGGGCTCGGGATAATGACCGTCACGACCCTCTTCGCCTTCGCCGTGGGGCGGAGAGTCTCGCTGAGCGACACCCTGACCATGGGCGAGGCCCTGGGGAACCCGCGGCTTTCCGGGGTCCTGCTCCTCGCCCGCAACGTCGTCCTCCTGACCCTCGTGGTCGAGGCCGTCGGGGCCGTCGCCCTCACCCTGGCCTTCCGGGCCGACTACCCTCTCGGCCAGGCCCTCTACTACGGCGTTTTTCACTCCGTCTCCGCTTTCTGCAACGCCGGCTTCGACCTCTTCGGGGTGAGCCTGACCCGCTACACAACGGACGTCTTCGTCAACCTCGTCTTCGTGGCTCTCATCGTCGTCGGCGGGCTCGGCTTCTACGTCAACTCCGAGCTTCTCTCCTTCCGGAGGTCGGGCGGCACGCGCCTCACCCTTCACACGCGCATCGTTCTCAAGGCCACGGCCGCTCTCATCGGAATCGGCACGCTCCTCGTCTTCGTCTTCGAGTACGCCAACCCGGCCACGATGGGCGGCCTTTCCCTGGGCGAGAAGGTCATGGCCTCGCTCTTTCAGGTGGTCACCTCCCGCACGGCCGGCTTCAACACGGTCCCCACGGCCGGGCTCCTGCCGTCCTCCCTGCTCGTCGTGATGGTCCTCATGTTCATCGGGGCCTCCCCCGGGTCCACCGGTGGCGGGACGAAGACCACCACCTTCGTCACCGTCCTGGCCGCCATCCGGGCCGCCCTGCGGCGGCGGGACGACGTCGACATCGGCGGGCGGCGCCTCCCTCCGGAGGTGGTCGTGAAGGCCTGGGTCATAACCGCCGCCTTCATCGGGCTCATTATCGTCACCCTCATGGTTCTCCTGACGAGCGAGCGGGCCCCCTTCATCGAGATCCTCTTCGAGACGGTGTCGGCCCTCGGGACGGTGGGGCTCTCGATGGGCCTCACCCCCGACCTCAGCCCTGTCGGGCGGATTCTCCTCCCCTGCCTCATGTTCGCCGGCCGCGTCGGCCCGCTGACCCTGGCCGTCGCTCTGGCGCGCCGCAAGGCCACGGTGGACTGGCACCTGCCTGAGGAGCGCATCTACGTGGGCTGACGGTCGGCCCTTGCATTCTCCTCCCAGATGCGGTAGACGTTATACGACGACGGCCGCGGTTCGGCCGGAGGGAGAGGTTCTAGTGAAGGACTTCGCCGTTATCGGCCTCGGACGCTTCGGAGAGACCGTGGCCACGGCCCTGCGGGCCCTGGGACACGAGGTCATGGGCGTGGACCACGATGCGACCCGGACGCAGGCCCTCGCCGACGCCCTGACCCACGTCGTGCAGGCCGACGCCACCCAGGAGGGAGTCCTTGCCGACCTGGGCCTCGGGCGCTTCGAGGTCGTCGTCGTGGCCATGGGGGCCGACGTGGAGGCCAGCATCCTGGTGACGGTGATGCTCAAGGAGCTCGGGGTCAAGAAGGTCGTGGCCCGGGCCTCGAGCGCCCTCCACGGCAAGGTCCTCTCCAAGGTCGGGGCGGACGAGGTCGTCTTCCCCGAGCGGGACATGGGCTTCCGCGTCGCCCAGGGGCTGGTCAACCCGAACGTCCTCGAGTACTTCCAGCTCAGCCCGCACTACAGCGTCGTGGAGATAAAGGCCCCCAAGTTCGCCCACGGGCGGACCTTGAGCCAGCTCAACCTCAGGGCCCGCTTCGGGGTCAACGTCATCCTCATCCGGCACGGTGACGAGATCAACGCCTCCCCGGGGGCCGACGACGTCATCAAGGAGGGCGACCTCCTGGTCGTCTCCGGTCCCGATGAGGGGCTCCGGCGGATGGGCGGGCTGGGCTGACCCCTCCCCCCGCTGTGGACCCGGCCCCGCAGAAGCGGGCCACCCTTTGCCCGCCGGTTTCCGGCCTCCACACCTTCCGGCCGTTCGGGCAAGACCGCCCCCGTTCCGGGTAGACTAAGCCGCAAGAGTCGGGCTGGTAGGACAGACCCGGTGGAGCGGAAAGGCGGGAACGCCCGGAGTGCCCTTTCTTCGCATCTGGCAGAGGCTCCGTTCCCTTGTCACGCGTCCCGAGAGGGACCTCGAGGCGATGCAGTTCAGCCTCGGAAACCGGCCGGAGGGCGGGGTCGACGGGTGGAACCGCGAGGGCGGCGACCGCGAGGGCGGGACCGGCGAGAGCGGCCACCGCGAGGGCGGCGACCGCGAGGGCGGGACCGGCGAGGGCGGCGACCGCGAGGGCGGGACCGGCGACAGCGGGGACGGCGACCGCGGCGGCCCGAAGGGCGGCGGCCCGAACGGCGCCGGCGGGGCCAGACGCGGTGGCTCGGACAAGCAGGCCAAGGCCCAGCCCTCGCGGGTGGGCCGCACCGGTGAGACCCTGCCCCCGTCCCGGGCGGGCATGGGGAAGACCGGGGAGCGGGTCGGAGGGGCGTGGCCGGGCGAGAGGCAGGGCCCGCGGATGCGTCCCGACCCGGCCATGGGTCGGCCCATCCCCCGCGACATCCGGGAGACCCTCGAGTCCCTGGCCGGCGTCTTCCACGTTCCCGAGAACAAGGATGTGGTCTTCCGGAAGTTCACTATCCAGTCGACCCCGCGGACCAGGGCCTTCGTCGCCTACATCGAGGGGATAGCCGACTCGAACCGGGTCGAGCAGGAGGTCATCTTCCCCCTGATGGAGCTCTCGCTGAAGAGCAGGATGGCCCGAGGGCGTCTCCCCGCGCTCATCCTCAACACCCTCCTCCCGGCGGGCGGGGTCGAGCGGAAGTTCTACTTCGAAGAGGTGGTCGGCGGCATCCTCAAAGGAGAGGTGGCCCTTTTCGTCGAGACGGGCTGCGCCTTCCTCGTGGACGTCAAGGCCAGGCTCGCCCGCCAGCCGTCCGAGCCCATATCCGAACGGACCCTCCGCGGGCCCCAGCTCGGGTTCGCCGAGAACCTCCGGGTGAACACGGCCATGATTCGGAGCTTCCTCCACGACCCCGACCTCGTAGCGGAGCATTTCATCATCGGAGAGAGGTCGAGGACCCTCGTCGGGGTCATGTACATCAAGGATGTCGCCAACCCGGAGCTCGTGGCCGAGGTCAGGAGGCGCCTCGGCAGCCTACGGGTGGACGGGCTCATCGACTCGAGCGTCCTTGAGCATCTCATCCGCGATCACGTGTCCCTCATGCCCACCGTCCTGGCCACAGAGAGGGTCGACCGGACCTGCTTCCAGCTCCTTCAGGGAGCGGCGGCGATAGTCGTCGACGGGGCGACCCAGGTCCTCGTCCTCCCGGTCACCTTCTCGACATTCCTGCACTCGATGGAGGACGTCTACCTCCACCCGGTCATAGCCACGTTCCTGCGGGTCCTCCGGCTGATCGGGCTCGTTCTGGCCACCCTGCTTCCGGGCCTCTACATCGCCGTCGTTAACTACCACGCCGAGATGCTGCCGACATCCCTCCTGCTGGCCTTCGCCGCCGCCGCGGAGGCCGTCGCCTTCCCGGCGGTCGTCAGTGTCCTTTTCCTTGACCTGTCCTTCGAGCTCATCCGGGAGGCGGGTATCCGCATCCCGAGCCCCATCGGGCCGACCATCGGCATCGTCGGGGCCCTCCTTATCGGCGACGCGGCCGTCCGGGCGGCCCTGGTGAGCCCGATAACCGTCATCATCATCGCCATGACCGCTCTAGCCGGCTTCATCATCCCCGAGCAGACGATATCCTTCACCGCCCGCATCATGCGCTTCGTCTTCCTCGCCCTCGGCCTTGTCTTCGGGCTTTACGGAATAGCCCTGGGCATGTTCCTGATCGGGGTGCACCTTGCCTCGGTCCGGAGCTTCGGCGTCCCCTACCTCTCGCCCATCGGCCCCTGGCGACCCGGATCCCTCGACGTCATCCTCCGGGGTCCGTTCTGGGTCCAGGAGAAGCGCCCCATCTTCCTGCGCCCGCTTGACCTCATCCGGCAGGCCCGCTACGCGCGGGGCTGGGACCCCGGCGTCCCGGGCGGTGAGACCGAGGGCCGGGACGCCCGCCCGCCGGAGAGCGATCCCGGCCGCTCCGGGAGGGGAGGACGGGCGTGATCCGGCAGGGGCACATCAGCCGCTCCCAAGCCGTGGTCGTTCTCTGGTTCGTCCTCGCGACCAAGGTCTTCCTGACGACTCCGAGCGCGCTCCTCGCCGAGGGCTTCACCGCCGCCTGGATGATTACCGCCGGAGGGGCCATCGTGGCCGGGCTCGGCTTCATTCCGAGCGTTCTTCTCGTCCAGAGGTTCGGGGGCCAGAAGCCGCTCGCCCAGGCCGCCGACGAGGCCGGGGGCCT
>DYFB01000017.1 GCA_020725405.1 Symbiobacterium sp. | reverse complement strand
GGGGGGGGGGGGGGGGGGGGGGGGGGGGCAGGCCTGCAAAAACTGGCCGGTGACCCCCGATACCACCAGGACGGTCCTGCGGAATCCCCGTGAGGCGGAGCGTGCCCTGTGAGCGAGGAGGCTGGTTCGGACCTGAAGAGCCGCGGGCGGTGGGGGCGCGCCCGCACCCCCACCGCCCGCGGACGAGGCTCCTCTCCTACTCCACCTTGTCGTCGTAGGTGACCAGGAAAGGGATGTTGAAGTCCGCCTGGACGATCTGCCCCTGACCCTGGGCGTTGCTATCGTCCTTGGCCTTGACCTTGACTTTAACCTTCTTCTTGATCGCCTCGAATTCGACACCGTCATTGGCGGACCAGCCTCCCTGCTGGTCCAGCCCGGTTCCGTATCCGTAGTTGAAGGCCGCGGTGCCGCACTGCGACTGCGAATTAACCTGGTTGCCGCCGCCCACGAGCCTCACCTCCTCTCACTCGTCTTCCTTCGGGTTCAGCGCCGCGCGGATGTCAGGGTCTTCCGAGCTGGCCCTTATGGCCTGGCTGAGGATGTCCAGGAAGCTGAGGTCGTTGACGATGGCCAGCCCCTGGCCCTGAGCGTTGGTATCCCTCTCAGCTTCGAGCTTAACATCGACCTCGGGCCTCGGCTCGGTTCCGCCGCCGGTGAGCGGCCTCTCCGAACGGTTGTAGTAGAACCCGATGGGTTTGACGATCCACTCCCGATCGTTGGCGGAGACGAAGAAGATGTTCACCACCAGCTGGGATGCGGCTCCGGCCTGCGCCTGGCTGTTGGACTGCTGCTCGGAGCCCGGGTCCTTTCCCATAGGCCTTACCTCCTTTCGTTGCTACATAATCCTATGCAACTCAGGGTGGAAGTGCCATCGGAGGTGGAGCTTTGCCTGGGTTGGTGGCGAGAACCTCACCCAAGCGTGGCGTATTATGTTAATGCACCCGGCGCCGGTCCGCTCCGGGCTTTCCGACAGCCCAGTATCGGCTCCGCTGCGGAACAGGGGGGAGACGATGGCCGCTCCGGCCGATGCGGGTCCGATGAGGGCCCTGGCCGAATACGGTGTGGCCGTCATTGGGTTGCGGCGGGTCACCCGGAAGCGCAAGCGGGCCGTCTGGGAGGTCACCACCTCCGAGGGTGGCTATGCGCTGAAGGAGCTGGCTGTCCCACCGCGGCGGGTGCGTTTCCTTGCCGCCGCTCACGAGCATCTCCACGGTTCGGGCCTGGTGCCGGCCCTCCGGCGGACTCGCACACGGCTGCCCTTTGTCGACGGCGACGAGGTGCGATATACCCTTTACAGGTGGGTGGACGGCCGGCGCCCGAGTCTCAGCCGGTCTAGCGACCTCCGCCTGGCCTTCTCGACCGCGGGGCGGTTCCACGCCGCCTCGCATGGGTTCCGCGCCCCCGCTGACTCCAACCCGCGAGACTACCTCGGAGCCTGGCCGGTCCAATACGAAGAGCGGATCAGCCGCGCCAGCACCTTCGCCGCCGCCGCGAGGCGGAGAGACCGTCCCGCCGACCGGGTCTTCCTGGACGCGCTACCCGTGTTGCTGGGGCGTGCCGAGACGGCGCGCCGGCGGCTCGACGGTCTCCCATATCCTGACGGCTGTCGGCGCTGGCGTGAGGAATCGGGGTTCTGCCACCAGGATTTCGCCCCCTCAAACATGGTCGTAACCGAAAGCGGGCCGGTGGTCTTCGACCTGGACAGGATCGCCGTCGACCTCCCCGTGCGAGACCTTCGCAAGCTCCTGAACCGGGTCTTCATCCACCTCGGCTCCTGGGACGAGAGACTGGCCGGGGAGCTCCTCGGTGCCTACCGCCGGGAACGCGACCTGGCCCCTGAAGATCTCGAGCTCCTGGCCGTTGATCTCCTCTTCCCACACCTCTTCATGGCTGAGGCCAGGGAGCGGTACGGATACCCCGGCGCCGCCGAACGAGAGAGTCTCTTTGAACGGAACATGGTCCGGGCCGTCACGGTGGAGCTTTCCAAGCCCGCCTCTCTGAGGCTTCGGCTTCCGCGGGAGGGAGCGCCATGATCGCCGTGGTCGGGTGCGGGCGGGTCGGGCTGCCCCGCGGGTTGGGTCTTGCCGCGCGGGGTCAGCGTGTCCTCGGCGTCGACACCGACGTGGGGGTCAGGGAGGCCGTCGCCGAGAGACGGCTGCCCTTCCAGGACGAATCGGCGGCTGCCCTCCTGGAGGCGACCGTCGGCCGGACCTTCACAATGACCGGGGACCTTGACCGGGCCATCGAGGAATGCGACACGTTCATCATCGCTCTGGGCACTCCTTTGAACGACAGGCTGGTTCTGGAGCAGACGGCCCTCTCAGAGGTCGCGGCCCGCCTTCTGGGCCGGCGGGCTGCGGCCGGGTCGAGGCCGCCGCTTGTCATCGTCCGGAGCACCGTGGTTCCCGGCAGTACGGTCGGCCTCGTGCGCATGGCTGAGCGCCGATGGGGCCTGACTCCGGGCAAGGAATTCCTCATCTCCTACTGCCCCGAGCGGACCCTCGAGGGGGCCTCCCACGAGATCTTCGAGCTGCCCCAGATAATCGGGGCTGACGACCCGCGGTCCGCCGAGGCGGCCGCCGGCGTCTTCCGGGCGCTGGGAGTCGAGCTCGTCCATACCGGGATCGTGGAGGCCGAGCTGGCGAAGCTGTTCAACAACGCCCACCGGTACGTGAACTTCGCCCTCAGCAACGAGTTCCTGATGATAGCCACAACCCTGGGGGCTTTCGGTCACGAGGCCATCCGGGCGGCGAACCACGGCTACCGCCGGGGTAGGATTCCCGACCCGGGCTACGCCGCCGGACCCTGTCTGTTCAAGGATGCTTTCGCCCTAGGCCAACCACTTGCCGGAGGTGACCTCCTTCTCGCGGCGTGGAAGGTGAACGAGGGCCTCCCCGAGTACTTCATCCAGCAGGTCGAACGGCTGGGTCCCATGCGTAATCCGGTCGTCCTCGGGCTGGCCTTCAAGGCCGACTCGGACGACTGCCGCAGCTCGCTCGGGGTGAAGCTGGTTGAACTCCTTCGGCTGCGCGGTTGCGCTCCCGCGGCGCACGACCCGCGAGTCCGCGCCGCGGGGGCGACGGACGACCTCGAGGGGGTCCTCAAGGGGGCTTCCGAAGTCTTCGTCACCGTTCCGCACCGCGAATACCGCACTCTGCCGTGGCATGAGCTGACCCGGCTCGTATCTCCAGGGGCCGTTATCGCCGACCCCTGGCAGGTATGGGATCAGGGCGCGGTTGTGCTCCGCCTCGACGGGCCCGCCGGTTTGGGTCAACCCCGCAGGACCCGGTCGCAAACGGCCAGGGTTTCACGGGCCGTCGCCGACCAGGTGAAGTCGGACGCCCGTCGCCTCCCCTTCTCGGCCAGGTCGCTCGCCAGATCGGGATCCTCGAGGACGCTGGCCATTGCCCTGGCGAAGGCTCCGTCATCGCCGCGCTCCACTAGGAGCGCTCCGTCGGCGGCCACCTCGGGCACGGAGGACCGGGCCAGGGCCACCGTGGGCGTGCCGCAGGCCATCGCCTCGACGAGCGGGTTGCCGAAGCCTTCGTAGAGGGAAGGGAAGGCCGAGAGAGCCGCACCGCGGTAGACAAGCGCGAGATCCCGCTCCGGGAGGTCGCTCAGGATGGTCACCCGCTCGCGGAGTCGCAGCTTCCCGATGATCTGGCCCAGTTCGACGGGCAGGCGGCCTGGGCCCACGAGGACAAGTCCGCACCGGTGGCGGCTCAGACGGAGGAGCCGGTGGTAGGCGTTGAGGAGCAAGACGTGGTTCTTCCTGGGATCGAAGGCGGACACGTAGACGATGTAGCGGTACGGAAGGCCGTAGCGGCGTTTTGCTTCCGCGACTTCCTCGGGGCGGTAGCGATCGTGGAAGACCTCGTGGTCCACTCCGTGGTGGACCACGTCGATCTTTCCTTCGCTGACGCCCAGGTGCTTCACCAGGTCGGCCTTGGTGGCCGAAGAGATGGTGATGACCCCGTCGGCGGCTTCGAGGAGCGGGAACAGGTACCGCTGCAGGCGGACCAGACCGCTCCTCTTTTCGCGCGGGAGGTGGAGGGGGATGATGTCACGCACCGTAACGACGAGCCGGAACGGTCGCTCGGGGTGCGCGGCGAGCTCGGAGGGGTGGTAGAGGGGGAAGAAGTAGTCCGTGATGTGAACGAGGGCGGCGCCGTCACGTGCGGCGGCGGACGGCAGGGACTCACCGGGCGCGAGGAATCGGGGCGTCACGCCGGTCCATTCCGGGGGGTGGGGCCAGGCGTCTCCTGGAAGGTAGTAGCAGATGTCGAAGGGGCTCTCCCGGCGGGCGTATTCCTCGAGGAGCCGCCGCGTGGTCTTGCCGATGCCCCGCTGGCTTTGACTGATGAGCGGGTGGGCGTCGTAGGCGATCCTCATTGGAAGAATTCTCTCCGGTCCTTCCGGTGATTGGGGGACCGCGGCGGGACGCAGCGGGCCGCCGTGCCCTATATCCTATTGCTCGTGGCGCCCGCGCGCCGTTCCTCAGGGTCATGTTCGACGCGTCTATCCCGCTCCTCGGTGTCGGGCCGTCGTGGCAGGGTCCCAGGTTCCGACCCCTCCGGGCGGGTGCCTGGACTGGCTTCGGCGCCCCCTTACGTGTACAATGAGCCTGAAACTCCCGCGCCCGGGCGGTGCAAGCGGGTGTCTGTCGGACCTCGTCCGGCGCGGCCCAGTCCGCCGGGCAGGCCGACGTCGCGAAGGGGCGAGGACATGCCTTCCCTCAGAGTGGCTCTGGCTCAGGTAAACCCCACCGTCGGCGACCTGGAGGGGAACGCCCGGCTCATTCTGGAGAACGTCGAGCTCGCCCGAGAGGCGGGGGCCGACCTCGTCGCCTTCCCGGAGCTCACCCTCACCGGCTACCCTCCGGAAGATCTCCTCCTCAAGCCCACCTTCGTAAAGGACAACCTGGAGCGCCTGGGGCGCATCGCCGACCGGGTGCGGGGCATCACCGCCGTGGTCGGGTTCGTGGACGCCGCCGCCGACCTCTACAACGCGGCCGCAGTCATCCACGACGGCGAGGTCGCCGGCGTCTACCACAAGGCCTACCTTCCGAACTACGGAGTCTTCGACGAGGACCGCTACTTCCGCCGCGGCACGGAACAGCCTCTTTTCGTCGTGGCCGGGGTGACCGTGGGCCTCAGCATTTGCGAGGACATCTGGTACCCCACCGGCCCGGCGGCCATCCAGGCCCAGGCCGGGGCGGAGGTCCTGGTGAACATCAACGCTTCCCCCTACCACGCCGGGAAGCGGGAGCACCGCGAGAGGATGCTGGCCACCCGGGCCGTTGACAGCGGAGCGGTGGTCTGCTACGTGAACGCTGTCGGGGGCCAGGACGAGCTCATCTTCGACGGTGCCAGCCTCGTCGTCGAGCCCACCGGCCGCATTCTCGCCCGGGGCCGCCAGTTCGAGGAGGACCTGGTGGTCGCCGACCTCGACGCCGAGGCGATCTTCCGGCACCGCCTGCACGACCCGCGCTCCCGGAAGGGACCCCTGGCCCGGGCCGACGGCGAGGCCCGGGTCTTCCGGGTCGTGCTTTCCGAGGGCTCCCGGCCCGCGGCGGACCCTCCCCTCGGGCCCGGCCCGGGCTGGCAGGCCCGGAAGCCGCCGCTGCCTGCGCACGAGCCTCCCCCCGTTCTCGAGGGCGTGGCCGAGATCTACGCCGCCCTTGTCCTGGGAACGCGCGACTACGTGAGGAAGAACGGCTTTCAGAAGGTCGTCATCGGTCTTTCGGGGGGCATCGATTCCAGCCTCGTGGCGGCCATAGCCGCCGACGCCTTGGGGCCGGAGAACGTGGTCGGCGTGTCCCTGCCCTCGCGCTACACCTCCCCGGGCAGTGTCGAGGACGCCCGCGACCTTGCCGAAAGGCTGGGCCTGCGCCTCCTCACCCTCTCGATCGAACCGTCTTTCCAGGCCCTTCTCGACACCCTCGGTGAGACTTTCAGGGGCACGGAGCCCGGGGTGGCCGAAGAGAACCTCCAGGCCCGCCTCAGGGGGACCATCATCATGGCCCTGGCCAACAAGTTCCACTATCTGGCCCTGACCGCGGGGAACAAGAGCGAGGTGGCCACGGGCTACGCCACGCTCTACGGGGCGGACACGACCGGCGGCCTGTCGCCCATCAAGGACGTCCCCAAAACCATGGTCTACCGCCTGGCCGAGTACAGGAACTCCCTCTCTCCGGTCATACCCGAAGCCGTGCTGGCCAAGGAGCCCTCGGCCGAACTCAAGCCCGACCAGCGCGACACCGACACCCTCCCGCCATACCCGGTCCTCGACCCCATCCTCCAGGCCTACGTGGAGGAGGACCGTCCAGTGGAGGAGATAGTGGCCATGGGTCATCCGGAGGAGACCGTCAGGCGGATCGCGGCCATGGTCAACCGCAGCGAGTTCAAGCGCCGGCAGACGCCGCCGGGCCTCAAGGTCACGGCCCGCGCCTTCGGCCGGGACCGGCGGCTGCCGATAACCAACCGCTACCCGCAGTGACGGTGCCGCGGCAAGCCGGATGATGGGGGGGTGGGCCCGCTGGACCAGGAGCAGAGCCCGGCCGGGAACAGGACCTTCCTTCTTGTGGCCGCCTCGACCGCCGTCCTGACCGTTCTCGGGGTTGCGGCCCGCGTCGCCGTCACCGCGCGGTACCCCTACGGGGGCGGCCACGGCCTCGCCGCTCTCGCCATCGTCGGAGCGGCCCTCCTCTCCGCCGCCCTCCTGGCCCCCCTGGCCGGGACGAGGGTCGCCCGGCGGCCTGAGCCCGGGGTCGACATGGCCCACTTCCTCGCCGAGGGGGCCGGCCTCGGCTACCTCCTCACTTTCTTCGGCATCCTCATCCCCGGCTACGCCGCGTTCTTCCGGGAGATAGCGGCCTCCCCCGCCGCCTACCTCTGGCTCCCTCCCCTGACGGGGACGGTGGCCGGCTTCGCCGGAGCCATCCTGGCCACGGTCGTGCGTCTGGTCCAGATGCTTCTCCTGCCCAAGTAGGGCGTTCGACCGGCGGCCGGGTCCCGCAGACCGCCCGGCCGGAGACCGCGGGGCCGCATCCCGCCCGGCCGGATCCCGCCCGGCCGCACCCCGCGGGGCCGGAGAATAATCCCCGCCCGCACCGCAGACTCTAGGCAGAAGGCAGGTCCTACCAGAGAGAACTCCGAGAAGCCGGGTAGGTCCCACCAGAGACTCTCCGTACCGGGGGAATTATCGGCCGTGCGTCTCGCTCGACACGAGCTCGGGCTCGAGGAAGCCGCAGTCGGGCGCGAGTGGCTTCTAACGAACGGCCTGGGCGGTTTCGCCTCCTCGACGGCCGGCGGCCTCAACACGCGCCGTTACCACGGCTGGCTCGTCCCCCAGGTCGCCCGCTATGGGGGCCGCTTCGTTGTTCTCTCGAAGTTCGAGGAGGAAGTCCGGGTCGACGGGGAGACCTACCACCTGACCACGAACCGCTTCGCCGGCGGCGGCGCGGGAGGGGCCGGCGGCGGCGCGGCAAGGGCCGGCGGAGGCCCGGGCGAGGGCGAGGCCGGCGGAGTGGGTCCCGTCATCACCCCGCGGGGCTACCGGCACCTCCAGGGCCTGTCTCTCGATCCCCTCCCCGTCTTCCACTACTACCTCCGGGGCTTCTTCATCGACCGGACCCTGCTTATGCCCAGGGGCGAGAACCGCATCGTGGCCGTCTACTCCATCTCCGGGCTCCGGGCGAGGCGGCTCAGCCTGCGGCTCCGGCCGCTCGTCACGTTCCGCTTCTACCATCACCTCCTCCGGGCCAACGACTGGCCGTTCCGGACCTCGGCCGGCCCCGGGTGGGTGACCATCCGGGCCCACGACGACAGCCCCGACCTCGTCCTCAGGCACGACCCCGGCCGGTGGTCGCCGGGCGGAGCCTGGCAGATGAACGTGGACTACCTCGAGGAGCGGCACCGGGGTCTCGACCACGTCGAGGACCTCTACTCCCCCGGCTTCCTCGAGTTCCCGGACCTCGGGGTCGGGGACGCCGTGGCGGTGACCGCCGTCCTCGCCGAGGACGACGAAGAGGCTGAGCGGCGCCGGACGGAGCCCTTCGATCTCCGGCGGGCCGTCGAGCTCAGGAGGGCGGAGGAGGAGCGTCTGGGCCGGCTGGTGGACCGGGCCCGGCGCGCTGTCGAGGAGAGGGCCGGGGCTTCCGGCTGCCGGGTGAGCCTCGACGAGCCCGGGGCACCGGCCTTCTTCACCCGCCTGGTCCGGGCGACGGACGCCTTCGTCGCCGTCAGGGGCGGAACGGCGGGGACTGCCGCGAAGGGTAGGCGCCAACCCCCTCGGCGGACGACGGTCATCGCCGGCTATCCCTGGTTCGAGGACTGGGGGCGCGACACTCTCATCTCCCTGCCCGGGCTCTTCCTCGTCACCGGCCGGGCCGACGAGGCTCTCGCCGTCCTCTCCGACTACCTCTCGCTGGCCGAGGACGGGCTCGTCCCGAACCGCTTCCCCGACCAGGCCGAGGACCCCGACTACAACACGGCCGACGCCTCCCTGTGGCTCTTCTGGGCCGTCCAGGCCTACCTCACTTACACCGGCGACCGCACCGGGGTCGTCGAGGGCCTCCTTGACCCGCTGAGGGACGTCGCCGCGCGCTACATTTCCGGGACCCGGTACGGAATCGGCGCCGGGCCGGACGGCCTTCTCCACGCCGGCGAGCCCGGGGTCGCCGTGACCTGGATGGACGCGAGGCTCGGGGACTGGGTTGTTACCCCGCGGGTGGGTTACCCGGTGGAGATAAACGCCCTGTGGTACAACGCCCTCCGCTTCCTGGCCGAGCTCGACGGGGAAAGCGGGGACTGGCTGGCCCTCGCCGGCCGCGTCCGGGCGGCCTTCAACGCCCGTTTCTGGAACGAGGAGGCGGGCTGCCTCTATGACGTGGTCCACGATCTCGAGAGCGGCCGCCCACCGGACGCGGCCATCCGTCCGAACCAGCTCCTGGCCGTAGCCCTGCCTCACGCCGTCCTCGACCCGCGCCGCTGGCGTTCGGTGGTTGAGGTCTGTCTCAGGGAGCTCTACGTGACCTGCGGCCTGAGGACCCTCAGCCGGTCCCACCCGTCCTACCGGGGCCTTTATCGCGGCGGCCCGGCCGAGCGGGACGGGGCCTACCACCAGGGCACGGCCTGGCCCTGGCTCATCGGGCCCTTCGTCACCGCCCTCCGCCGGGCCGACGGCCGCTCCGAAGACAGCCGCCTTCTCGCCGCCCGCCTGCTCCGACCTTTCGAGCGGCACCTCCGCGAGGCCGGTCTCGGCCACATCTCGGAGGTTTTCGATGGGGACTTCCCCCACCAGCCGGGCGGCTGCATCGCCCAGGCCTGGAGCGTCGCCGAGATTCTCCGGGTCTACGTCGAGGAAGTCCTGGACGTCCGCCCGACGGGCCGGGTCCGGGACAGAGGAGAGTGAGAAGATGAGGATACTGATGCTTTCTTGGGAGTACCCGCCGGCCAACGTCGGGGGTCTCGCGCGGCACGTCCACCATCTCTCCCGCGAGCTCGCCCGCCGGGGGAACCTCGTCGAGGTCGTCACCCAAGGGGCGCGCGAGGCGGCCGGGACGGAGGAGGTGTCCCTGGGGGAGGGGCTTCTCCGGGTCCACCGCCGGAGCGCCTACACCCTCTCCTCGCCTGACTTCCTGCACTGGGTGCACCAGCTGAACTACAGCTTCCTTGAGACGGTCATGGGCCTCGAGGTCCGGCGAGATGAACTCGACGGCCCGTTCGAGCTCGTCCACGCCCACGACTGGCTCGTGGCCTTCACCGCCCGGGCGGTCAAGCACGCCTACCGCTTGCCGCTGGTGGCCACCATCCACGCCACCGAGGCCGGACGCCACCACGGCATCCACAACCCGTGGCAGAGGTACATCAGCGAGGTGGAGTGGTGGCTCACCTACGAGGCCTGGCGGGTAATCTGCTGCAGCGGCTACATGGAGTCCGAGCTCGCCGGTCAGTTCCAGCTCCCGGGCGACAAGATCCGCGTCATCCCCAACGGTGTCGATCCCACGGAGGTCGAGGCGGCCGTGAGGGAGGCCGAGGGCGGGGGAGAGGGAGAGGGTGCCCCCAGGGGTGTCCCCTCGCCGCGGCGGCACGACTTCGCCCAGCCGGGAGAGGATATCGTCTTCTTCGTCGGCCGCCTCGTCCGCGAAAAGGGGGTGGACACGCTCCTCGACGCCTTTCCGGCCGTTCTCGACCGCCGTCCGGCGACCCGCCTGGTCATAGGGGGGACCGGACCGCACGAGAGCCACCTCAGAGGGCGGGTGGCGGCGATGGGGTTCGGGGACGCCGTCCGGTTCACCGGCTACCTCGACGACCGGACGCGGGACCTCCTCTACCACTGGGCCTCGGTGGCCGTGGTCCCGAGCTACTACGAGCCCTTCGGGCTGACCGCCCTAGAAGCCATGGCCGCCGGCTGCCCGGTCGTTGTCTCGGACACCGGGGGGCTGGCCGAGACGGTCGCCCACAACGTCACCGGGCTGAAAGTGCCCCCGGCCGACCCGGGCGAACTCGCCTCGGCCATCCTGTCGCTCCTCTGTGACCCGCCTCTCGCCGCCCGGCTGGGCGCCGGGGCCCGCTCGACCGTGACGGAGAGGTTCTCCTGGTCAGCGGTAGCCCTGGAGACGGCGGCCGTCTACGAGGAGGTCATCCGCGAGGCCCAGGCGAGCGGCTGGACGGGCGGGGGTGGGGACGAGGAATCTTCCGGGAAAGGCCCGCTCGCTCCCGGGGAAGACTGGGAGGCGATGAGGCGGAGGACGCGGGTCATGACCCGGGGTCTCGAGCCGATCGGGCGCTACAACCCGCCCTCCTAGGGCCCGTCGCCCGGCGGGCCCGTCGCCCGGCGGGCCCGTCGCCCGGGACCCGTCTCCTTCCGCCAGGGGGGGTGTTTCGTCTTGAAGGCCGTGGTCATGGCCGGAGGCTGGGGGACCCGCCTCCGGCCCCTCACCTGCAACATCCCAAAGCCCATGGTCCCTGTCGGCAACCGCCCCATCCTCGAGCACGTCCTCAGCCACCTCAGCCGCCACGGGGTCGAGGAGGCCCTGGTCACTCTGCATCACCTGCCCCAGGTCGTCCGGGACTACTTCGGCGACGGCTCACGGGTCGGCCTCCGGCTGAGGTACTTCGTCGAGGACGTGCCTCTCGGCACCGCCGGGAGCGTCAAGAGCGTGGAGCCGGAGCTCGACGGGACCTTCCTGGTCGTGAGCGGCGATATCCTGACCGACATGGACGTCACCGCTCTCGTCGACTTCCATCGGGCCCGCGGGGCGGCGGCCACTGTCGGGCTCACCGCCGTGGACACACCCCTCGAGTACGGGGTCGTCGTCTGCTCGGAGGACGGTCGGATCGCCCGTTTCGTCGAGAAGCCTTCTTGGAGCGAGGTCTTCTCCGACCAGGTCAATGCGGGCATCTACGTCCTCGAACCGGAGGTCCTCGGCCTCTTCGAGGCCGGGCGGGTCTTCGATTTCAGCCAGAACCTCTTCCCGATGCTCCTCGAGGCCGGGAAGCCGCTCTTCGGGTACGCCCCGGGCGGCTACTGGTGTGACGTCGGGAACCACTCGCAGTACCTTCAGGCCCACATCGACATGCTTGAGGGGCGGACCAGGTTCGAGGTCGCCGGGTCGGAGTACCGGGAAAGGGTGTGGGTCGGCCCGGGCGTGGACATCGCTCCCGGGGTGGAGCTCACCGGCCCCCTGCTCGTCGGCGAGGATTCCTACGTCGGGACCGGGGCCCGCGTCGAGGGCCCGGCGGTCCTGGGGCGAGGCGTTGTCATCGGCGGTCAGGCGTCCGTGAAGCGGTCGGTCGTCGGCGACCACTGCCGCGTTGGGCGGCTGGCCGAGATCCGCGGGGCGGTGCTCGGACGCGGGGTCAGGGTCCAGAACCGGGCCTCGGTCTTCGACGGGGCGGTTCTCGCCGACGAGGTGGACATCGGCGAGGAGACGGTGGTCAAGCCCGGGGTCAAGGTCTGGCCCGGGCGGAGGGTCGCCCCCGAGACGGTTCTCGGCGACAGCCTGGTCTGGGGCCAGGCCTGGGGCTACGGCGTCTTCAGCGAGGCGGGGGTCAAGGGGACGGTCAACGTCGATCTCTGCGCCGAAACGGCGGCGAGGGTGGGGAGTGTCTTCGGCGCGGCCCAGGCCGCCGGGGCCCGGGTTGTCGTGGGGGTCGACCCGGCCCCGGCTCCCCGGCTCCTCCGGGAGGCCCTGGTTTCCGGCCTCGGTCTCGCCGGGTGCTCGGTCTGGAACGTCGGCGAACTTCCGGCCGTAGCCGTCCGCTACGCCGTGCGGGCCCTCGGGGCCGAAGCCGGCGTCCACATCGGACGACCCGGAGCCGGATCGGATGAGGAAACGGACGGCCAGGTGGCCATCAGGCTTCTCGACCCCGCGGGGAACGACATCCCCCGCGCGGCCGTCCGGCGTCTGGAAAAGGACCTCGGCGGCGAGGACTTCCGCCGGGCCCCCCCGGACCGGCTCGGCGCTACCCGGTTCGTCCCGGGCATCGGCGAAGCCTACCTCGCCCACGTCGAGGAGCGGGGCCGGATGCTCGCCAGGCGGGGGCTCGTCGTCGCCGGGGCCTACGGCCACCCCTGGCTCGAAGAGAACGCCCGCGGCCTCTGGCGGGGACTCGACGTCGGGCACATCCCCCTCTCCGCGCCGCTGCGGGCCGAGCCCGTGGGCGAGCTCGTCCGGCGGGAAGGAGCAGCCCTCGCCTTCGCCGCGAACGAGACGGGGGAGGTCGTGACCCTCGTCGACAACAAGGGGCGGCTTCTCAGCAAGGCCCAGGCCTGGCTCGTCCTGTCGGAGGCCGCTCTCGTGCGGGAGGGGACTCCGCTCGTCGTGCCCTCGGACCTGCCGCGGGCGGTGGCCGAGCGGCTCGCGGCCCTGGGCGGAAGACCCGTCCCCTGCCGGGCCACCCGGGCGGAGACCATGGCTCGCATGAGTGAGGTCGAGCGGGACTCCGGCCCGGCCCTCTTCCACCAGTCGGAGATGGTCTACGGCGGTCTCCTGGGCGTGGTGGGCCTCCTCGACTACCTTGTCGACATTGACAGCACCTTGGCCGAGCTGGTCGACGCCTCGCCCCTCGGCGAGTGGGTCCACGTTCGCGTGCCCTGCCCCTGGGAGCTCAAGGGCCGGGTCATGCGCCTCCTCCTCGAGGCGCCCGGTCCGCCGAACGCCGGGGCACGCGGAGGCGGGGCGGGGCGGGCCCGGCGCGAGCGGGCCCGAGCCGGGGGCGGTGCCCGAGCCGGGGGCGGCGCCCGGGCTGGGGGCGGTGCCCGAGCCGGGGGCGGCGCCCGGGTCGGGGGCGGCGCCCGGGCCGCCGACACCGGCGCCGGCGGCGGAGCGGCGGAGGGGCTCCAGGCCGAGACGCCGGACGGGAGGGTCCTCGTCCTTCCCGACCCCGAGCGCCCGGCCGTCCACGTCTACTCCGAGGCTCCCACGATGGAACTCGCCGAGGAGCTTGCCGGCCTCTACACGCGGCGGGTGCAGGAGCTCGTGCGTTCTCGCAGGGAAACGTAGGAATCAGGACCGGTCGCGGCCAAGAACTAAGGGAGGCAAGGAGAATCCCGACATCCCGCCGGCCGGAGCTCCGGTGCCGGCTGGCCCCGCGAGAGCGTGGTGGTGGGGGCGGTGGACGGGCGAAGGCCGGGTGGGGAGCTCGACCGCCTGGGGGTCATCTTCCTGGCCGTCGCCGTGGGTCTGGCCCTCGCCGGAGTGATCGCGAACCTTGCTTCCCGGCCCTTCCCGGAGCCGATCCTAGCCGAAGGCCCGCTCTCCTTCGACGGGGATCGGGCCCTCGCGCTCACGACGGAGTTCGTCACCCTCTTCCCCGAGAGGTCGGTCGGGAACCCGGGGAAGGCCGGGGCGGCCGAGTGGCTCGTGTCCAAGCTGGCCTATCTGGGCTACAGCCCGCAGCAGCAGGTCTTTGGGGCCTGGGTGGCCGGCGTCTACCACCATGACCTCGCCAACGTCTTCACGGTCAAGCCGGGCCGCACGCCCGAGGCCGTGCTGGTCCACGCGCACTACGACATCCCGCCCTTCGTCCTCCAAGGGGCGGCCGACGACGGCTCCGGGGTCGGGGCCCTCCTGGAGCTCGCCCGCGTCTTCGCCGCGCGCGAGACCGAGAAGACCATCCTCTTTGTCTTCTTCGACGGGTCGGAGTACGGTCTCACCGGTTCGCGGGCCTTTCTCGACGTGACGCCCTACCCGGGCCCCGTCACGGCGGTGGTCGGGCTCGACTTCCTGAACGTGGGTGAGATGGCCGGAATATCGGTGGAGGCCATCGGAACCCAGCGGGGCTACACTCCCCCCTGGCTCAGGAGTCTGGCCCTCGCCGCGGCGGCCCGCTCCGGGGAGGCCTACGGGGCCGGCGTCCTCGCCGAGTGGGTCGAGCGATCGGTCCCGGTCGCCCCGACCGACACCGGCACCTTCCTCCGAGCGGGCGTCCCCGCGGTGAACCTGGCCGGGGTGCCCCGGGAGCCAGCCCTGGAGCGGGCGGTCTACCACACCCCGGCCGACATCGCCGCGAACCTCGAGGCCGCCTCGTTCGAACGCTGGGGGCGGGCGGCCGAGCTCCTGGTTTCAAGCCTCGACCGGCTCTCGCGTCCCGCCGGCGGGGCCGCCGGGTCGATGACCTACCTCGGCCTCCCGGACGGCCGCTACCTGCCTGGACCGTTCGTGCGGGCCGTCCAGCTCCTGGCCTTCACCCCTCTCTGGACGGTGACCCTCCTGTCCTGGGTGGAGCGGCGCCGCGCCGCCGTGGCGGCGTGGGCCGTCTTCCGCGCCGAAGCCCGCCGCCTCTTGGCCGCCGCCGCCTGCCTCCTCGCCGGTCTCCTCACCCTCAAGCTCCTGGCCGTGTCCGGGGCCCTACCCCGCTACGACCTCTACCCGGCTACCCCGAAGGACCCCTTCCTCTACAGCCCGGACATCCTCCCCCTCCTCGCCGCGGCGGCGGTGAGCGCGGGAACCGCTCTCGCCGTCGGGCGTCTCACCGGCTGGTTCCGCCCGCCCCTGGCGGCCGACTGGCTCGAGCGGCGGCACGCCCTGACGACCCTGCTGGCCGCCTCGGTCCTTCCGGCCTGGCTCTTCGGGGGAGGCTTCGCCGCCGTCACCTTCCTCGCCCCGGCCGCGTTCCTCTGGCTCTTCCTGGCCGAGCCGGCCGGCCGCTTCGCCGGGCTGCGGCGGGCCCTCAACCTTCTCCTTCTTGCCGGCGGGCTGGTCCCGTTCGGAGCCCTCCTCGTCCTGTTCCCGGAAGTCTACCTGACCGGCCCGGCCTGGTGGTACCTCCTCCTCGGCGCGGCCTACGGGCTGCTGCCCCTGAGGACCCTCCTCGCCGCCTCCGTCGTCGCCGCCCTGCACCTGGAGGCCTTCGCCCTGGGGACCGGGCTCGGGGCCGGGCGCCTGGTCCCGACCGGCCCGGCCCTGCCGGTTCCGCTCGTCTCCCGCGAGGGGTAGCCGTCCCGGGGGTTCAGGGGGTCGCTGGTCGGGGAGGTAATCGGAGGCAGGCCCGGAAACATAGGTTGGGAACCCGCCGGTTGGGAACCCGCCCGGGTCGGAGCCGGGACGAACCTTTGGGCGGGGGCCGTGAAGGCCGAGGAGGAGGGAGGAGGGGAGCCGTGGTCCCGAGCCGGAGCGCGCAGTGGCTCGTCGTCCTTGCCCTCGTGCTGGGCCTCTGCTGGGGCCCCCGGGGACCGGTGTTCCAGGCGGCTGCGGCAGAGGCGGCACCGACGCCCTCGTCCTCGACCCCAGCCAAGCCGGGCTCCCCGCCGCTGACGGGGGAGCTCGAGCTCCTGAGGGCCGCTCTCGCGGCCGAGCCCTCCGCCAAGACGGCCTGGCTCGGCGGATTCGACCCGGAGGAGTGGCGGCCCGCGGCGGTCACCGACTGGCCTGGACCCGTCCCGATCCTCATGTTCCACGAGGTCGGTGACCTCGAAAGCGAGCTCTTCGTCGCCCCGGATGTCTTCCGCCGGCAGATGGACTACCTTGTCCGGCGGGGCTTCAGCACCATCTCCTTCGCCCAGCTCCTCGCCTACCTCGAAGAGGGCCGGCCCCTCCCGCCCAAGCCCGTCCTCCTCACCTTCGACGACGGCTACACCAGCCTTTACGAGATCGTCTACCCCGTCCTGGCCGAGCGCGGGCTCACGGCGACCTTCTTCATCGAGACGGGGGCCGTCGGCCGCCCGAACCGGGTGACCTGGGAGCAGCTGGCCGAGATGGCCGCCGCCGGGTTCGAGATAGGGTCGCACACCGTGACCCATCCCGACCTCCGGACCCTGACGTCGGATATGCTCTCCCTGGTCCGGGAGGTGGCGCTGTCCCGGGCGGAGCTTGAGGAGCGCCTCGGGGTCACCGTAATCGCCTTCAGCTACCCGGCCGGCAAGCACGACCCGACGGTGGTCCACGCCGTCCGCGTCGCCGGCTACCGGGCGGCAGTGACCACGGCCTCGGCCCGCGTGACCGTCGGCCGCGACCCGCTCCTCCTGCCCCGCATCCGGATAAACCGGAGCCACGGCTACGAGGGGTTCACGGTGCTGGTCGGGCCGTGAGCGGGGAAGATTCGGCTCCATGGTGAGCTACCGCGACTTCATGGCCAAGCACGCCCGGGTGGCGATGCGCATCGCCCGGGACCTCTTCCGGGCCCGACCCGGAGACCGCCTTCCGCCCGTGGCCGATTACGCCGCCCAACTCGGGGTCGGGCGCGGCACCGTGCAGACGGCCCTCCGTCTCCTGCAGGACAGCGGGGCCGTCAGGCTCATCCCCCGGGGCCACATGGGCACCTTCGTCGAGTCCATCGACCCGTCGACCCTCTGGGAGCTCACCGGCCTCGGAACCGTCACCGGGGTGATGCCCCTGCCCTACTCCCTGCGCTACAAGGGACTGGCCACAGGGCTCTACCGGGCCTTCCAGCAGGCGGAGATACCCCTGGTCCTGGCCCACATCCGGGGCGCCCGGCGGCGCCTGGCGGCCCTTGACTCCGGACGCTACGAGTTCGCCCTGGTGTCCCGGTTCTCGTTCGAGGTGGCCCAGGCGGAGACCGGCCACCTCGAGATAGCCGTCCCTCTCGGACCGCAGAGCGGGGTCAGGGAGCACGTCCTCCTGCTCCGCGGGACCCGGGGGGGCCGCATCGAGGACGGGATGCGGGTGGGGATAGACCCGGAGTCCATCGATGTGACGGCGCTGACCCTCCGGGAGTGCGGGACGGCGAAGGTCACCCTGGTCGAATTGCCCTACCTCCAGTTCCCGGACCAGATGCTCAAGGGGACCATCGACGCGGCCATGTGGGATTCGGAGGAGGGGCTTCCCGACATCCCCGGCGTGAGGGTGGTCCCGCTCCGGGACGGTGATCTGGGTCCCCCGCCCGAGACGGGGGAGGCCGTCCTGGTGACCCGGAAGGATAACCAGGCGGTCGGGGCCCTCCTGCGCGAGAAGATAGACCCCGGCCTGGTCCGGTCCACCCAGGAGCGGGTCATGCGCGGGGAGGAGCTTCCGGAGCTCTGAAGCGCGGGCCTGAAGCGCCGGCGGGGCAGGACGAACGCTCCTGGGTGTCGAACTCCCTCCTGAAGCCCCGTCAACACCCCCATCATAACCCCGGAGGGCTTGGCCGACGGTCAATATACAGAATACTGTATAATGGCTCGTCCGGGGGTTCGCGGGCGCACGGGGCGCGGGCCAAGGCGGCCCGCAGGGCGGTCTTGCCCCGAGCCGCAGCGCATATCTGCCACCAAGTGGCCCCTCCGGCTTGGGACGGGGCGAAGGAGGTCGAGGAAAGTGGTCATGGCCGAGGGAACCGCGCCGACCGAATTCGAGAGACTCCTCGCCGGCCTCGGAGGAGGCCGGCGGCCCCTCGAGCCGGCGGTCGCGGGGGAGCTCGAGCGCATCGTGGGACCGGAGAACGTGTTCAGGGGCGCGGCCGCCCTGACGGTCTACGCCCGGGACAGCTGGCCGGTGGCCGCTCTCAGGGTCCACCACGGGCGGCCGCTCCCCCGGCCGGACGCGGTCGTTCTGCCTCGCGACACCGCCGAGGTCGCCGACGTGGTCCGGGTGCTCTACGAGGCCGAGGTCCCGATAATCCCTTACGGGGGCGGCTCCGGGGTCCTCGGCGCGACGCTCGCCGTCACCGGCGGCGTCATCGTCGACCTCAAGCGTCTCGACCGGGTCCTCGACATCAACGACGAGGGCCTGACGGTCACGGCCGAGGCCGGCATCCTCGCCGTCGACCTTGAGAAGGCCCTCGACCGCGCCGGTCTGACCATGGGCCATTTCCCGCAGTCGTTCGACGTCGCCACCCTCGGCGGCCTCATCTCGACCCGTTCGTCGGGCCAGTTCTCGACGAAGTACGGGAACATCGAGGACATGCTCCTCGCGGTGGAAGCGGTCCTGCCCGGCGGGCGGGTCATCCGGACCAAGGCCACCGCCCGGGCCTCGACCGGGCCGGACATCAAGAATCTCTTCCTGGGGGCGGAGGGGACCCTCGGTATCGTCACCGAGGCTGTCTGCCGCGTCCACCCGCGGCCCGAGAAGCGGGAGCCGCGGGCCTACGAGGTGGACGATTTCGGCGTGGGCCTCGATGTCATCCGGCGGGTCATGCGCACCGGCCTTCGGCCAGCCGTTATCCGTCTCTACGACCCTCTGGAGAGCGCCCACTCTTTCAGGAGTCACGTATCCCAGGGCAGGTGCATACTCGTCTTCGTTTTCGAGGGCCTGGGGGCCCTGGTCGACCTGGAGGCCCGGGTCGTCGCGGAGACCTGCTCCGCCGCCGGAGCCCGCGACCTCGGCCCCGAGCCGGGCCGGCACTGGCTCGAGCGGAGGAACGTCATCAGCGGCCTACCGGAGTTCATGAACCAGGGTCTCGTCGTCGACACCCTCGAGGTGGCCGCGACCTGGGACCGGGTTTTCGACCTCCACCGCACGATGGTCGAGAGGATGCGGGGCGTCAAAGGCATCATCTCGGCCTCGGCTCACAGCTCCCACTCCTACACCCAGGGAACGAACCTCTACATCACCTTCCTCGCCCTCGCCCCTGACCTGGGCTCGGCCGAGAGCCTCTACTACCGCATCTGGGAGACGGCCATGGAGGCTTGTCTCGAGGCCGGTGGGACCATCGGCCACCACCACGGCATCGGCCTGCACCGCGCGCGCTGGATGCCGGCCGAGCACGGGGAGGCCCTCGAGGTGCTCCGGCGCCTGCGGCGGGCCCTCGACCCCAAGGGCCTGATGAACCCCGGCAAGCTCTTCGGGGAGGTGGGCTGAGGTGTCCGGAACCAGGACGGAAGGCGGCCGGGCGGACGGGAAGAGTTTCGATCTCGCCGCCCAGGGCCGCATCTGCTCGCTCTGTCCGAACATGTGCCGTTTCCTTTGCCCGGTGGCGGCGGTGCGGAAGGTCGAGACGGTCACGCCCCGGGGGAAGGCGACCCTGGTCGGGGGCCTCGGCCGCGACGAGACCCTGTGGTCGGAGGAGGCCGCCGGGGTCTTCTACAATTGCGCGACCTGCAAGATATGTCTCGAGTGGTGCCCGAGCGGCGTGGACCTCGTTGAAGTGACCCGGGGCCTGCGCGAGCGGGCCGCCCTGGACGGCTCCGCCCCCGGGCCGGTGAAGGCCCTGCGCGAGCGGCTCGTCGCCGACCGCTCTCTTTACGGGCAAGCCTCCGAGCTGGCCCGGAGCCTCCGGCGCTACCGGGAGATGCTCACCCCAGGGGCCAAGGTCCTCTACTTCGCCGGCTGCTCGACGGCCGCCCTCCATCCCGGCCTCGTCGGGGCCGCCCTCCGCCTCTTCGAGACGGCCGGGGTAAAGGCGGCCATGCTCGAGTCCGAGCCGTGCTGTGGTCTGCCCCTCGACCTCCTAGGCTACCGGGAGGACGCGGCCACCTTCGCCGCCGGTCTGGCCTCGGCCGTGCGCGAGGGCGGGTTCGAGACCGTGGTCTCGGGCTGCCCGATGTGCACCTACGTTCTGAAGGAGCGCTACCCCGCCCTCGGGGTCTCCCTCGAGGTCGAGGTCAGGCATCTCGCCGAGGTCCTGGCCGGGCCGGTCCCGGCCGCGGCCCTGCGGGGAGCGGCGAGGATCCGAGAGGCCGGGGACGGCCCCGGCGCCCGGCGGCGGGCGACCTACCACGACCCCTGCTACCTCGGCCGCTACCAGGGTGTCTACGACGCCCCGCGGAGTCTTCTCGCCGATGTCGCCGGTCTGGGCCTCGTCGAGATGGACGGGAGCGGCGGGCTAGCCGCCTGCTGCGGGGGAGCGGCCACGACCGTGACGGTTGTCCCGGACGCGGCCACGGCCATCGCCGGGCGGCGTCTGGACGAGGCCGCCCGGACGGGGGTCGACCTCCTCGTCACCGCCTGCCCGCACTGCCTCGACATGCTCCGGCCGGCCGCCGGCAAGGCGTCCCGGCTGCGGGTCGCCGACCTGGCCGAGGTCCTGGCCGAGCGGGTGGGAGCCTTTCCCGGAAGGGGGGACCGCTGACGTGGTCTACGACGTCCTGATCATCGGGGGAGGCATCACCGGGGCGTCCGTGGCCCGCGACTGCGCTCTCCGCGGGCTCAGGGTGGCCCTGGTGGAGAGGAACGACTTCGGCTCGGGCACGACCGGCACGTGCATGGGCATGCTCCACGGCGGCCTGCAGTACCTCCTGTCGAACCCGGAGCTCACGCGGGTCGAGTGCGCCGAGAGCGGCATCATGCAGAGGGCCGCGCCCCACCTCGTCTTCGCCATCCCCTTCCTCCTCCTCGTCCACGACGAGGATAAGGTCGACAAGTTCGAGGCCTTCTTCGCTTACTACGACCAGTTCCAGAAGGCCAAGTTCGGGCGCCCGCACGTCAAGCTGACCCCGGAGGAGGCGCTGGAACTGGAACCGTCCCTCCGCCCCGGCTTCGCCGCGGCCCTGACGAACGACGAGCCCGGCGTGAACGTCTTCCGCCTCAACCTTCTCGCCGCCCTCGACGCCGCGGACCACGGCGCTGACGTCTGGAATCACACGGAGGTCACCGGGCTCATCGTCGAGGAGGATGGGGCCCCGCCGGAGGCCCAGGCCCGGCGGCGCATCGCCGGGGCCCGGGTCCGAGACGTTCTCACGGGAGAGACCCGGGACATCCGGGCCCGGATCACGGTCAACGCGGCCGGACCCTGGGTGCCGAGGATAACGGCCATGGCCGGCCTGGACAGCTACCGCCTCCGTCCGACCAAGGGCATCCACATCATCCTCGACCGGCGGGTGACCAGCGTGGGGGTCTCCGCGACGGCCATCGACGGGCGCGGGCTGGCCCTGCTTCCGCACGAGAACACGACCCTGATCGGGACCACCGACGAGGACTACTTCGGGGACGAGGACGACGTCAGGCCCGACCCCCAGGAGGTCGAATACCTCCTCACGAGCTACGAGACGGTCCTGCCCGACATCAGGAAGGCCAGGATCATCAGGGTCATGGCCGGACTCCGGCCGACCCTCTACCAGTACGGCGTGACCGAGGACAAGGTGACGCGGGACTTCGAGGTCTGGGACCACGAGGACCGGGACGGGGTGGCCGGCTTTCTCACCGTCGCCGGCGGGAAGATGACCATCGCCCGCATCATGGGTGAGAAGACGGCCGACGCCGTGGCCGCCCGCCTCGGCCTCTCCGGCGAGGGCGCCCGGTGCCGCACGGCGGAGTTCCCCCTGCCCGGGGGGGAACGAGTCCTCTCCGGCCGTGACGTCGAGAAGCTGGCTTCCCGCTTCAAGATCCCGGTGGCCGCCGCCGCGCGGGTGGCCTACCGGCACGGGGCGAGGGCCGAGGCCGTCCTCGAGGAAGGCTGCCGCGAGCCGGGCGGACGTGACGTCGTCTGCGCCTGCGAGTCCGTCCTCGAGGCCGAGGTGCGCTACGTCGTCCGGCACGAGTGGGTCCGGACCCTCGACGACCTCCGCCGCCGGGTGCGGGTCGGGATGGGTCCCTGCCAGGGCTTCGGGTGCTCGGAGCAGGCCGCGGCCCTTCTGGGGCTCGAGCTCGGCCTCGATCCCGCTGTCGTCCTGGCCGACCTCGAGCGTTTCCGTCAGGGGCGCTGGAAGGGCCAGCGCGGGACGCTCGACGGTGACCAGCTCCGCCAGCAGGAAGTGACCCAGGGAGCCTGGCTTGGGCCGGTTCCCGAGTGGGCGGAGGCCGACCCGGCCGGCGGGTTCGTCGAGGCCCGGACTCCGGCCCGTTCCGGTAAGGTCCTCCGAGGGGGGTGGCGCCGGTGACGAACAGAGAAGGTGCGGGTCCGCCGGACCGCCGGGCCGGAGCCGACGTCGCGGTCGTCGGCGGGGGTCTGGCCGGCCTCGCCGCCGCCCTGACCGCCGCAGCCCAGGGGCTCCAGGTCATCGTCCTGAGGCGGGGCTTCGGCGCCACGGCCATGTCCTCGGGAGGCCTTGATTTCCCGGCCGAGCTCCCGGACCTCTATGGCCGGGCCTCCTTCACCGCTGAAGACGTCGGCGAGGCCGCCCGCCTCCTCGCCGGGTGGCTCGGTGGTCTCGCCGGCTCGCCGGGGGAAGCGATGTCCCTCCTCGATTCGGCCGGCCACGTGCGGCGGACCGCTCTCACCTTCGAGCGGCACGCCGCCGGCCGTCTGGACGGCTGGGCCGGTGCCGGCGGGGCGGCCCGAGCGCTCTTCATCGGAATGGAGGGCTTCGGGACGTTCCGCCCCGAGTGGGCGGCCAGGGTGGCCGCCTGGCGGTCGCTCGTCCGCCCGGGGGAGGCGGCGGCCGCCCGCGTTCCGGTCCCCGGCCTCGAGGGCGAGGCCGGTCTGGCCGCCGCGCGGGTCGCCCGGGCCCTGGAGGAGGAGGGGGCCGCCGAGCGCTTCGGGACGGCCGTGGGCCGGATCGCCGCGCGGGAGAAGGCCGACCTGGTCGCCCTCCCGCCGGTCCTCGGTCTTGAGAGAGCCGACAAGGTCTACCGAGCTGTGGTCGGGGCCGTCCGCGACGCCTGCGGCGGCCGCGAGGTGGTCGTCTTCGAGCTCCTCTCGCCGCCGCCGTCCCTCCCCGGCTGGCGCCTGCAGCGGCTTCTGGACGAGGCGGCCCGGCGGGCGGGGGTCCGCATCGTCAGCGGCCGGGTCACCAGGCCGGCGGAGGTGGACGGGTCGCGTTCGGCGACCGGTTCGGGCGGAGCCGCGGCCGTCGGGGCCGGGGCGCTTCTCTCGTCGCTCGAGGTGGACAGCCACGGCCGGGTCTGGACCCTGGAGGCCCGAGACTTCGTCCTCGCCTCGGGGCGGTTCGCGGCCGGCGGGCTCGAGGCCCGGGGGCGGACCCTCTGCGAGCCCGTCTTCGGCCTGACCGTCCACGCCCCGCCCCCGCCGGGCTGGCCTCCTCGGCCCGTTCCCGCCGGGAGCCGCTCCGTCCCGGAGATGGTCTGGGACAGGTTCAGGGCGAGGCACCCGGTCTTCGACGCCGGCCTCGCCGTAGACGAGGAGCTGCGGCCTGTCGATGAGGAAGGCCGGCCCGTCTTCATTAACCTCAGGGCGGCCGGCTCGGTCATCGGCGGCTACAATCACCTTACCGACGGGGCCGGTTCTGGGGTCGCCGCGACGACCGGCGTCCGGGCCGGGCGCCTGGCCGCGGAGAGGCTGGGGGCCAGGAAGCCCCTCGCCGGGGGGCCGGGGGCTCGGGACCCGGCCGCCGCCCCGCCGGCCGGTGAAGGGAGGGCCGAGTCGTGAAGACCGCCAAGGCTCTCAAGCGGCGGGACGGAGTGGAGCGGTTCCTCGACGTCTACCGGGACGCCCGCCTCCTTCCTTACTCGCCGTCCGACAGCGAGCTCATGCGGGCCCTTGAGCGGTGCCTCGGCTGCGGTACATGCCTCGCGGTCTGCCCGGTCGTCGGGTCCGCGGCCTCCCACCCCTACCCCGGCCCCCGGGCCGTGGCGACGAGCCTGTCGCGGTCGGTCCCGGAGTTCTGGACGGCGGCCGGAGTGGAGGGCTACTGCACGACCTGCCTGGCCTGCCAGGAGGCCTGCCCCGGCGATGTTCCGGTCTGGCGCGCCGTCCTCATGATCCGGGCGAAGAACTTCGAGCAGGCCACCCGCGAGGGGCGTGAGCCTCTCGGCCGGCTGAAGAGGTTCCTCGTGGACTTCTTCGCCGAGAACCGTCTGGCCCAAGCCGGGCGCTGGGGGGCCGCCCTCCAGGGTCTCGCCTTCAGGCCGACGGCCTCCGGGTCGATGAAGGCCCGCCTGACCCTGCCTCTGGGCCCTCTGGGGAACCGGCTGGTGCCGCCGCTCGCCCGGCGGCCCCTGACCGAGGAGTTCAGCGCCCCCGTGGCCGGAGCCGACCCGGACGGTCCTCGGGTCGCCGTCTTCGCCGGGTGCCTGGACAACTTCTGCTACACGGATACGGGCCGCTCCCTGGTCGAGGTCCTGAGGCGGCACGCGCGGGAGGTGGTCGTCCCCGCTACCCAGGTCTGCTGCGGAGCCCCAGCCCTCTACAGCGGGGACCTCGAGACGACGCGCCGGCTCGCCGCTCTGAACGGGGAAGTCTTCGCTGCGACGGGCTGCGACTTCGTCGTCACCGCCTGCGCCACGTGCGGCGACGTCCTGACCCGCGACTACCCGGTTCTGGGCCCGGACTCGGCCGCCGGGGCGACCTGGCTGGCCCGGCGGACCCGTGACATCCATGTCTTCCTGGCGTCCGAGGTCGAGCTGAGGCCGCCGGCTCGAGGTCCGGCCGGGAGGGGGGACCTCCCCGCCCCCGGGCGGACCGTCGTGACCGTCCACGATCCGTGTCATCTCTCGCGCGGCCAGGGAGTCGCCGAGGAGGTAAGGGTCCTCCTCGGGGCTGTCCCCGGGGCGGAGCTCCGGGAGATGGCCGACCCCCGCGCCTGCTGCGGCGGGGCGGGCAGTTTCTGCCTGGAGCACTACGATATCGCCGCGGCCATCCGGCGCGACAAGATTGCCGACATCGCCGCCACCGGGGCCGGTCTCGTCGTCACCGGCTGCCCATCGTGCCGGCTCCACATCTCGGACGGGCTCGAGCAGGCGGGGACCGGGCGCCCGGTGAGGCACCTCGTCGACCTCCTGGCCGAGAGCTACCGGGGCGGGCCGGCGGGCGCGGGCGGGGGAGGGGATAGTCTTGGCTGAGACAGGGAGGCCCATCGTGGCCATCGTGAGACACGGTCACCGCCCCGACGCGGGCCGGATCAGGGCCATGGTCAGCGAGGCCGTCGACCGTCTCGGGGGGGTCGGGCGCTTCGTCCGCCCGGGGGCCCGGGTCGTGATCAAGATCAACGTCTTCGCGCCTTATCCGCCTCCGGTGTCGGTCGACCGCCACGTCGCCGCCGCCGTCGTCGGGCTCTGCCGGGAGGCCGGCGCGGACCGGGTCTCGGTCGTGGAGGGCGTCAGCGTCGGGACCAAGCTCGGGCGGGGGGAGACGACGGCCGCCATCGTCCGCGAGCTCGGCATCAGATCCGCCGTCGAGCGCGCGGGGGGAGAGGTCGTCTGTCTCGAGGACGCGCCCCGGGTCAGGGTAGAGGTGCCCGGAGGCGTGGTCCACCACACCCTCGACTATCCCCGCATCGTCCTCGAGGCCGACGCCCTTGTCGACCTGTGCGCGCTGAAGACCCACGTCAACACGCTCGTCACCCTGGGGCTGAAGAACTTCCAAGGTCTTCTCACCGACGCGGAGAAGTACTACGGGCACCGCGACGACCTTGACGTGAAGCTCGTGGACGTCCACCGCGTCCGCCAGCCGGACCTCACCATCATCGACGGGCTCCTGGCCATGGAGGGTGACGGGGCGGGGGAGTACGGGACACCGGTGCCGATGAACCTGGTCGTGGCCGGGGACAACGTGGTGGCCACCGACGCCGTCGGCGCGGCGATCATGGGCCTGGACCCCCTGGACGTACCGGCCATCCGCGTGGCTCAGCACGCCGGCCTCGGGCCGGCCGACCTCGAGGCCATTGAGATCCGGGGCCTGACCGTGGAGGAGGTCCGCCGGCCGTTCCGGCCGCCGTTCAACTGGTTCCGGCCGCTGGATCGCTACGTCACCGGGGCTTTCTCGAACGTGCACGTCTTCATCGGCGGGGCGTGTCCGTGGTGCTGGCTCACGGCGGGCATCGTCGGGAGGCAGCTATCGATGACCGCGCCTCTCCAGTGGAGCCTGGTCGTGGGGGTCGACCCGAAGGTCCCTCGGGAGCTTCCGTCGGAACCGAGGCACACCATCGTTTTCGGCGACTGCGCCTGCGCCGCGACAGGGCCGGTGAAGGAGCTACGCAACAGCCTCCTCGTCCGCCAGGAGGGGCTCATCGTCCCGGGGTGCCCGACCTTCCGGCCGACGATAGCCAGGCTAGAGGACTACCTGGTCGAGACCGGGGTCCTCAGCCGGGAGCTCCTGGAGATGAGGCGGCAGGCCACCAAAGAGAGGTGTTTCGCCTACTATCGGAAGATCGACCCCACCTGGGAGCCGGAGGGTCCCGGGCCCGCGGAGCCCGAAGGGTCCGTCCGCGGGCCCACCGAGCGCGAAGGGTCCGCCCGCGGACCCGCGGAGCGCGAAGGGTCCGTCGCCGGACCGGGTTGACCGGCCGGGACCGCCGCCGGCCCCGCTGCGGAGGCGCCCCCCGTTGGAGAGAGGCGGGGCGGGTGCCCCGAGGTTACAGAGGAGGGAACCGAGATGCCGGATAAGCCTCACGTCCTCGCCATCGATTCGGGGACCCAGAGCGTCCGGGCCATCGTCTTCGACCGGGCCGGGAACGTCGTGGCCCGGGAGTCCGCGCCGCACGAGCCCTACTTCTCTCTCCAGCCGGGATGGTCCGAGCAGCACCCCCGGGATTACTGGGACAAGCTCCGCCTGGTCCTACGAAAGCTCATGGCCCGCCCAGAGGCAAGGCCCGAACTCCTCGCCGCCTGCGCCATCACCACCCAGCGCGGCAACGTCGTCGCCACCGACGCCAAGGGCGAGCCGCTCCGCCCGTCCATCACCTGGCTCGACCAGCGCCTGACCCCCGGCCTCCCGAAGCCCAGGGGCTACGGTCTGGTCAAGGCGGCCCTGGACACGATGAACCGCGTCCAGCTCGTCCGCCAAGGCCGGTTCCCGGGGAAGGTGGTCGACCTCCTCGGGATGCTCGGGCCGATGTCCAAGTTCAACTGGATCAAGGTGAACGAGCCCGACATATACGCCCGGACGGCGAAGTTCCTCACCGTCGCCGGCTGGCTCACCTACAAGCTGACCGGCCGGTTCGCCGACTCGGCCGGGATGCAGGCCGGGGTCTGGCCTTTCGACGGGCGGGCCCAGGACTGGTACAAGATAGAGCTCATGTTCGAGCTCATGGGCTGCCGCCGCGACCAGATGGCCGAGCTTGTCCGTCCCGGCGAGGTTCTCGGCGCGGTCACCAGGACCGCCGCGGAGGAGACCGGGCTCCCGGCCGGCCTGCCCGTGGTGGCCTCGGCCGGCGATAAGCAGTGCGAGACCCTGGGGTCGGGCTGCACCGGGCACGGGACGGCGGTCCTCAGCTACGGTACGGCGGCCGTCATCGGGACGACGGCCCGGCGCTACATGCTCTCGCCGCTCATGGAGTACTACACCTGGCCGAGCGCCGTGCCCGGGGCCTGGAACCCCGAGTTCTTCCTCTTCCGCGGCTACTGGCTTGTCTCGTGGTTCCGGGAGCAGTTTGGCTACCGCGAGGAGGAGGAGGCCCACAAGGAGGGTCTCGTCACCGAGGAAGTCCTGAACCGCCGGGCGGCGGACATCCGCCCGGGCTCGGACGGGCTCGTCGTCCAACCCTACTGGACGCCGACCTCCATCGCCCCCGCCGCCCGCGGGGCCGTCGTGGGCTGGACGGACGTCCACACGCGGGCCCATCTCTACCGGGCCATTCTCGAGGGCATCGCCTACGCTCTCCGGGACGGCATCCCCCTCCTCGAGCGCGACTTCGGGACGAAGATAAAGGACATCAGGGTCTCCGGCGGAGGAGCGAAGTCCGACGTGGCCATGCAGATAACGGCCGACGTCTTCGGCCTGCCGGCAGGCCGGCCGCACACGGTCGAGACCTGCGCTCTGGGTGCGGCCATCAACGCGGCCATGGCCGCCGGGTGGTACAGGGATGCCGACGAGGCCGCCGCGGCCATGACGCGGACCGAGCGGGTCTTCGAGCCCATCGCCGCCAACGTGGCCCTCTACGAGGAGCTCTACCAGGGTGTCCACCGCCGGCTCTACCCGGCCCTGAAGGACATTCACCGAACGCTCAACAAGGTGGGCGGCTGAGGCCGCGCCGGGAGGGAGAGCCGGAGTGAGGCTGAGGGCCATCGCCACCGACGTCGACCACACTCTGACCGACGAGAGACATCTCCTGGACCTCGACGCCGTCCGGGTGATCCGGCTGCTCGAGGCGACCGGACTCCCGGTCATCCTGGCCAGCGGCCGCGATCTCACGTCCCTCGGGACCTTGGGCGTCTACGTGGGAACGTGCGGGCTCGTCGTGGCCGAGGACGGCGGCATCGTGGGGAACCTGCGGCCCGAGAGCTTCGGCGTCCGCCCCCTGGCCGACCCGTCCCGGGTCCACGAGGCCCTGGCCGCGCTTAAGGGGGCCTTCGGCGGCCGGGTCCAGGTGGTGCCCATCCCGGCCCGGGTCGTCAGCCTGGTTCTCCTCCGGACCATCGACCGGGACGAGGCCAACGCCTTCCTGGAGGCCGAGGGCCTGCGGGCCCGCGTTCTGGATTCCGGCCTCGCCTACGAGCTCGCCGACGCCGACGTCGACAAGGGGCGGGGGTTGGCTGAAGCCGTCTCTACCCTCGGTCTTGCGCCGGCCGAGGTGGCCGCGATCGGGGACAACCACAACGACGTGGAGATGTTCCGGACGGCCGGCTGGTCCGCGGCGGTGGCCAACGCCCCGGACGAGGTCAAGGACGAGGCTGGCTACGTCTGCGCCGCCTGTCACGGCCAGGGCTTCATCGAGGCCGTCCGCCGGGCGATCGAGCTCTACCGGCCGGATCTCGCCAGGCTGCCCTGGCCGGTCGCCCCTCCGGCGGACGCGGAGGCCGCGGGAGGGTGAGGACCGGACCTTGAGGGAGTACGCTGGCTACGTCTTCGACCTCGACGGGACCGTCTACGTCGACGAGCGGCTCGTGCCGGGCGCGGGCGAGGCCATCGCCGCCCTGCGGCGGCGGGGGGCGAGGATCGTCTTCCTCTCCAACAAGCCCCTCCAGCCGCGCGAGGTCTACGCCGAGAAGCTGAGCCGGCTGGGCGTGCCGGCCCGGCCCGAGGACGTCCTCAACTCCTCGGCCGTCATGGCTCACTATCTTTCCCGCCGGGCCCCGGGGGCGACGCTCTACGTGGTGGGCGAGCCGCCCCTGGTGGCCGAACTCAGGAGGGCGGGCTTCACCGTTCTCGACGATCCCTCCACGGTCCGGTGGCGGGTGGACTATGTCGTGGCCGCCTTCGACCGGACCTTTGACTACGCCAAGCTTAACCATGCCCTCCAGGCCATCAGGCGCGGGGCCCGCTTCGTGGCCACCAACCCCGACCGGACCTGCCCGGTGGACGAGGGGGAGGTCCGCGAGATACCCGACTGCGCCGGGATGATCGGGGCCATCGAGGGGGTCACGGGGACAGCGGTGGAGGAGGTCGTGGGCAAGCCCTCGCCCCTGATGGTCGAGGCCGCCCTGGGCCGCCTGGGCCTGCCGGCCTCGGAATGCCTCCTTGCCGGCGACCGCCCGGAGACCGACATTGTCATGGGACGGAGAGCCGGTCTGGCGACGGCCCTCGTCCTCTCCGGGGTGACGACGAGGGAGGGGGCGGCCTTGCTGACCGGCGAGCAGAGACCCGATTACATCCTGGAGACTATCGCCGGTCTGCTTGGATAGGGCTCGGGGGTCCGCCCGACTCCACCTACTTGGAGAGCACAGCATCCTCGCCCTCACGGGCGTCTGCAAGGTGAGCGTCTCGGCCAAAGATCCGAGCCGGGAGTGAAGGAACTCCTGACCAGTCCTGAGAAAACGGGAACGGGTTCAGCGGGCGGTGAGGCGCCCGCCGCCCGCCACTTGAAAGAACCAGTGGAGCTCCGAGCCTATGGTGGGTCGCGCGGATGGCGTTCGGTCACGGGGTGGGATGGGGGGCTTCCGGACCCCGGGTCCGGGTCTTGCCGCTCTTGCCCTCGTTCTTGCTCTCTGCCTTGTGCTTGCTCCGGCGGCAGGGGGGTGCCGGCGGGCGGCCCCTCCGGACGATTCCCCCACGGCCGGGCCGGCCGGTCCCGAGCAGCCGGGGGGTGAGCCCGGGGGAGGGGCCTCCGGGGGAGAGGCCTCCGGGGGAGAGGCCTCCGGCGGGGAGTCCGGCGGGGCGACCGCCCCCACGCCCCTTCGGGTCATGGTCTACGACGACCGCCTGCAGGAGCCGACCCCTGACTACGGCTCTCCCGTCGAGAGCTACCTCGAGACGGTGGTCCGGCCCGGCGACACCGTTCTCGTCGGGCAGGGCGCCGTCACCGTGACCCTGATCTGGGGCGCGACGGTCAAGCTGGAGGCCGTGCGGCCGTATCTTTCTCTCGACCCCGCCCCGAGGGGCCAATGGAACTGGCTCGAAGAGTGGATCTACGGGAGCTGCCTCCAGTTTCGCTACACTGCGGACGAGGGGCTCCCCGGAATCTCGGTGACCCTGGGAAAGGGGATGCCGCTCGGCGGCGACCGGAGCCTCGAGGCCGACTTCACCTTCCGCCTGGAACGTCGTGAAGAGCCCGCCGTCGAGATGACGGTTGTGGGCCTACCCTGGGTGAGATCGCCGTCCGGCGAGCGGACCCTGACCGGCTTCGCTGTCCCGGCCGGCCGGCTCGAGGTCGGGCTGGTTTTCTCCCACGCCCCCGACCGGGCGGCGGTCGAATCCGCGCTCGGAATCGGCCGGGGATCCTCCATCATTGCCGCGCGCTGGGAGGGAGAGCGCCGGCTTTCGCTCTCTCTGGACCTTGCCGCCGGGCGGGCTGTGGTTCTCGACGTCAACGGAGTACCCGTGCCCGGCGGCATCCCCATCGCCCGCCAGACGCCGCTCGTCCTGGCCGGGCGCGCGCCGGTGAGTCTGGCGACCTACGACCGGCCGGAAGACGGGTCCGCGGGCCCGCGGCTCTTGCCGCTGTCGATCCCGCTCGTGCCCGGAGCGGTTTCGCCGGACGGCGGGTGGGCTCTTCTCTGGGAGGAGGCCCCGGTTCTCTTCGACGAGAGCGGCGAGGCTCCGGAGATCCACACGGTTCCGTGGCTTGTCGAGACGGCCGCGGGTCGGGCCGAGTGCCTCGACGGTCCCGTCCGGTTCAACTGGCTCCACCGGAGCGGCGACAGGGGCGGCTGGGCCGCCGACGGCCGCTACGTCATGCCCGAGTACGGCCGGATAGTCGCCGTGATTCCGGGGGAGAGCCCTCCGAACCCGGTCGTTCTCGACGGCCCGGCCCCCGGCTACGGCTGGAAGTACCTCTCCCACTCGGTCTCGCCCGACGGGCGGCGCCTCGCCTGGCTCGAGGTCAGCCGCCGGCCGGACGGGGGCGACGCTGACACCATGGACTTCACCGTTCTCGACCTCACGACCCTCGAGCGCCGTGAGTACCGGGCTGCCGCTCCGGTCAGGCTGTTCGACGGTGTCTACTACGAGACCCCCGAGATAGTCTGGTTGCCCGGAGGCGAGCCGGCCCTCTGGCGTCACCCGCCGGGCCCCGGCGGCCTCGCCCGCAAGGTCCTCATGGTCCTTGACCCGTCGAGCGGCCGATTCGTCGAGCGGGGCTTCATCGCTCCGGACGGGAAGGTGCTCGAGCGCCCGCTGGCCTGGACCTGGCATCCCGGTGGGGCTGGGTGGACCGAGACCGGCCTCGCCCTCGGCGCTGAGACGACCGCGGGCCGGTGGCGGATCGTGCTGGTCGGGAAGACAGGGAGAAGGCCGCTGGAGATCGGGAGTGTCGATGGCACGGGCGTCACGGGGGAGAGACTCCTGGGGTCGGCTGGCCTGCGCAGGGCGGAGTTCTCGCCGGGCGGGGAGTTCCTGGCGGTCGAAGAGGTGCCCGGCGGGACCGTCCGGCTTTTCCGGTGCTCTGACGGCGAGGAGGTGCGGACCTTCACGGGCCGCCTCCTCGGTTGGACGACGGGCGGAGTCCTCTGGCTCGTGGTGCCCGGGTCCTAGGCGCAGTCTACCGCACAGGGCCCTGACCATCGCCGTGGCCCCAGCCCCCAGGCCTGACAGGTACCGAGGGTCGGGACGATTGCTCCTCGAGCGCTGGCACGGAGGTGTCCTGACCTCTAGACCGGCGAGCTTGAGCCCCCTACCTCATTTTGGGGCATGCTCTATCAGACACAGGCCGTCGCGGATTAGGATGTCAGCCGCCGTCACCGCTATGTGCTTACAGAGGTGACCGGTTGTCAAGGCAAGGAAAGCGTCTGCTCCTGGATGATGATGCGGGCGGCCGTGGCGCACCCGCAGCCGGTACCTACTTGGGCGGCGCTTGGCTCGTACCTCCTCCTGGACGACCCGAAGATCGCCGGCGTCTTTGAGGTCATGGGCGGCATCGAGGCCGGCTGTCCCGATGGTGACGACCGCGGCTGGCGGGCGGGTAGGCTAGCGCCCGGCGGCTGGAGCGCGGACGAGGGCCTGGGGGGCGGGCGGCCAGGCCCGGTAGCCGAAGACGCGGTAGTCGATGAGGTCCCCGAAGAGGTTGTCCGACCGCTCGAGCTCGCCCAGCCACCGCCCGTCGATGCGGCCCTCCCGGAGCTGCCCGGCGAGAGCCAGGAACCACCCGAGGTGATGGGTGAAGCGGTGGCGGGCGTAGGCGTCCATCCCCCCTGACTGCATCATGAAAGGCCAGTCGCTCGCCTGGGCCAGGAGGAGCTCTCTAGCCGCCTGGTTCAGGGCCCGCAGCTCGAGGGGACCGGGTGCCGGGAAACCGGCGACGAGGCCTTCCATCACCTCGGCGGCCTTGTGCAGGTGCCGGTATATCCAGTCGTTCCGGCCCTGCAGCCAGACCTCGTTGTAGCCCTTCCAGCCCCAGCTGGACTCGATGGGCTGGGACGGCTGGTTCACCGGGTGCTCGGCGAGGTAGTCCGTCGGCGTGACCAGGCGGAAGTCCTTCTGGTCGTAGGCCTGCTTTCTGAGGAAGAGCTCGAGGAACGTCGGTCCCTCGAACCACCAGTGGCCGAAGAGCTCGGCGTCGTACGGGGCCAGGACGAACGGTCTCCGGTCGAAGAGGCCCGCGAGCCACTCCACCTGCTTCTGTCTCGCCCACATGAAGTGACCGGCGTGCACGTCCGCCCTCTCGTAAGCCCGGTCAGGCTCGTAGACCTCCTTGTGGTCGCCGGGTCCGGTGACCCGGTGGTACTTGAAACCGGTATGGGTTCTCGAGCCGTCGGGGGCGAGGAAGGGGCGGAGGTAGTCGTAGTCGTCGAGGTCGTAGCCGATGTCCCGGTAGTACTCCCGGTACCAGGGGTCCCCCGGGTAGCCCTCTTTCCCCGACCAGACCTGCTTCGAGCTCTCCGGGTCGCGCCCGAAGACGGCCACCCCCGCCGGGGTGACGACGGGGGCGTGGACCCCGTAGCGCGGCCTGGGCGAGGCGAAGAGGACGCCGTGGGCCTCGAGGCAGGTCCAGGAAAGACCCTTCTCCGTGAGGACCTGGTCGAGCCCGGGCCGGTAGCCGCACTCCGGAAGCCAGAACCCGGCCGGGTCCCGGGCGAAGAGGCGCCGGAAGAGCCTCAGCCCGAACTCGACCTGGGCCTCGATTGCCGAGCGGTGTAGAGCCCCGACCAGGGGGAGGAAAGCGTGGGTCGCCGCCGATGTGGCCAGCTCGACGGTTCCGGCCTCGGCCAGGCGGCGGAAGGCCCCGACGAGATCGCGCCGGTAGGAGTCGGCGTAGACACCGGAGACCCACTTCAGACGGTCCCGGTACATCCGGGCCACGGGGGCCAGGCGGTGGTCGTGGCGGGTCCGGCTGACCTCCCGGTCGGCGAGCTCGCGCATGCGGTCGAGGTACAGCTCATAGCGCCGGCGGAGGAGCTCGTCGTTCCACATGGCGAGGAGGGTCGGCGTGAGCGAGAAGACCAGGCGGAACGGGACCCCGTCGTGAGTGAGCCTCTCGAAGACCTGAAGGAGCGGGATGTAGCACTCGGTGATGGCCTCGAAGAGCCAGCGCTCCGGGAGGATGCCGTCCTGTTCCGGATGGCGCACGTAGGGGAGGTGCGCGTGGAGCAGGAGTCCGACGTAGCCTTTCGGGTCTCTGCCGCTCATTTCAGTCACCTCACCTCCACCGGCTTCCCGGGGCGCCGGGGCTTCCCGGAAGGCCGGGAGCGGGCGACCCGGGCATGCCCTCCGGCCAGAACCCGTCCGTCCGCTGGAGCGGGGGCCACCGGGGGTCGACGACGTCGGAGGGCATGTCCCTCGGGGTGTGGACCCGGTTCGACCGGGCCAGCATCACGAACTCGCCGGCCTCGGTGAGCCGGCCGAGCTCCAGGTACCAGGTGCGGTCCGGCTGGCCGACGTTCAGATACCAGTTGCGGGCCTCCTCGTCCACCCCCACGTCGTAGTGGGTGCCGCCGGTGACGTCGTGGACCCTCAGGACCGGGCGGGCGTGGAACCAGGCCTCGCGGCCGACTCTCTCCTCGGCCGCGCGGTGGACGTCGCCGGTTATCTCCCAGTAGGCGAAGAGCCAGTACGGGTCGCGGACCAGGGCCACGAGGCGGGTCTCTCCGTACGACCACGGGAGAGGATGCTCCCACCCGGGGACGGCCAGGGGAGGACGCCGGGGCGGGACGGGCTCGGTCGGCCGGTCCGGTTCGGTGCCCAGGGAGTCGACCTCCGGCGGGACGAAGGTCTCGCTCGAGAACTCCACGTCGGCCACGACCCCGCGGACCGGCCGGTCCGGGCGGTCTTCGGGCCGCGGGGCGGGCCGCACGCTGCGAGTCCGCCAGGTTGAGTAGACGAGCCACCCGATGACAGCGACGGCCAGGATGGCCGCGAGGAGCAGCCAGCCACTCATGAGTCTAGCCCCCCTGCAGGTAGAGCACCTCCGCCGAAACCGGCCGACCCGAAGGTCGTCCGGGGGCCTGCCGAGGGGCGGAGGAGCGGTCCAAAGGCACGAGTCTAAAATACCTTCCGCTCCCCCGCGTTATACTGCTAAGGGGTCTTCCGGGGGACAGGTCTTCCGGGGGACAGGTCTTCCGGCGGGCCGGGCGGCCGACCGGCCCGGAAGGTCCGAGCGGGAGCTCACGTGGGGAGGTCGTCCGCAGTGCCGAGACCACTGAGCGTGGGCAACGGGAACCTCCTCGTCAACCTTGACGGCGACCTCGTGATGCGGGACCTCTACTACCCCTACGTCGGGATGATGAACCAGATCGAGGGCAGGCGGAACATGATGGGGTTCTGGTCCGACGGCCACTTCACCTGGATAGACGAGCCGAGCTGGTCCAAGAGCCTCGACTTCCTCCCCGATACCCTGGTCACCCACTGCGTCGCGGAGAACGAGACCGTCGGCCTCCGCCTAACGGTGAACGACGCCGTCCACTACCGTTCCGACCTCTACATGAAGAAGGTCAAGGTCGAGAACCTCCGGGCCGACTCCCGGGCGGTGAGGGTCTTCTTCGCCAACGACTTCAACATCGACGAGTCGGACATCGGAGACACGGCTCTCTTCGACCCGGACCTGCGGGCCATCTACCACTATAAGCGGAACCGCTGCTTCATCATTGACGGTCGCGTCGGAACCGGGGCGGGGGAAGGCGCGGGGCGGGGCATCGTCCAGTTCTCCACCGGCCGGAAGCGGTTCGCCGGGGCGGAGGGGACCTGGCGCGACGCCGAGGACGGGAAGCTCGAGGGGCATCTCATCTCCCAGGGGTCGGTTGACAGCGCTATCGGGTTCGACCTCGAGCTCGCTCCCTGCGGGGCGGAGACCCTCTACTACTGGATAGCCGCGGGAGTAGGGTTCGACAGCGCCCGCGCTGTCCACGGCCTGGCCCTGTCGGCCGGGCCCGAGCGGCTTCTCGCCGAAACGGCAACCTTCTGGCGCGGCTGGGTGTCGAGAGAGGAGGCGCGCCTCGGACATCTTCCGCCCGAGTTGGCCTCGTTCTTCAAGAGGAGCGTCCTCGTGGTCCGCACCCAGCTCGATAACAGGGGCGGCATCGTGGCCGCCAACGACACCGACATCCTCCGCCACAACCGGGACCATTACAGCTACGTCTGGCCGAGGGACGGGGCCATGGTCGCCTACGCCCTCGACCTCGCCGGGTACCACGCCATCACCCGGCGGTTCTTCCGCTTCTGCGAGCGGGCGATTAGCCGGGAGGGCTTCCTCTGGCACAAGTATCACCCCAACGGCTCGGTTGGCTCCAGCTGGCATCCGTGGGTCTCCAAGGCGGAGTTCGTCCTGCCTGTCCAGGAGGACGAGACGGCGAGCGTTCTCTGGGCCCTGGGCAACCACTTCCGGTGCGACCGCAACGTTGAGTTCATCGACTCCGTCTACCAGACCCTGGTGGAGCCGGCCGCGGAGTTCCTGGCCGGCTACCGTGACCCGGAGACGAAGCTCCCCCGTCCGAGCTGGGACTTGTGGGAAGAGCGGCAGGGCGTCTTCACCTATACGGCCGCGGCGACCTACGCCGGTCTCCTGGCTGCGGCCTACTTCGGGGAGCTCTTCGGGGACCCCGCCGCGAAGCGCTGGCGCGAGGCGGGAGAGGAGGTCAGGGAGGCGGTCCTGGAACACCTGTACGACTCGAAGCTCGGCCGCTTCCTCCGGGGGGTTTACGTCAACGCCGAGGCCGGCCTGTCGCCCGACTACACGCTCGACGCCAGCCTCTTCGGGGTCATCCTCTTCGGGCTCCTGCCCGCCGACGACGAGCGCGTCGTCCGGACCATGCAGCTTGTCCGGGACCGCCTGTGGGTGTCCACCGACGTGGGCGGAGTGGCCCGTTACACCAACGACTACTACTTCAAGAAGAGCGACGACGTCGAGCGGGTGCCCGGGAACCCCTGGATCATCTGCACCTTGTGGGTGGCGCGGTGGTATGCGGCCAAGGCGCGGACGGCCGACGAGCTCAAGGTGGCCCTCTCCATCCTGGAGTGGGTCCGGAGCCACGCCATGCCCGGCGGCCACCTCCCCGAGCAGCTCCACCCCTACTCGGGCCAGCCCCTGTCGGTGGCTCCCCTGACCTGGTCGCACGCCGAGGTCATCAGCACCGTTCTCGAGTTCCTGGCCAAGGCTGAGGAGCTCGGGGTCGAGGTCGAGCTGTCAGAGGAGGACCGGCTCGGCCTCCCGCCCCGCGACCCCGGCGAGGGCGAGGGCGGCGGGACGGGAGGCCCGCTGACGCCGCCCGGGGCCGGCGCCTAGCGGGCGGGAGGCGCGGTCACGCCGCCCGCCCGGGCGGCCGGCCGGGACGGCGGGGCGACGGACCCGGGCGAGCGGTCTAGCTCCGCAGGAGCGGGCTCACCCTCTTGTAAACGATGAAAGTCAGGGTGGCGGTCAGGACTCCCTTGACCAGGTTGAAGCCCATGGTCATGCGGACGGCGTCCGGGACGGCCGCGGGCGGGAGGCCGTAGGCCGGGAGAAAGACGAGATAGTTGAGGACACTCATCACGGCGACCATGGAGACGACGCCGAGGCCGAGGCCCAGCAGGGCCCCCTTCCGCGTCCGGACGCGCGCGTAGACGACAGCGGCCGCGACGACGAGGGATAGGCTGCAGGCGAGGTTCGCGGCCGTCCCGAGCCAGCCGGCCTCGTCCTTGCCCGATATGAGGAAGAGAAGACCCTTTACCAGGGCCACGGCGGCCCCGGCCACGGGTCCCATGGCGAAGCCGCCGATGAGGGCCGGGACGTCACCGGGGTCGTACTGGAGGAACGTCGGGAAACCCGGGATGGCGAACTCCGTGAACATCAGGGCGAAGCCGACGGCTCCGAGCATTCCGATGCGCACGAGCGCTCGGGTGCGACTACCCGGTTTCGCCGGCGCGGTGGCGACGGCGCTCTGGGCTCCCCCGCGCCGGGCGGCCTCGGGGGCGACGGCTGGAGTGCTGGCGTGGTTCGCGGTGGACATCTGACTGGCTCCTCCCGTTGGTATCGCGTCCGTCAGCCCCCAGAAAGAGCGCGCCCCGAAGGGTACCTTCGGAGCGCGCAAGAGAAAAACGGCCATGAGCAAGCTGAGTCCAGGCCTTCCTTCTCCCATCCAGACTTTACTGTCGGCTCCGGAGTCTCACCGGATCGGCCCTGAGGTTCGCGGGCTCGTCCCCGAAGGGGCATCACCGCCGGTCGGGAATTGGGCTCTCGCCCTCACCCGGCCCCGAAGGAAGCTGACTTCCGCTATTAGGTTTGGTCTTGCCGCTACCCATTCTACCAGCCTGGGGCGTTCGTGACAACCCCACCGTCGCCGCAGTCCCGCAGGGCTGCCGCCGGCGTCAGCACGGGCTTGTGCCGGTCGGTCCGGGCGTCCCCCCGGGAGACGGGGAAGAGCCGCGGACAACGTCCGGAGCCCCGCACTTCGGGCAGTGTTTGGGTGGAACGGCCTTGGGGACGGTCTCCGGCCAAACGTTTCCACACTTCCGGCAGTTAAGGATCATGCCTCTCATCCCTCCTTTTGGTCCGCCGCTATAGAATGCCCCCGGTCCGACCCGGGATTGCCTGGGACAAGCTGGTAGAGTAGCCCTCCGACTTGACCCTGCCCGCGGGAGCTGGTAGATTGGGGCTGAACGATTTGTGAAGCGAAGCACAAAGTTAGTGAGATGACGATTCTTGGTCACGGTGACTGTCTGTGTCGGCTCGTCCTGCTTCAAGCGCGGAGCGGGGGAGGTCGTCGGCACCTTCAGGAGGCTCATCGAGGAGGGCGGTCTCGCCGGCCGGGTGGAGCTGAAGGGGTGCTTCTGCCTGGACCAGTGCACCGAGGGGACGACGGTCAGGATCGACGAGCGCCTCTTCCTCGGTGTCTTCGCCCGGGACGTCCCGCGTCTCTTTGAGGAAGAGGTCCTGGCCCGGCTCTAGCGCCCGGCGCGGCCGGCTCGGCTGGCGGAGGTGGCGTCGGACGGCGGCTCGGGCGAGGCTCGCGGAAGGGCGGGGCTCGGGCGAGGCTCGCGGAAGGGCGGGGCTCGGGCGAGGCTCGCGGAGGGACGGTGGCGGTTGTGCCCATCATCACCACCATCGAGGCCAAATGCAAGGACTGCTACAAGTGCGTGCGGGCCTGCCCGGTCAAGGCCATCCGCATACGGCTGGCCGAGAGCCGGCCCGAGACGGCGACGGCCGGCGGCCGGGCCCTCCACGCGGAAGTCGTCAAGGAGCGCTGCATTCTCGATGGTGAGTGCCTCCGGGTCTGCCCCCAGAAGGCCAAGAAAGTGCGGCCGGACGCTCACCGCGTGCGGAAATGGCTCGAAGCCGGAGAGACGGTCGTGGCCAGCCTGGCCCCGTCCTTCGCCGCCGCTTTCGGTCTCGATGAGCCCCTGCGGGTGGTGGGGGCTCTCCGAGCCCTCGGGTTCGCCGCCGTCGAGCAGACGGCGGTCGGAGCCGAGCTTGTCTCGCTCGCTCTCCGGCGGGAGCTCGGGGACGAGGACGGCGCGCCGGGCGGCCCACGGCCGCTCATCACCACGTCGTGCTCCGTGGTCGTCAACCTCATGGAAACCACCTACCCCGCGGCCGTCAGGTACGCCTCGACCGTCGTCTCGCCGATGATCGCCCACGGCCGGGCCCTCAAGAGGTCCAGGCCCGGGGTCCGGGTCGTCTTCGTCGGGCCGTGCGTGGCCAAGAAGGACGAGGCCGAGCGGCCGGAGGTGGCCGGGGCGGTGGACGCCGCCCTGACCTTCGAGGAGCTCTCGGACTGGCTCGTCGAGGAGGGTCTTGGCCTTCCCGGCGCGGACCCGTCCGAGTTCGACGGCTACTGGCCGGAGGTCGCCCCGCTCTTCCCGGTGGAAGGCGGGGCCTTCCGCACCGCCGCTCTTCCCACCGACCTGCTCTCAGGTAGGTGGCTCGCCGTGAGCGGCATGGAGTCCTGCCGGGAGCTCCTCGCCGCCCTGTCCGCGGCCGCACCGGACTCTCGGGCGTCCGGGCTCGAGGGTATCCGCCTGGTCGAGATGCTGGCCTGCCGGGGAGGCTGCGTCGCCGGGCCGGCCATGCCGGAGGACGGGACGAGCCCGGCCGTCCGGCGGCAGAGGCTCCTCGGCTTCGTCGAGACCCGCCGGAGAGAGCGGGCCGGAAGGTCCGGGCCCGGCACCGGCCGACCGGAGCTCCCGGACGCCGACCTCCACCGGACCTACCGCGACCGCTGTCCGCCCCGGGAGGGACCCACCGAGGCCGAGATACGGGAGATTCTGGCCCGCATCGGTAAGACCGGGCCGGAGGACGAGCTTAACTGCGGGGTCTGCGGGTACGCGACCTGCCGGGATAAGGCCGTGGCCGTCCACCAGGGTATGGCCGAGCTGGACATGTGCATGCCCCACATGCGCGAGATGGCCGAGTCCGTCTCCAACCTCGTGATCGCCTCGTCGCCTTTCGGCGTGGTCGCGGTCGACCGCGACCTCAGAATCCTCGACGCCAACGGCGCCTTCCGAGCGATGTTCCGAATGGGGCACGACGAGGACCTTTCCGGCCGGCCCATCGGCGAGATCATCGACGATGCGACGTTCCGGGCGGTCCTCCGGGACCGGACGACGGTCGAGACCGAGGCGGCCTACCCCGACCGCGGGCTCCTCACCCAGCAGACCATCTTCCACCTTGGGAAGCGCGATGCGGTGGTCGGCATCTTCATCGACCACACGGCAGCGGCCAGCCAGCGCCAGCAGCTTGAGGAGCTGAGGAGCGAGACCGTCGGGCGGGCCCGCGAGGTCATCTCCAAGCAGATGAAGGTCGCTCAGGAGATAGCCGGGCTCCTCGGGGAGACGACCGCCGAGACCAAGGTCATCCTCACCAGGCTTATCGACTTCATGCAGAAGGAGGGGGCGGCGACCGGAGGGCAGGGCTAGGCCCACCTTCTCTCGGGCATCCGGCGCCCGTCAGGCGTGGCTCTCCACTTTGACATCGCCCAGGTTCAGCTGAACAAGGACGGAGAGGAGCTTTGCGGGGACAGCGTCCGCCGGCTCGACATTCCGGGCGGGGTCATCATCGCCGTGTCCGACGGGCTCGGCAGCGGGGTCAAGGCCAACATCCTCTCCTCGCTCACCGTGACCATCGCCACATCGATGCTGGAGAAGGGGCTTCCGCTCGAGGCGGTGGTCGAGGCCCTCTCCGAGACGTTGCCGGTCTGCCGGGTCCGCGACCTGGCCTACAGCACCTTCAGCCTTCTCCACCTCTCACCCGCGGGCCGGGCCTATCTCGCCGAGTACGACAACCCGCCGGCTTTCGTCGGGTGCGGGGACGGCCTCCTCGAGATCGCGCGCCACGAGCGCGACATCCACGGGCGGACGGTGAAGGAGACCGTCTTCGAGGTGGCCGACGGGACCTGGGTCGCTCTGGTGAGCGACGGTGTCCTCCACGCGGGGATAGGCGGGGTGTGGAACCTCGGATGGGGCTGGGAGAGGGTCGGCTCCCATCTCGCCCGCCTCGCCGCCTCCGGGCTGGACGCGGCCGACATGGCCCGGGAGACGGCCGCCCTCGTCGCTAGGCTCTACGCCGGCCGTCCCGGCGACGACGCGACGGTTGTGATCGTGCGTATCCGCCGCCCGCGCCTCCTGACGGCCCTCATCGGCCCACCCCGTGACCGCCGCGACGACGCGGCGGCGACCGGCGAGCTCATGGACGGACCCGGCTGGAAGGTCGTCTGCGGCGGGACGACGGGGAACCTTGTTTCCCGGGAGCTCGGCCGGGAGATACAGGTCGACCTCGATTTCCCGGACGACGGCGTCCCCCCGACCGGGCGCCTTGAGGGGATAGATCTCATGACCGAGGGCACCCTCACCCTGTACCGGTGTCTCGAGACCCTCAGGGCCGGGCGGAGGGTGAGGGACCTCGAGGGCCGCCGGGACGGGGCGAGCCGTCTCGGCGCCCTGCTCCTCCGGGCCGACCGGCTGAAGCTCATCGTCGGCCGGGCCATCAACCCGGCCCACCAGAGTCCGGACGTCCCGCCGGAGCTCGCCATCAAGCACCAGGTGGTCGAGGATCTCGTTGCCCACCTCCGGACCCTGGGCAAGGAGGTGGTGGTAAGGCACTACTGAACCGGCACCGGAGACGAGCCGCCGTCCGGAGCCGGCCTCGCTGCCCACCGTCGGACGAGCGGAACGACCCCAGCCTCCTCGCCGGCAGGATGAAGGCTCCCCGCGGGCAGGATGAGGGGGCCGCGGGTAGAACTCTACCGGCGACAGTTTATGTCACCCCGAGGGGTGAGCCCGTCGTGGCGGACGGACCGAAGGCTCCGTCGTTGCTCGTGGCATCCCGCGGAGGCGAGGGTCTCCCGGTGCTCTACGCGGGACGGAGCGAGCCGGGCCGGCTGGCCGCCGTCGAACTGGCCCGCTATCTCTCGCGCCTGGCTGGCTGCCGGGTCAGCGTCCTCACGCCCGCCCGGGGTCCGGGTGAGGTCCCTGTCGCTCCGGCCGAGCGCCTAATCGAGCTGGTTGAGACGCCGTCGGGCCCGGCCGACGGCGGCCGGCCCGACCCCGACGCTTTCCGCTGGACGGTTTCGGCCAGCGGGGTGAGGGTGGAGGCGGCCGGCCCGCGGGGCCTCCTCTACGCCGTTTATGACCTCCTCGAGGAACTCGGCTGCCGCTGGTACTACCCCGGGCCGGTGGGGGAAAGGATCCCCCGGATGGACGAGGTGCGCCTGAGCCTCGGGGTCCGGACAGGAGAGCCGGCCCTGGCCGGGCGCTCGCTCATCCTCGGCCATGATATCTACCTCGGTGACATCCAGGGCTGGACCGAGTGGACGGCGCGCAACCGGCTGACAGGCCTGTTCCTGCACGAGTTCCCGCCCCCGGTGCTGGGCGGGCGCCCCGCCCGCTTCTGGCGGGAGGCCTTGGTCCGGGCCGCCCCCGGGGCGAGGAGGAGGGGCCTGACGCTCGAGTTCGGGGGGCACGGCCTGAGCGGGCTCGTCCCGAGACGCCTGTTTTCCTCGAGGCCTGAGTTGTTCCGCTACGACGGGGCCCGCCGTACTCCGGACCACAACTTCTGCCCGACCGGGCCGGCCGGGCTCGAACTGGTCCGCCGGAACGCCCGGGCCTGGTTTGACGCCCACCCGGGGCCGGACGTCTATCATCTCTGGCCGGACGATGTGGTCGACGAAGGCTGGTGCCGATGCCTGCGGTGCTGGGGCTTCAGCCCCTCGGACCAGGCTCTTCTGGCGGTGAACGCCGCGGCCGAGGCTCTCGAGGAGGTCCACCCCGAGGCCGTCCTGACCTTCCTGGCCTACCATGACACGCGCCGACCCCCGGGCCGGGTCCGGCCGAGACCCAACGTCGTCCTGCTCTACGCCCCTCGGGAAAGGTGCTACGCCCACGCCCTCGCCGACCCGTCGTGCGAGGTCAACCGGGCCTACCACCGCGACCTCCTCGAAAACGTCGGCGTCTTCGGACGGGAGCCGAGGGTCTTCGAGTACTACCTCGACGCCGTCCTCTTCAAATCGATGCTCCCGCCGCTCGGGCGGGTGATGGCCAAGGATCTCGCCGCCTACCGGGCTGCCGGGATCCGCACGGTGGGGGCCCTGATGACCTCGGACCGGCCCTGGGTGACGGTGCCTCTTAACCCTTGGCTCTTCGCCCGGCTGGCCTGGGACCCGGAAGCCGACCTGGGCCAGCTCATCGAGGACTTCGCGGCCGGGGTCTTCGGCGACGCCGGGCTCGGACGCTACTACGAGTGCCTGGAGGAGGCCTTCGGCGCCCTGCTCGAGCTTGACGGACAGGACGTGCGCCTGCGGATGCCGGCCCCGCCCTTGATCGAGAGACCCCCCCTCGACGTCTTGGACTTCCTCGGCTCGACGACCGAAGGCGCCACCCGGAAGCTCGCCGGCATCCGTCTGGCCCGGGCCCTCCTGGATGAAGCCGCGTATCTTCTGGGAGCGGCCGGGCGGCGGCCGAGGGCCGCTCCCGGAATGAGACGAGAGGGTCCGCCCGCCGTTCCGGGGGAGAGGTTGGAGCCGCCCGCCGCCCGCTGGAGACCGCAGGAGCCGTCCGCGGCGGCGGCCCGGGCCCAGGCCCTGGCCGACGAGGCTGCCGACCTCGAGCTCTCCAGGCTCCAGCTGGCGTTCTTCGAGGCACGCCAGGAGGTCTACCAGGCTCTCCGAACGGAGGTCGCCAGCGGCACCCGGGCGGCTCTCCAGCGGGGGTGGACGACGCTCCGGCGGATAGGGGACTGGGGGCGGGTCAACCTCACGGGGTGGCTCGCCCGAGCACAATCCACCTTCTTCCGCGGGATGTGGGGGCTCCAGCTCCTGAGCGCCGAGCGAATCCTCGAAGACCGGTCCCGAGGCCGCCGACCGTCCGCCTCACCCTCGCCGGTCGCCGGGCCTCATATCATCCTGCGACTGAGGGAAGCGTTCTTCCTGGTCCGGATGGCGGCCTGGTGGGGGCTTCTCAGACTCCTTGGCCGGGTCCGTCGCCCGGAGACCCGCCACCACCGTATCGCCTGAGCAGGGCCTTCTCCACGAGACCGGGCGCGACCCGGCCGGCGAGGAGGGCCAGGCGCTCGCTCCGCGAGAGCACCGCAACCTCCCGCCTGCCGGCGGCCATGGCCCGGACGACCCGGTCGGCCACGTCCGTGGGCTCAAGGCGCACCGCGCCCGGTCGTTCGGGGTAGGGCTCGCCCCGGGCGGCGGACTTGAAGCCGGTCTCGACCGAGCCGGGAAGGACGGAGAGGACTTCGACGCCCGTACCGGAGAGCTCCATCCGGAGGGTCTCGGAGAGGGAGAGAAGGGCGGCCTTGGTGGCCGCGTAGCCCCCGAGCGAGGGGACCGGGCGGCGGGCCACGGCCGAGGAGACGTTGACAATCAGGCCTCGCCCCCGCTCGACCATCGGGGGTACGGCCGCCCGGATGAAGTTGAGAGGGCCGATGAGGTTGACGTCGAGCACGTACCGGAGGTCTTCGGGGGCGATGCGCCAGACCGGGGCCCGGAGGCCGAGCCCGGCGTTGTTGATGACCGCGTCGAGGCGGCCGAAGCTCTCGAGGGCGGCGGCCACCGCTTTCCGGGCCGTGTCCGGGTCGACGACGTCCCCGGTCACCCACCGCGGGGCGGGTCCCTCTCCCTCTCCCTGTCCCCCTCCTCCGGCCGAGCGGGCCACGAGGACGAGAAGGCTCCCCTCTGCGGCGAGCCGGTCGGCGATGGCCCGGCCTATCCCTCGGGACGCCCCGGTGACGATGACGACGCTGTCGCGAAGATGCACCGATTCCCACCCCGCCTGTCCCGGCGGCGCCTCGCCGCCCCGGCGGCTGCATTACCGTCCCGGCGGCCGCCTCTTCGACCACCTTCTTCCACAGGGGACCGGCCTTCCCTCCAGCCGGGCCGGGCCGCCGGGGTCCTTTGCCTTTTCCCGGGGGCGTGGTTATACTACGGGATGAGCGCGCGCGAGCCTCGGCCTCTTTGGGAGTGACCACATGGCTTACCGGGGAACCCGGCGGTACCACCACGTCAACCCCTACACGTGGCCAGCCTTCCTCGTCGGCGTCTTCCTCATCCTGGCCGGCCTGTTCATCGCCGGCTACTGGGTGAGCTTCATCCTCCAGGGGGGGATGACTGGCGGTCTGTGGACGGTGGAGAACGGGACCTACCTCGTCTTCCACCAGGCGGCCGAGGTCGCGGCGGCCGTCGCGGCCGTGGCCGGGGGCTACGGGCTTCTCCGTGGGCGGCCCTGGGGCCTGTCCGCTGCCCTGGTGGCCCTGGGCGCCCTCCTCTACGCGACGATCAACGCCCTGGGGTTCAGCGTCTACGCCCGCCCGGAACTTTTCCCCGCGCTCGCCGCCACCCTGGGGGCGGTTTTCTTGAGCTTCGTTGCCCTGCGCTACGGCCGGCGCTAGCCGGTTCACCGCCGGCCCCCCAGTCCGGAGGGCCGACCACGGAGGTTCGACCGATATGGACCCTTGCCATATCCAGCCGGAGACTCAAGCCCTGGGGGAGCTCCGCCCCGAGGACATCCCCCAAGTCCTCGACCTCTGGAGCCGGTCCGGTCCCGGAGTGGGCCTCGGACGCGGTGACGACCCGGCGGGACTCGCCGCCTTCCTCGAGCGGAACCCGGGGACCTCGTTCGTCGCCCGGGCGGGCGGCCGCGTCATCGGGGCTGTCCTCGGGGCGTGGGACGGGCGGCGAGGCTACCTCCACCATCTCGCCGTCGATCCCGCCTGGCGGCGGCGGGGTCTCGGGACGGCCCTCACCCGCCGCGCCCTGGAGGCCCTGCGGGAGGTCGGGGCCGGGAAGGTCCACATCTTCGTCCACGTGGAGAACGTCGAGGCCGTCGAGTTCTACGAGCGTCTCGGCTGGTACCGCCGGGAGACGCTGGCGATGATGTCCTTCGACCTCTAGGCCGGGCGGTCCCCTTCGGCCCGGTACCCGGAAGTCCGGCCGTGCGCGGCCAGCTGGGCGGAGCGCTCCGAGGCTCGCCGTACGGCCTCGATGACCGCCCGCTTGAAGCCCGACTCCTCGAGCACCGCCAGCCCGGCCATGGTGGTCCCCCCGGGCGAGGTCACCCGGCGCTTCAGCTCCGCGGGGCTCTCACTCGTGAGGAGGGCTGTCGAGACCGCCCCCCGGAGGGTCTCCAGGGCCAGGCGGTAGGCCAGGTCGGGGGGTAGCCCCAGGGAGGCCCCGGCCTCGGTCATCGCCTCGAGCATGAGGTAGATGTAGGCGGGGCCGCTCCCCGAGAGACCGGTCACGGCGTCCATCTGCTCCTCCGGGACCTCGACGACGAAGCCGACCGACCCGAAAAGGAGCCTGGCCGCCTCGAGATCGCTTTCCGCGGCCCACCTCCCCCCGGCCAGGGCCGTGGCCGACCGGCCCACCTGGCAGGAGGTGTTGGGCATCGCCCGGACCACCGGGGTGCCGGGCGGCAGGCGGTCCTCGACGGCCCGGGTGGAGAGGCCGGCGACGACCGAGATGACGAGGGGGCGCTCGCCGAGGGTCTCGAGGACCTCGCGACACTGGTCGAGGGCGACAGGGGCGTCCTGCGGCTTGGTCGCCAGGACGACGGCCCTCGCCCCGCGGAGGGTGGCCGCGCGGCCCCGCGCCCCGCCGCGGTAGGTGCGGACCTTGAAGGTCTCGGCCATCGACCGGAGGCGCTCACGGTCGGACCGGTTGGTCACACGGACGTCGGCCGGGCCGGCGAAGCCGGCCGCGAGAAGGCCCCCGACCAGGGCCCGGGCCATCGAGCCGGCGCCGACGAAGGCGACGGGGAGGAAGGCCGGGAGGGGGGTCCGGGGTACGGCCCCCGTCGCCTCCCTGCCCATCGAGCCGTATCGTTCCCGTTCAGCCGCGCCCACCGGCCCCACCCCCAAGGTGAAGGCGACCCCTCCGAGCAAGGACGGAGGGGTCGTTCCGCGGTACCACCTTGGTTGGCCTGTGAGGCCCACTCTGGCGCACCGGCCGCCGCGACCGGGGCCGCGCGGCGCGGGACGCTTCCCCGGGGTAACGGCCGGGGTCGGCCGGGAGGCTCGTCACCTCCGGCTCAGGGGCGGGTCAGGAGCGCCGCGGTGCCGGGCTCGCAGCCTAGGCCCGGCTCTCTTGGACCGACCGGTCAGACTCCCACTTTCCCCGTCATCACCAGTCACTTGTGCCCGATAGATGGCGATATCTTACCCGCGTTTTCCGGCCGATGTCAACGGTCCGGGGAAGGAAATGACTCCGGGCCCACCGAAGCGGACGGCGATCGCGGTCGGGCGCGAAGCGGGGAGGTCGCGGAGGATGACGGACTTGAGACGGACGCAGGGGTCGGGTGACGGCGCGGGCCTCGGAGCCCGGGCGATGGAGCACATCCGCCGCCTCGCGGTGGACATCGGTCCCCGGGGCTCGTGCACGGAGGCCGAGCGACGAGGTTCGGAGTACGCCAGGGCCGAGATGGAAAGATGGGGGAGCGCGGCCGAGGTCCAGCCCTTCCGGTGCTGCCATACCTACAGCCTGCCCTGGGGGCTTGTCGGGCTCCTCATGGTCGCCGCCGGGGTCCTCCTGTGGCTGTGCCCTCCCGGGGCCCTCATCGTCTCCGCCCTGAACCTCGTCATCTACGGCTTCCTTGCCTCCGGGCGAGGTGAGGTCGGCCGCCTCTTTCCCGGTCGTCCGAGCCAGAACGTCTGGACGAGGATACCGGCCTCGGTCGGGTCGGGCGCTCCGAGGCGGGTGGTCCTCATGGCCCACGTCGACAGCACCCGGGCCGCTCTCCTCTATGAGCCGAGACAGCTTAAGAGGCTGCGGCTGACCCACATGGTCAATTTGGCGAGTGTCATCGGGCTTCTCGTTCTGCCAGCCCTGGTCGTCGCCCTCGGGGGCGGGGCCTTAGGGGCCGCCCCGCCCGGCCCGGCCGGGACGGCCGTCCTGGTCCTGCGGGCGGTCGGATCGCTCCTCGCGGCCGTGGCCGCCTACGGTCTCGGCACCCTCGTGCATCGGGAGCTCGTCATGCCCTACGTGGCTGGGGCCAACGACAACGCCTCGGGCGTCGGGGTCGCGCTGGCCGTGGCCGAGCGACTGGCGGCGGAGCCGCTCGAGCGGACCGAGGTCTGGTGCGTGGTGACCGGGGCCGAGGAGAGCGGATACCCGGCCGGGTCACGGAGGTTCGTCGACGCCCACCGGGACGAGCTCGGCGACGCCGACATCCTGGTCCTCGACAACCTCGGGGCCGGCGACCTCCGACACCTCACCCGGGAGGGGATCATCCTCCCCCTCCGGATGGACCCCGGCCTCCTGGCCCTGGCCAGACGTCTCGGGGCCGCTCGTCCGGACTGGAACGTCCGGGATTCCGCCTGCAATCTCGGTTACACCGACGCCACTCCGGTCCTGGCGGCCGGCTGCCGGGCGCTCGCCGTCTGGGCCGAGGGGCCGGACGGGTTCCTCGTCAACTACCACTGGCCGACGGACGTCTTCGAGAACGTCGACCCGGTCACGGTGGACAGGGCGGCGACCTTCGTCCTCGACCTCGTCCGGGCCGTAGACCGGGACGAGGACCGTCCGGGGGGCGGGGCCGCCGCGTAGACCGGGGGCCTGCCGCCGAGGCCGGCGCGCCCACCGAGGCCGGGGGCCTGCCGCCGAGGCCGGCGCGCCCACCGAGGCCGGGCTACCACCGCCCCTTGAGGTGGACGACGAGGAGGACGCCAGTCTCGCAGGTGACCGCGGCCTCGCTCCCGAGCATCTCGTTGCTCACCCCGAGGGTCTCGCCCCAGGATAGGACGGTCCCCTCCAGGGGGTAGAGGAGGCCCTCCGTAGTTATCCCGGTGACGGTCGGTGAGAGGGGCAGGAGGGAGACCACGTCGCCCGGGCGGCCGGAGAGCTCCGACCGTCCCCGGGCGATGAAGGCCTCATAGCGGGCGCCCACCAGCCGCACGCGGGGAGGCGCCTCGAGCCCGGCCACGAGCAGCAGGAGCCCCAGGTTGTGGTCGGGCCGGTCCCCGAAAGCCCCGCAGACGACTATCTCCGAGACACCCTGGGCCCGGGCCCGCTCTATGGCCAGGTGGGTGTCTGTCCTGTCCTTCCGGACCGGGTGGACCTCGACCGGGCTGACAGCCTCGACCTCCCGGAGGGCGACCGGGTCGAGGGAGTCGAGATCGCCGACCACCAGGTCCGGACGCAGCCCGAGGCGGAGAACCACCGCGGCGCCCCCGTCGGCGCCGATGACGATGTCGGAGGGCTCGACCAGCCGGGCGATGTAGGCGGGGTCCTCCTGGCCGGCGGCCGAGGTGACGATGACCGCCCGGCGGCGGGCCTGATGCCGCCGGTCCTCTCCGGCCGGATGAGCCTCGGTTCCGGGGCTCCTGGAGCAGGTCGTCATGGCCGACCTCCTGGCTAATTGTACACAAATCTCCCCCGGGCGAATAGGATTGTGGCGCGGGCTCCGGCCCGGAGGGGAGGAGGAACCCGACCTTGGGTAACGTGCGTGAGTTGGCCAAGGAGATCAAGGCCAAGGAAGAGCCGATCCTGACGGACTACGAAGGCCTCACGACGGCGGCCGTGAAGCCGACGGAGAAGAAGCTGGCCGTCCTGGTGCTCGGTTATCAGAAGTTCCAGCTCAAGACTTTGGACCTCTTCCAGACGGAAGTCCCCGATAAGTTCACGGCCTTCGGCAGCATCTCCAGTCACGACGTTAACGTGAGGCGCGGACCGACCAGCAAGGAGGTCTCACTCTTCCGGGCCGAGAAAGGGACGCCGGTCATCGTCAAAGAAGTCAAGGGTCTCTGGGTTGAGGTGCGCTTCGCCGACGGCCGCGAGGGCTACGTCTTCAAGGACTACGTCCACCTCGAGTCGGCCGGCGAGTAACGGGTGGGGCCGCGCGCCCGCGTTACCTGACCGGCCGGTTCCGGCTTACTCACCAGCCCCCCCGGCCGGCCGCCTTCCTCCTTTACAGACGCCCCCCGGCGGGGTATGTTGTCTCTGCGGGCGCCGGCTCGGCGCCGGGAGGAAGGGGGCGGGGTCGGATGGCCCGGCTGGCTCGCTTCAGCGTCTCCATGGACGAGAGGCTTCTCGACCGCTTCGACCGCCTGATCGGCCGGAAGGGCTACCAGAACCGCTCGGAGGCCCTGCGCGACCTCATCCGCGACCGCCTCGTCGAGGAGGAGTGGTCCGGAGGTGAGGCGGACGTCGTCGGCGTCGTGAGCCTCCTCTACGACCACCACACCAAGGGACTGGTGGAGGCCCTCACCGGGGTCCAGCACGACTACGGTGAGAACGTCGTCTCGGCCATCCACGTCCACCTCGACCACCACAACTGCTTCGAAGCCCTGGTGGTGAAGGGGCGTGCGGCGTCCATCCGGGAGATGGCCGACCGCCTGGGCAGTCTGCGCGGGGTGAAGCACACCCGCCTGACGTTCAGCTCGAGCGGGCGCGACCTTCCCTAGCGCGCGGTCTAGGGCCGGCCGGCCGCTCCGTCGCCGGGGAGCTCGAAGCCGTGGTCCCGGAGCTCGACGGCCGGGACCCGGGGCGGGTGCCGGAAGGTCGGGTCCACTCGAGTATCGGGCGTGGGCCGGAAGGCCGCGGCGATGACCATGATGGTCAGGCTCACGCCGAGGCCCCAGGCCTTCAGCGTGGCCCCAGGCTCCTCGCGGATGAGGGCGAGGAGCATCGTCGTCAGGAAATAGACCGCGGAGACGGCTCCGAGGTGCAGGATGATGTCGGTGACGGACACGCTCCAACCCCCGTGGGTTCTGGTCACCGGAGGGTAGCTTACCCGGCCCCGGGCGGGGCTCAACCCCTGAGGCCGGTGGGAAGGGATGGCAGATTGAGGAAGGCGACGATTCTTCTGATACTGGCGCTGGTGGTCGTGGGGGCGACCTGGACCGTCTTCCGGTGGTACACGGCTCCCCAGCGCGCCCAAGTAGGTGGGCTCGAGGCGGGACAGCCGGCCCCAGTGGTGACCCTCACCGACGCGGCCACCGGACTGCCGGTCCGCATCCCGACCGAGCTCGCGGGACGGCCGTTTCTTCTGCTGTTCTTCTCCCAGGGCTGCCACGCGTGCCGGCAGGAGGTCGAGGGCCTCAAGGCCCACCTGACCGAGTTCGGAGAGAGGGGCTTCACGGCCTTCGTCGTCACCCCGGGCACCAGGGCCGATCTCGAGTACCTCGCCCCGACCGGCTTTCCGGTCCTCCTCGACCCTAGCGGAGAGGCATTCTCGGCCTACGGGGTGACGTTCATCCCCCACACGGTCTTCGTCGACCGCGCGGGACTCGTCCACCGGACTATGACGGGGTGGTCCGTGAAGGAGTCCCCCGGGGCCGTCCGGGAGACGGTCACCGACCTCACCGGGGGTGGGGGCGGACAGTGACCCGGGCGACCGCCGGCCTCCTCGTGGTCGCCCTGCTCCTGGGGGCCCTCGCGGCCTACGGGCTCCACCCGGCCGGACCCAAACGCGACCTACCCGCGGTCGGTAAGCCGGCTCCGCCGGTCGCTCTCGAGGACCTGGCCACGCGGGAGAAGGTGAGCCTCCCGACCGACTTCCAGGGACGGCCCTTCGCCCTCATCTTCTTCAGCCACGGGTCGCCGCCATCCCGCGAGCAGGTGCTGCAGCTGCGCTACGCCAGGCGGGAGCTGGAGGAGAGGGTCTTCGACCTCGTCATCGTCTCCGAGGGCACAGTCGACGACCTGGCCTTCCTCGGCCGGACCGGCCACCGGGTCCTCCTCGACCCCGACCACCGGGCCTTCACTCTCTACCGCGTCACCGCCGTCCCCCGGACCTTCCACATCGACCGGATGGGGGTGATCCGCAAGGACACGCTGGGCTGGACCAGGAACTCCCTCAAGCAGTTCGTGGAGACGGCCCTGGAGCTGGTCGCTCCCTAGGGTCGCCCAGGTCCTGCCCCAGAAGGAAGGCCCGGAGACTCGCGGGTCTCTCGACGATCAGGCTGCGTCGCCCGAGTCGGACAAGGCCCTCCTGCCCAGGCTCCGGGGCGCGGGAGATGGTCACCCGGTGGGCCCGCAGGGCCCGCCCGAACTCCTCCTGGGAGGCGCGCAGCACGAGGGTTCCCTTCGGCCCCGGAACGGTGTTGGAGAGGACGAACCGGGCTGTCCGGCGCGGGAGCGAGGGGGCGGATGTCAGCCCGGCCGGCCAGCCGGTGCCGCAGGACCCGGGCGGGACAGCAGCGCCCGCGCGTTCTCCAGGTCGTGGAGGGTCATCTCGTATCCCATGAGCTACGGCCTCCAAAGGCGGCCTCGCGCCCGAAAAGGGACCCCTAACACGAGGAGAGTTGGCCCCTGAGTGGGCGAGTCCTCTTTGCCCCCGGGCCGGACGGAACGGAATTGTCCTGCATTTCGGTTGCCGGAAGGAACCAAACGGTCGTTTGAGGAAACTGAATTGCGTGTCAGCCGCTTCTTGACCACCGCATCGGACTGTTCCGCGTGGCGGCCGGCCCAGGCCGCGCCCAAGCCCTGGTCGCATGTGAGGCGTTCCGCACATAGAGAAGACCCGGCGACAGACCGGCCCGGAGGATAGGCGGCCCCAGGCCGCGGAGTGGGAGGTGATGACCGGACGGACGGGCCGCGTCCCGCGCCGCAGGCGGTTCCGAGCCACCGTCCCGCCGGGAGCCGCCTGAGGCGGGATGACGCGTCGCCGGACGAAGGTGCGGCGCCGGCGGCCGCCATAAGACGCCGGTTTCCATATCACTTACGCACGGCAAGGGAGGGAAGCCTGTGCCCAGAGAGATCCGCAAGGTCGCCGTTCTCGGGGCCGGGGTCATGGGAGCGGGGATCGCCGCTCACCTGGCCAACGTCGGCATTCCGAGTTACCTGCTTGACATCGTCCCCCGGGAGCTCACCGAGGACGAGAAGAAGAAGGGCCTCACTCTCGAATCGCCCGAGGTCCGGAACCGCTTCGCGGCGCAAGGGCTCGATAACGCCCTGAAGGCGCGGCCGGCGGCCTTCTACGTGCCGGAAAGCGCCGATCTCATCACCATCGGCAACTTCGAGGACAATCTCGACTGGTGCGGCGAGGTCGACTGGATCATCGAGGTCATCATCGAGAAGCTGGACATCAAGAAGAGCCTCCTTGAGAAGGTCGAGAAGCACTGGAAGCCCGGGACCATCGTCAGCTCCAACACCTCGGGCATTTCCATCAACGCCATGCTCGAGGGCCGGTCGGCCGAGTTCAAGAAGCACTTCCTCGGGACCCACTTCTTCAACCCCCCGCGCTACATGAAGCTCCTCGAGCTGATCCCGGCCCGGGAGACCGACCCGGAGATCGTCAAGTACATGAAGTGGTTCGGCGAGACCGTCCTCGGCAAGGGCATCGTGATGTGCAAAGATACGCCGAACTTCATCGGTAACCGCATCGGCGTCTTCGGAATGCTCGAGTGCCTGCGCTACACGACGGAGAAGGGTTACACGGTCGAGGAGGTCGACGCCATCACCGGCCGGCCGATGGGCCGTCCCAAGAGCGCCACCTTCCGCACGGGCGACATCGTCGGCCTCGACACGCTCTACCACGTGGCTTCGAACGTCTACGACTGCATGCCCACCCCCGAGGCCAAGAAGCCGTTTGAGAAGCCGCCCATCCTCGAGGAGATGATGAAGCGGAAGTGGCTCGGGGACAAGACCAAGCAGGGCTTCTACAAGGTCGAGAGAAACCCGGACGGCTCGAAGACCATCCTCGCCCTCAACCTCCAGACCATGGAGTACGTCCCCCAGGTGAAGCCGGACTTCCCGTCGCTCAAGGCGGCCAAGAAGGTCACCGACGTCGGCGAGCGCCTGAAGATGCTCGTCTCGGCCGAGGACCGGGCTGGGCAGTTCGTCTGGGCCATGACCAAGAAGGGTCTGCTCTACGCGGCCTCGGTGGCCCAGGAGATCGCCGACGACATCTTCAGCATCGACAACGCCATGAAGTGGGGCTTCAACTGGGAGCTCGGCCCCTTCGAGAGCTGGGACGCCATCGGGCTCCAGGAGAGCGTCTCGCGGATGACGGCCGAAGGCGAAGAGGTGCCGGACTGGGTCAAGGACCTCCTCGAGTCGGGCAGGACCTCCTTCTACAAGGAGGAAAGCGGCCGGAAACTCTACTACGACTGGAAGACCCGCAGCTACCTGCCGCTCCCGACCGACCCCCGGACCTTCGTCCTGGCCGACATCAAGAAGTCCAGGGGCATCGTCTGCGGGAACATGGACGTGAGCCTGGTCGACCTGGGCGATGGGGTGGCCTGCCTCGAGTTCCACTCCCAGGCTCAGGCCATCGGGCCGGGTCTCATCGAAGGCATCTACATGGCTCTCGAGGAGGTCGCCAAGCCCGGCTGGGTCGGCCTCGTCGTGGGGAACCAGGCCCAGAACTACTGCGTCGGGGCCAATCTCCTTATGGTTGTCATGTACGCCAACGAGGGGAAGTTCGACGACATCGCCATGGCCTCGAGGCAGCTCCAGGACGCCCTGATGGCCATGAAGTACTTCCCGAAGCCGGTCGTCACGGCCCCGCACTCCCTGGCCCTGGGCGGCGGGTGCGAGATCGTCATGCACGGGCACCGGGTCGTCGCCGCGGCCGAGACCTACATGGGCTGCGTCGAGTTCGGCGTCGGGCTCCTGCCGGCCGGCGGCGGGTGCAAGGAGCTCCTTCTCCGGAACATGGAGAGCCTCCCGGCCGGCGGCCCGCTCCCTGTGGACCCGCTTCCCGCCGTGGCCCGGGCCTTCGAGACCATCGCCATGGCCAAGGTGGCGACGAGCGGTCCCGAGAGCATCAAGCTCGGCTACATGCGGCCGACCGACCGCATCAGCGTGAGCCGCGATTTCCACTTCCACGATGCCAAGCAGGAGGTCCTGGGCATGGCCGCGGCGGGGTTCCGCCCGCCCAAGCCGGCCAAGGTCAAGGTCGTCGGCGAGGACGGCCGGGCCACGCTCCTGGCCCAGACCTACCAGCTCTTCAAGGGCGGCTACATCAGCGCTCACGACCGGCTCATCGCCAACAAGATAGCCTACGTCCTCACCGGTGGTCAGGCTCCGGCCGGGGCCGAGGTCTCCGAGCAGTTCATCCTGGACCTCGAGCGCGAGGCCTTCGTCGAGCTCTGCCGGGAGGAGAAGTCGCGCGAGCGCATGCAGTACATGCTGATGAACAACAAGCCCTTGCGCAACTAGAGAGGGGTGAGACCATGAGAGAAGCCGTTATCGTCTCCGCCGTCCGGACGGCGGTGGGAAAGGCCCCGCGCGGGACGCTCCGGCGGACCCGGCCCGAGGAGATGGCCGCCGTGGCCATCAAGGAAGCCGTGGCCCGGGCCAAGGGGCTCGAACCCGGGGAGATCGACGACGTCATCCTCGGCTGCGCCTTTCCTGAGGCCGAGCAGGGGATGAACGTCGCCCGCATCGCCCTCCTGCGGGCCGGCCTGCCGGTCGGCGTCTGCGGGCAGACGGTGAACCGGTTCTGCTCCTCCGGCCTCCAGGCCATCGCCCTCGGGGCCCAGGCCGTCATGTGCGGGTGGGCCGAGGTGGTCGTGGCCGGCGGGGTGGAGAGCATGAGCCTCGTGCCCATGGGGGGCAACAAGATGGCCCCCAACCCGTACCTCATCGAGAACTTCCCGGAGGTCTACCTCGGCATGGGTCTCACCGCCGAGGAGGTCGCCGAGCGCTACGGAGTGAGCCGCGAGGACCAGGACCTCTTCGCCACCGAGAGCCATCGTAAGGCCGCCGCGGCCATCAAGGACGGGAAGTTCAAGGACGAGATAGTCCCGCTCAAGGTGGTCCAGAAGGAGATCGGGCCCGACGGCAAGGTCGTCGCGAAGGAGATAGTCTTCGATACCGACGAGGGGGTGCGGCCGGACACGAACCCCGAGGTCCTGGCCAAGCTCAGGCCGGCCTTCAAGCAGAATGGCACGGTCACGGCCGGGAACTCCTCGCAGACGAGCGACGCGGCGGCGGCCGTCGTGGTCATGTCGGCCGAGAAGGCCGGTAGGCTCGGCTGTAAGCCCCTGGCCTACTTCCGGTCCTTCGCCGTTGGCGGGGTCGACCCCGACGTGATGGGCATCGGACCGGTCGAGGCCATCCCCAAGGCCCTCAAGTACGCCGGGGTCACCCTTGGGGACATTGACGTCATCGAGCTCAACGAGGCCTTCGCCGCCCAGGCTCTGGCCGTCGTGCGGAAGCTCGGCCTCGACCCGGCCAAGGTCAACCTGAACGGAGGGGCCATCGCTCTCGGCCATCCGCTCGGGTGCACCGGAGCGAAGCTGACGGTGACCCTCCTGGGCGAGATGGCCCGCCGTAAGGCCCGCTGGGGCCTTGTCAGCATGTGCATCGGCGGCGGCATGGGCGCCGCCGGCGTGCTCGAAAGGGCGGGGTAGGCTCGAGAGGCGCCTCAGGCCGGAGGTTGGTCTGCGAGAGCCGCCTCAGGCCGGAGGTTGGTCTGCGAGAGCCGCCTATAGGCCGGAGGTTGGTCTGCGAGAGCCGCCTCAGGCCGGAGGTTGGTCCTCGACAGGGCGCGTCAGACCGGAGGCACGGTGGGTGAGCGGTCGCCCACCGTGCCTCTTCTGTTGTACGGGGGACAGGGGCGGCGCGGGGCCAGCCGTCGCGGCCGGAGCCCGGACCCGGGGACGGGCCGGCCGTTGCGACGGGAGCCCGGCGGGCGGTAGAATGGCCTTGGCGCGCCCTGCGCCGGTCTCATTCTCTAGCGGAGGAAGGTCTTCCCGGCGAGCACCGGAACCGCCCGCGTCATTCTGGCCCCGGGCCGCGAGAAGCGGGTAAGGGGTGGCCATCCTTGGGTCTTCGCAACCGAGGTCGCTCGCATCAGCGGCGACTTCCGGCCCGGCGAGGTCCTCGACGTCGTCACCGCCCGGGGCGCCTTCGTCGGGCGGGGCTACGTCAACCCCGCCTCCCAGATCCTCGTGCGCATCTTGACCCGGCGCCGCGACGAGCCTGTCGACGAGGAGTTCTACCGCCGCCGGGTCCGCGAGGCCGTGGACTACCGCCGGGCCTTGTGGAGCGCCGCCGCCTGGGCCCTCCCGGAGGACATCGGCGAGCGGGCCTTCCGGCTGGTCTTCGCCGAGGCCGACCACCTGCCGGGGTTCATCGTCGACTACTACGCCGGCCAGCTTGTCTTCCAGACGCTGGCCCTCGGTGTGGAGGAGGTCAAGGACTTCCTGGTCCGGCTGGTGCGCGAGGAGGCCGGCCCGAGCTTCCCGGTGCGGGGAGCCTACGAGCGGAACGACGCCCCGGTCCGGCGCCTCGAGGGGCTCCCTCTGGTGAAGGGTCCCTGCTGGGGCGAGGCCGTCCCGCGGGTCACCATCCGGGAAGGCGACTGGAGGATGGTTGTCGACCTCGAGGAGGGCCAGAAGACCGGCTACTTCCTCGACCAGAGAGAGAATCGGGCGGCCATCGCCCCTTACGTTAGGGGAAGGCGGGTTCTCGACTGCTTCTGCTACACCGGCGGCTTCGCCGTGGCGGCCGCGGTATACGGGGCCGGGGAGGTCCTCGGCGTTGACTCCTCGCCCGAGGCGCTGGCCCTGGCCAGGGAGAACGTCGCCCTCAACGGCCTTGACGGCGAGAGAAGGGCGGGCGGGGACGGAGGGGCCGACGGAAGGGTTTCCTTCGTCGAGGCCAACGTCTTTGACTTCCTCCGCCAGGCCGACGCCGACAGGCGCTCCTGGGATACGGTCATCCTCGACCCGCCAGCCTTCGCCAAGAGCCGGGCCGCTCTCGAAGGGGCCGTCCGGGGCTACAAGGAGATAAACCTGCGGGCGATGCGTCTTATCCCGCCCGGCGGCCACCTCCTGACCTCCTCCTGCTCCCAGCATCTCGGCGAGGACCTCTTCCTCGAGGTTCTGGCCTCTGCCGCGGCCGACACGCGCCGCCGCATCCGCGTCGTCGAGGTCCGCTCGCAGGCCCGTGATCACCCCTTCCTCCCGGCCGCACCCGAAACCCGCTACCTGAAGTTCGCGGTCCTCCAGGTCCACTAGAGGACCAGGGGGGAGGCCCCCTCCCGGCCGGACGGGCCGGCGACCTTCGCGCAGGGCCGGCGACCTTCGCGCAGGGCCGGCGACCTTCGCGCGAGGCCGGCGACCTTCGCGCGAGGCCGGCGACCTTCGTCGGAGACCGGCGACCTTCGCGGCAGACCTTTCCTATGCAGGGACAATTATCCCCCCCGGCGAACATGAGGCGGACCCGGGCCTCTATCCAGAATGTGCCACCTGGAGATGACCGCTCATGCGCACCGCCTCCGGCCGGAGAATGCTCGCAAGGGCCCTGGCCGTCTGGACCGCCTGCGCCCTGCTGACCTTCCTTGCCGCCTCTCCCCCGGCGACCGGACCTCTCCTGGCCGCCGGGGACCTATCCGGCCCGCTCTTCTACACCAGGATCTACCTCGACGGGGTGAGGGTGCCCCTGCCGGCCCCGGCCGTCGTGGCCGGCGGGTACACCCTGGCCCCGGCCAGGGCCCTCTTCGAGCGGCTGGGGGCCACGGTTTCCTGGGAGGCCGAGTCGGGCCGCGTCCTCATCGAGTCCCCCGGGAAGCGGATAGAGCTGTGGCTCGGCCGGGCCGAGGCCGCGGTGGACGGGGAGCCGGTCGGGCTCGACGCGGCCCCCTTCCTCTGGGGCTCGACGACGATGGTCCCCGTGCGCTTCGTGGCCGAGACGACGGGCCTCGTGGTGGAGTGGGATGCCGTGCGCTGGGCGGTGACCTTGAGACGCCTCCTCCCCACTCCCGGCGGCGGGGGCGCGGGTCCGGGCGGGGAGCCGGGCGGGGAGGAGCCGGGGACGCCCGGTCCCCGCCGGGAGGTGACCGTTGCCTTCGCCGGCGACGTCCTTCTGGCCTCGAGCATCGGAAGGAGTATCGTCGCCCACGGTCCCGACTACCCCTGGGACGGCGTCCGGACCGTCCTCGCGGCGGCCGACATCGCCATGGTCAACCTCGAGTCCTGCGTGTCGACCCGCGGGACCCCGGTCGACAAGCGCTGGGTCTTCCGCGCCGCCCCGGAGGCGTTGGCGGGCCTGAAGAACGCTGGGGTCGACATCGTCTCGACCGCAAACAACCATGTTTTCGACTACGGCCTCGACGCCTTCCTCGACACGCTCGCCTACCTCGAGCAGTACGGGATACGCCAGGTCGGGTCGGGTCGAGACCTCGCCGCGGCCCTGAGCCCGGTCATCATGGAGGCCGGCGGGCTCCGGATAGCCTTCCTCGCCGCGACGCAGTGGTTCGTCTCGGCCGGCGTGGCCTCGTCCACCCGGCCGGGGGTCACGGTGACCCACTATCACGAGGCCGCCCTCCTCGAGACCATCCGCCGCCTCAAGGAGCGGGGCGAGGCCGACTACGTCGCCGTCAGCCTGCACTGGGGCATAGAGGGCGACCACGACGTGGACCGCTACCAGGAGCGTCTGGGCCGGGCCCTGGTGGACGCCGGAGCGGACATGGTCATCGGGCACCACCCTCACGTCCTGCAGGGGATCGAGATCTACAAGGGGAAGCTCATCGCCTACAGCCTCGGGAACTTCGTCTTCACCTACACGACGAGGGCGACCATGGACAGCGCCGTCCTGCTCGTCACTCTTGACGACCAGGGGCTCGCGGCCGTACGGCTCATCCCCGTCTACACGGCGGGGGGGAGGCCGGTTCTCG
>DYFB01000003.1 GCA_020725405.1 Symbiobacterium sp. | reverse complement strand
CGCCGAGCCGACCGCGGCCAGGGCCATGGCCGCCACCGCCGCCGCCCCGAAGTAGCCGGCGGCCGGGGTCGTCGCCCGTCCCGATAGGACGAAGACGATGGCGAAGACGAACAGGGTCAGGGCTTCCATGAAGACCAGGGCCAGCATCATGCTCGTCCGGGTCTCGCCGGCGGCCGCGGGCTGCTTCCAGGTGGCCTCCATGGCCATCGAGGCCGTCCGGCCCTGAGCGGTGGCTGACCCGATGGCCGCGATAGCCATGGCCGCGACGGCCGTCGAGGCGAAGAGGACCCGGCTAGAGTCCACCGTCCCGGCCAGGACGAAGACGATGGCGAAGACGAAGAGGGTCAGGGCCTCCATGAAGACCAGGCCGAGCATCATGGACGTCTGGGTGTCGCCGCTCTCCAGGGGCTCCCGCCAGGCGGAGTCCATGGCGGCGACCGCCGTTCGGCTCTGGGCCAGAGCCGACCCTGTCGCGGCCAGGGCCATGGCCAGGACGGCCACGGCGGCGAAGACGGCCGTCTCGGGGCTGACGCGCCCGGAGAGGACGAAGACGATGGCGAAGACGAACAGGGTCAGGGCCTCCATGAAAACCAGGGCGAGCATCATGCCCGTCCGGATCTTGGCCGCGGCTTCCGGACGCTTCCGGGTCGCGTCCATGGCCGCGGCACCGGTGCGTCCCTGGGAGTAGGCTGAACCGAACGCGGCCAGCGACATGGCGAGGACGGCCGCTCCTCCGAATATGACCAGTGCCGACATCTGCTTTCCCCCTTCTGTCTTGTGCCGCCGCGGCGCCCGGGACCCAGACCCTCCGGCGCCCGCCGGGGGCCCGGCCTAATGATGGTCCGCGGCCACCGCCGTGGCGAGATAGATCGCCGTCAGGAACGTGAAGATGAAAGCCTGGATGAGTCCGAAGATGAGCTCGAGGGCGAGCGGGATGATCGGGACGAACCAGGGCGTAGCCAGGAGCAGGGCCAGGACCACGGTTTCGCCGCCGAAGATGTTGGCCACGAGACGCAGTGAGAGCGCGAAGGGCCGGACGAGCTCCTCGATTATCCCCAAGGGCAGCATGAGCGGGGCGAGATACCACGGCTCGACCATGTGCTTGAAGTAGGCGAGACCGCGCCGCTTCACCCCGGTGTACTGGACGGTGAGGAAGACCACGGTCGCGAGGCCGGCCGTCACCCCCCAGTTGCTGGTCGGAGCCATCAGGCCCGGCACGTGCCCTGCACCCGGAAGGAGCCCGGCGTAGTTGGACAGGAGGATGAAGATGAACAGGCTCCCCAGGAAGGGTAGGAAGGCCCGCGCGTTCTCGCGCCCGATCAGCGAGGCGAAGAAGCCCTCGAACCCGTCGACCATCATTTCGAGGAGAGACTGGAGCCTGGTCCGGGGAAGGCGCTCGAGACGCCTGGTCCCGGCCCAGGCCAGAGCCAGGACCAGGACCATGATGGCCCACATGGTCGTCTCGGCGCTGGTCACTTCGAGACCCACGAAGGGGACCCGGAAGAAGACGTCGCCGTGGGCCGCGGCCTCCGACCCGTGGCCGGCCGCGGCCCCTAGCCACCAAAGCAAGAGCCCACCCCCAGTCATCCGGCGTTCGGGTGCCGCCGTGGACCTAGGCGACCCCTCCAGCGCCTCCCCTGGCGAGGCGCCACAAAAGATAGTACCGGGCTAGGAAGAGCCCGGCTAGGTTAAGAAGCACCGCGAAGGGGTTACCACCCGAGGCCCGGTAGGTCAGCGCCAGCGACGCGAAGCTCAGGGCCAGGCGCACGACGAACTGCAGGGCGAAGGCCGCGGGCCAGGCCCGCGCAGGGGTCCCCTCCGCCGCGGCCAGACGGTGGGCCCACGTCGAGGCCGCGTTGTTCGCGAAACCGACGGCCAGACCGAACAGTAAGGCCGCTGTCAATACGCCGGCGTCAGCCACGCTCCGGCTTACCGTCCCCTTCGTCGTCGTCTTCGCCGTCCCGTCCGCGTTTCCCCTCTCCGGGGAGGATATCCCGGATCAGGACGCGGAAGCCGGCCGCGACTCCGAGCATCGAGCCGACCAGGGCGAGCCAAGGCTCGGTCCCCAGCAGCCTGTCGAGGTACCGGCCGCCGTAGTAACCTATCGCCATCCCGGCGAGAATGGTCAGACCCGCCGTGAAAGCTACGCTCCAGTTAACGATGCCCCTGTCAGCTCCCAGACCGATCTGGCGGACGCATCCTGGACTCGGCGTGACCGCCCGGCCCGCCTCCGGCCGGGCCCCGGGCCTCGCCCCGGCGGCCGTGCGGCCGCCCTAGGGCACCCTCTCGAGGCTCGCGCCGATGCTTTTCAGCTTCTCGACCGCTCTCTCGTAGCCGCGGTCGATGTGCTCTATCTCCGATATCTCGGTCTCGCCCCGGGCCATGAGGCCGGCGATGACCAGAGCGGCCCCGGCGCGGAGGTCGGTCGCTCTGACGGCCGCGCCGGTGAGCTTCTCGACTCCCTGGACGATGGCCGTCCGTCCTTCTACGGTTATGTTCGTCCCCATGCGCTTCAGCTCGTCCACGTGCTTGAAGCGGCCCTCGAAGATGGTCTCGCTGATTATGCTGGTGCCCGACGCGACCGAGAGAAAGGCCGTCATCTGCTGTTGGGCGTCGGTCGGGAAGCCCGGGTAGGGCAGAGTCTTCACGGTGACCGGACGCGGCCGCCCGTTCCCGACGACCCGGAGGGCGTCTCCGTTCTCTTCGACCGTTGTGCCGGTCTCCTGGAGCTTGGCCGACACTGCCTCAAGGTGCTTGGGGATGACGTTCTCGACGATAACGTCGCCGCAGGTGGCGGCTGCGGCGATCATGTAGGTCGCCGCCTCTATCTCGTCCGGGATGAGCGAGTGGGTGACCCCCTTGAGGCCGGTCACCCCGGTGATCTTAATGATGTCGGTGCCGGCTCCCTTGACCTGCGCTCCGGCGGCGTTGAGGTAGTTGGCGAGGTCGACGACGTGGGGCTCTTTGGCCGCGTTCTCGATTACGGTCGTTCCCTCGGCCCGCGTGGCCGCGAGCATGATGTTGATGGTCGCCCCAACGCTGACCACGTCGAGATAGACCGGAGCGCCGACGAGTCTCCTCGCCTCGGCCTTGATCACTCCGTGCTCGACGGTGACCTTGGCCCCGAGGGCCGTGAAGCCCTTGATGTGCTGGTCTATGGGCCGCGACCCGATGTCGCAGCCCCCGGGGAACGGAACCTCGGCCCGCCCGTAGCGGGCGAGGAGAACCCCCAGAAGATAGTAGGAGGCCCGGAGGCGCTTGGCCAGTTCGTCGGATGGCACCCGCCACACCAGACCCGAGGGGTCGATGACCCCGCGAGGGGCCTCGCCGCCGTTGGCCGGCCTGGTCTCCACCCGAACTCCCAAGGAGCGCAGGATGTCGAAGTAGACCTGGACATCCTGGATGTCGGGCAGGTTCTCTATGACGCTGGGCCCGTCGGACAGCAGAGTCGCCGGGAGAATGGCGAGGGCCGAGTTCTTCCGCCCGCCGGCCCGCACCCGGCCGGCCAGCCGCTGGCCGCCGGTGACGATGAGCTTCGACAAGCCGCTGCCTCCCGCGACGTCCTCTGGTTCACGAGACTGGAAGCTATTCTTCAATTGGCCGGGCCTTCCTTCCCGGTAGGCCGCCCGCCCGACTCCCAGCCGAGGCTTAAATCGAGCCACTCCAGCCAGTTTTCTTCAAGCTCCGACAGGGTGAGCCCGGTTACCGCCTGCAGGGCCTCTTCGAAGCGCTCGAGGCGGGCCAGCCGGCGGAGAAGATCGTTTATCCCCGACCAGCCGACCGTGTCCTCGAGGTAGGCTACGAGGAGGAAGGCCTGACGGTAGGCGAGGGCCGTGTTCGGCAGTCGGTCGAAGGACCTCTGGAGGTCGATGAGGCGGTAGAGGCCGGCCTCACGGACAGGCGGCCGGATGGTATTGGTCTCGTCGAGCCACACATAGCCGGTTTCCTTGTGCTCGACGTATTGGGCAAGCCCCTCTGACAGCCAGCGTGGATAGTTCCCGTAGGGGATGAGCCGGTCAAGGACGTAGTGGGTGTACTCGTGGACGAACGGCCCCTCGGCCCAGAAGGCGCGAGCCGACCCGGTCGAGGGCTCGGGTGACAGCCAGACCCGGGGCGAGAGAAGCTGGATGACCCCGCACCAATAGGCCCCCAGGGCCCGGAAGCCCGCCTCCGGGCCGAACTGGCGCTCGAGAGGGGCGGGGTCGGGGTAGATGATGATGTGGACCCTCTCACCCTCCGCGGTCAGCGGGGTCCAGCCGAGACGTCGGGCCACGGCCTCCCAGGACCCGTCGGCACACTCGAGGATGACCGGCACCCAGGAGGCGTCGGCGGCCTCGTAGTGGACGACGAACCGCCTAGTCTCGGCGGTCGACATCTCCTTCACCGAAGCAAGGAGCAGCGCCCTCCGGGCGGACAGGTGGAGGTCGTAAAGGACGGCGCGGGCGGCCGGCACCGGGCCGTCGGGCCACCCCTGAATCGAGACCAGGACCGTTCCGAGGATGAGCCAGGGGACAAAGAGCCAGGAAGCCCACCGGACCGACCCGGCGGGCCGCCGGGCCGACTTGGGAGCTCGCGCCGGAATGGTCAAGGATCGATCACGTCCCAGGTCTCCTTGGCGGAATCGTGTCCGGCGGCCGAGACGTCCGGCCGCCGGCGGGCCGGCGTCCCCAAAGGAGGCGGAGGGCGGCCGACCAGGGGCAGTTATGTAAACGCGCCCTCCATTATAGCACCCGCCCGGCGGGGCGACAACGAGCCGCCGGGCGGGCTAGCCGCCCGGCGGGTAGTAGCCGACCGGGTTGACCGGGCTCCCGTCCACCCGCGTCTCAAAGTGCAGGTGAGCCCCATAGCTCCGACCGGTGTTCCCGACCCGTCCGATGACCTGGCCGGCCGTCACGGATTGGCCGACGGACACATCGATGCTGGAAAGGTGCGCGTACCACGTCTCGAAGCCGCCTCCGTGATCGATCTTGACAAGGTAGCCGTAGCCGCCGGACCGACCGGCGAAGGTCACCACCCCGCCCTTGGCGGCGACGACGGGCGAACCGTGGGGCGCGCCGATATCCATGCCGCTGTGGAACTCCCGGCCGCGCCAGCCGAAAGCCGACGTGATGGCTCCGTCCGCCGGCCAGTAGAGCCCGCTCGGGTTCACCGGGCGGGTCTTCGTCCCCCTGACGTAGAGCTGAGTGGTCGGGTCGGAGAGCTTGCGCTCGGTCAGGGGCCGTCGCGCCACTTCGTCTCCGTTGCGGCGGTCGATCTCGACCGTGACCTCCACCCGCCCGCTCACCCCGCGCTTTTCCACGTAGCTCTCCCAGGGCCACTTGGAGGGGTCATACCGGACCTCCTGGGCGAAGGGGAGATACTGAATGTACGTGAACCGCTCGGTGCTTGCCAGGGTGACGTAGGGGTTCGGGACGATGAGGTTGAGCTTCTGGCCCACCCTGATGAGGTCGGTTCGGGCCACCTCGGGGTTCGCCCGCCGGAGGTCCTGAACGGTGAGGGAGTGGCTCGCGGCGATGGTCCAGAGGCTTTCGCCCCGGGCGACGACATGGACTTCGACGCGGTCGGTGCCTCTGAGCAGGATGCGCTTGGCGCCCTCGACGTCCACGAGGTCGGCTACCGGCGCTCGGGTCCGGTAGTACTCGAGCTTCTCCACCAGGGACGCCGAAAGAACCACCGTGTTGCCCTTGGCCTCCAGCGACCGCCGGTAGTCCTCGACCAGGCCTGGACCGACCTGCCGGGCCTCTCCCTCCGACCGGAGATAGGCTACCTCGACCCCGTCCACGGCGAGGGCCCAGACCTCGGTCACGAAGCTGAGATGCTCCCGGCAGACCTCGGCGAGATCGCCGGCGTCGGCGCACAGAGCCACCGCGTCCTCGCTTTCGGGCCTGACCTTGGTCAGGACCACGTCGGACTCGAGCACGACCGGGAGACCGGCCTCCGCCTCGGCCTCGGTCTCGAGCTCGTCCCGGATCTCGAGCCAGGTTTCCTTGCTGTCAAGATAGGCTACGACCTCGCCGTCCACCTCAAGGGCGTAGACGAACTGGCTCTGGTAGTCCTGCCAGGTGAGACCGCCGAAGAGGCCAGCGGCCAGAAGGAGCACGGCGGCTACCAGCGCGCGACCGGCTGGAGCCGGTGGGGCGGGCGATTTTCCCATCGGTTCCTCCAAAACAAGGAATGACTGGCAGGCCTATTCGGGAAACCCCGACCCTGTCCCTCTTGGCAATATGTTCCTAGAGGGCTTCCGTCCCAGTCGTGGGAATACATCATGCCAGCTAGCAGACGGTTCTTATCCTGGAAGCTATCCGTCCAAACGTCGTCCGAACATCCCGGAGGCTGACCTGTTGCGCCCGATGCTCGTCGCCCTTCGCCGCTTTACCCGCTCCGGCGCGGGCCTGGCCCTTATCGGGGCCGTGCTCGCTGTCGCTGTCCTTGGCCATCTCCCCCAAGAACCTGCGGCGTCGCTGGCGGCCGAGCCGGGCCCGACGGACCAGCCTGGCGGCGGCGACGGAACCGACGCCGCCGGCCTCTTCGCCGAGCTCTCCGGCGCTCTAGGACCGCTCTTTCTCTCCCCCCTGGATGACCCCACAGCGGGCGGCTGGGGGACCGGGCTCGACCTCCTCGCCGACCTGGCCATCCCGGGTCCGATGGCCCGCCTCCTCGCGGACGCGCTTGAGGCGGGGGACCGGAGCGGGCTCGACGAGCCGAGCGAGTCGGACCGCGCGGCCGGGGCCTCGTCGGTCACCGGCGACGACGCCCCCGACGTCGAAGGGGGCGGACGCGAGGCTGCGGACCCGAGTCCGCGCGTCGTGGCCCACACCATCCAGGCCGGCGACACCCTCTGGGACCTCGCCCAGGCCTACGGGATAAGCGTTGGAACCCTCCTCGGAGTCAACGACGGGCTGGACCCGGCCCGTCTGCAGGTCGGGCAGACGATCCGGATTCTGACGGTCGACGGCGTTCTCCACCGGGTGGAGGCGGGAGACACACTGGTCGGGCTCGCCGGCAAGTACCGGGTTGACGTGGAGCTCATCGTCTCCGCCAACTCGCTCACCGATAGAGACCACCTCGAGGTGGGGCGCGAGCTCATCATCCCGGGGGCTACCCCGGTCATCGCCCACAAAGTGAAGGTCGGCGGGCGCGTGGTGACCATCTACGGTCGCTTCCTCTGGCCAGCCAGCGGTCCGGTGACCTCCCGTTTCGGTCCGAGGTGGGGAGAGTTCCACCACGGCGTGGACATCGGCGCCCCCTACGGGGCGCCCATACGAGCTTCCCGCTCGGGGCAGGTCGTCTTCGCCGGCTGGCGCGGCGGCTACGGCTACACCGTCATCCTAAACCACGGCGACGGCGTCGCCACCCTCTACGGGCACGCCTCGAGGCTCCTGGTCAAGCAAGGGCAGTGGGTCGAGGCCGGACAGATCATCGCCCGCGTGGGGAGCACGGGCTACAGCACCGGGCCTCATCTCCACTTTGAAATCCTCGTGAGCGGGACGGCCGTTGACCCCTACCCCATCCTCTACCGCAACTGACGCGCAGGAGCCTCCGACCCGCGCTGGACCAGCGTCTGACCGCGCCCGCGCTGGACCAGCGTCTGACCGCGCCCGCGCTGGACCAGCGTCTGACCGCGCCCGCGCTGGACCAGCGTCTGACCGCACCGGACCAGCAACTGACCGGCGCCACCCGGGTGGGCGGCTGCTTTCCCCCCGTACAGCAAATGGAGCCGGCGACGGGATTCGAACCCGTGACCGCTCGATTACGAATCGAGGGCTCTACCACTGAGCTACGCCGGCTTCAGGAACGACTCAAACACTCACAACGTACAAATCGAATCGTCAGGCACAAAAGAAAATGGAGCGGGAGACGGGATTCGAACCCGCGACACTCGGCTTGGGAAGCCGATGCTCTACCGCTGAACTACTCCCGCTCGAAACCTGTAGCGACAACATTATAACCAGCACAGGGCCCGCAAGCAAGTCGTTCGTCGTTACGCCGGCCGGGTCAGCGGCGGCCGGCGAGGCCCTCGCGGGCGAGGATCTCCTTGGCCACGAGCCGGCCGGACGCCGAGGCCTGCACCAGGCCGCGGGTCACGCCGGCGCCGTCGCCGACAGCGAAGAAGTTACGTATCTTCGTCTCCAGGGACGGGCTGAGGTCGGCCCGGCTGGAGTAGAACTTCACCTCCACCCCGTACAGCAGGGTGTGCCGGGAGTTGACTCCCGGCATGACCTTGTCGAGGGCCTCGAGCATCTCGAGGATTGACCTCAGGTGCCGGTAGGGCAGGACGAGGCTGAGGTCGCCGGGGACAGCCTGCTCCAGCGTCGGCTGGACCATCCCCTTGGCCAGCCGCTTGGAGGTCGAGCGCCGGCCGGCCTGAAGGTCGCCGAGCCGCTGGACTATGACGCCCCCTCCCAGCATGTTGGCCAGGCTGGCGATGGAGCGCCCGTAGGCGATGGGCTCGCGGAAGGGCTCGGTGAACGTCTTCGATACGAGCAGGGCGAAGTTCGTGAGCTCGGTCTTCCGGGTAGCGTAGCTATGCCCGTTCACGGTGAGAAGGCCGTCGGAGTTCTCCGCCACCACCTGCCCATAGGGGTTGAGGCAGAACGTCCGGACCTGGTCGTCGAAGGTCTTGGAGTAGTAGATGAGCTTGGGCTCGTAGAGGTGGTCGGTGAAGTTCTCCATCACCACAGCGGGGAGCTCGACCCGGACCCCGATGTCGACCGGGTTGTTGGTCTGGGACAGGCCGAGCCGCCGGGTCTCGGCGGCAAGCCAGCCGGCCCCCTCGCGACCCGGCCCGCAGATGACGTAGCGGGCGGGAAGGACCTGGCCGTCGTCCAGCCGCACCCCGGAGACCCTCCGCCCGGCTCCGTCGGACGGGTCCTCGACGAGAATCTCCACCACGGTTGTGCGGGTCCTGACCTCGACCCCGCGCTGGAGCTCGTCCCTCATGGCCTTGAGAATCTGGGTGCAGCGCTCGGTCCCGAGGTGGCGCACCCGCGACGGGACGAGGATGAGGTCGGCCGTCGCGGCCAGGCGCTGGAGCTGCCGGAAGACCTGTTCGCCCGGGGCATAGACGAGGTCGGGGGCGCCGAACTTCAGGTAGACGTCATCAACTTCGGTGATGAGGTCGCGCAGGGCCCGCTCACCGATGTAGTCCTGCAGGGTCCCTCCGATGGCCGGGGTCAGGGTGAGCTTACCGTCGCTGTAGGCTCCGGCCCCTCCCCACCCGCAAAGGAGCATGCAGGGCTGACACTGGCTACAGCCGGTCTTCCGGGACTGCATCGGACAGCTGCGCCGGTCGATATCGGGGCCCTTCTCGATGAGGACGGTCCGGAGACCGCTGTCCTGAAGAGCTAGGGCGGCGAAGATGCCCGCGGGGCCGGCTCCGATGATGACCACGTCGGCCCCCGCCCGTGCGCGAAACGGCCCGGGCGGGCCGTTCCCCGGCCCGGGCGCGGACCTTCCCTGCGGGCCTCGTTTGCCACCGCGCACCACTTCTGGCCTGGACCCTCCGCCACCTCGGCGGGGCCGCTGACAGACACGGCCCGGAGGCGTGTTAACTATAGCAAGCGCTCCGCGCGGGGGTCAACTCTTCCCGCCCGGAGGCGGCTCGGGGCGCCTAGCCACGAAGTAGGTTCGGGCCGTATCGGCTCCAGCCGGCTCCAGCCCGAACGCGGCGTAGGCCGCCTCGGTCTCCAGGCCCGCCGCGGCCAGGGCCTCCCTGACCTCTCCCTCGCTGTACGAACGCTCCCGGTGAACCTCCCGGAATCGACGGTAGAGCCCGCCGCGTACCCGGACGAAGCCCGTGACGACGATCTCCCAGATGGACGTGGCCGGGTCGAACTGGTTCCGCTCGATGAACGCCCAGCCGGGGCCCTCGAGGAACAGGGAGCTTTCCGTCATCTGGGAGAGCGACCGGGCCGAGTTCACGTCCAGGACAAGAAGGCCTCCCGGCCGGAGGGCCCGGCGGAAGCCGGCCAGGGCTCGGCGAAGGTCTCTCGGGTCGGTGAGGTAGTTGATGCTGTCGTAAAGGCAGATGACAAGGTCGAATTCGGTCCCTGAGGCGAGCCCGGCGGTTTGCAGGTCCTTCATATCCTGAACGGCGAACTCGATGTCGAGGCCCAGGACCTCGGCCTTGGCCCTGGCCACATCAAGCATCTGCGGGGAGAGGTCGATTCCGGCGGTCCGGTAGCCGCGGCGGGCGAAGGGAATGGTGGAGTTCCCGGTCCCACAGGCCACGTCGAGGACGGTCCGGACCCGCAGGCCGTGCCGCCGGCAGATGGCCTCGACGTAGTCGGCCCACATCTCGTAGGCGACATCACGCATGACGGCGTCGTAGATGGCCGCGAACCCGGTGTAGGGAGGCGTCTCCCGCTCCCGGGACGGCCCGTCCCGCGGTCGAGCCCGTCCGGCCATCCCGGCTCCTCCCCCCGGCGCGCCGCGCTGCACGGCTCGTCCTATCCTTTCCTTTTCGAGACCCGGCCTTCCTCTAGATATGAGAGTTGACAATCCCGGGAACGGATTGTATTATACCGCTGGCACTCGGCGAGCCCGAGTGCTAACAATTCGCCGGGGCCTTTCGGGCCCGCACTCCTAGTGCCCGGCCTGCCGGGGCCGGCGGCGCCGGCAGGCCTTTTAGCCTGGCCGAGAGGGGGGATAGGCATGCTGAAGCCGCTGGCCGACCGGATCGTCATCAAGGTCCTTGAAGAGGAAGAGAAGACCCCGGGGGGCATCGTCCTTCCCGACACCGCGAAGGAGAAGCCCCAGGTCGGCGAGGTCATCGCTGTGGGACCGGGGCGCACTCTCGACAACGGCCAGAAAGTGGCCCCCGACGTGAAGAAGGGTGACAAGGTCATCTTCAGTCGCTACGGGGGCACCGAGGTCAAGATCGACGGTGAAGAGTACCTGATCATGCGGGAAAGCGACATCCTGGCCGTCAAGGAGTGAAGTCCCCTGGGACCGCTCCTTCGACCCAGGTCGCCGGACCGCCGGCAAGGAGGTCTGAGAGACTGTGGCCAAGCAACTCGCCTTTGATATCGAGGCCCGCAAAGCCCTGGAGCGCGGAGTCAACACGGTGGCCAACGCCGTGCGCGTGACCCTCGGCCCCAAGGGCCGTAACGTGGTCCTCAGCAAGAGGTTCGGCTCCCCCGTCATCACCAAGGACGGGGTGACCGTAGCCAAGGAGATCGAGCTCGAGGACCCCATGGAGAACATGGGGGCCCAGCTGTGCAAGGAGGTCGCGTCGAAGACCAACGACGTGGCCGGTGACGGCACTACCACGGCGACCGTGCTCGCCCAGGCCATCGTCCTCGAGGGTCTGAAGAACGTCGCCGCCGGCGCCAACCCCCTCTTCATCAAGCGGGGCATCGACAAGGCCGTCGAGGCGGCCGTCGAAGCCATCAAGAAGATGGCCATCCCGGTCGAGACCAAGAAGGACATCGCCCAGGTGGCCTCTATCGCCGGCAACGACCCCGACATCGGCGAGCGGATTGCCGACGCCATGGACACCGTCGGTAAGGAAGGCGTCATCACCATCGAGGAGTCCAAGGGCGTGGAGACCACGGTCGAGAAGGTCGAGGGGATGGAGTTCGACAAGGGCTACATCTCCCCGTACTTCGTGACCAACGCCGAGACGATGGAAGCCATCCTCGAAGAGCCCTACATCCTCATCCACGAGAAGAAGATATCGGCTATCCAGGACCTCCTCCCGCTCCTCGAGAAAGTCGTCCGGACGGGTAAACCCCTGGCCGTCATCGCCGAGGACCTCGAGGGCGAAGCCCTGGCCACCCTGGTCGTCAACAAGCTGCGGGGCACCCTCCAGTGTGTGGCCGTGAAGGCTCCGGGCTTCGGCGACCGGCGCAAGGCGATGCTCGAAGACATCGCTATCCTTACGGGCGGGACCTTCATCTCCGAGGACATCGGGGTCAAGCTCGAGAACGTGGATCTCCAGATGCTCGGCCGGGCCAAGAGGATCAAGGTCGACAAGGAGAACACGACCATCATCGAGGGCTTCGGCAAGAAGGAGAACATCACCGCCCGCATCAACCAGATCAAGAAGCAGATCGAGGAGACCGACTCCGACTACGACCGCGAGAAGCTCCAGGAGCGCCTGGCCAAGCTGGCCGGCGGCGTGGCGGTCATCAAGGTCGGGGCCTCGACCGAGACGGAGCTGAAGGAGAAGAAGCTTCGTTACGAGGACGCCCTCTCGGCGTCGCGAGCGGGCGTCGAGGAGGGGATGGTTCCCGGAGGCGGCGTGGCCCTGGTCAACGCCATCAGCGCGGTCGAGAAGGTCAAGGCCGAGGGTGACGAGGCCGTGGGCGTCAGTATCATCAAGCGTGCCCTGGAGGAGCCCCTCCGTCAGATCGCCCGCAACGCCGGCCTGGAGGGCTCGGTCGTCGTCGAGCGGGTGAAGAAAGAGAAGCCGGGTGTGGGCTTCAACGCCGTGACCGAGGAGTACGTCGACATGCACAAGGCCGGTATCTCCGACCCGGCCAAGGTCGTCCGCCTCGCTCTCCAGAACGCCGCCAGCATCGCCTCGCTGGTTCTGACCACCGAGGCCCTGGTGACCGATATCCCCGAGAAGGAGAAGAAGGGCGCGCCGGGTTACCCGCCGGACATGGACTACTAGGCCCGGCGCCGGCCCTGGCCGTCCCGCGAGGGGCGCCACCGGGCCAGCTGGGAATGAAATCGGGTAGCAGTAACGCCCATGCCGGGAGCACCATAAGAGGAGACGCTCCGGACCGACCGGAGCGTCTCCTTGTCTTCTGAACGCGGCGAGCCGGAGTTCTGAGCCCGACGCGTCGCGCTTCCTAGGCCATGCGCTCGATGGCCTTTATCCGCTCGGCGATGGGCGGGTGGGTGTTGAAGAGGCGATCGAGCGGGCCTTCCTGATCCTTGAGGGGGTTCCAGATGTAGAGATGAGCCGTGGCCTTGTTGGCCACCTCCAGGGGCTCGGTATCGGTAGCGATCTTCCGGAGCGCGCTCGCCAGCCCCGGCGGGTAGCGCGTGAGCTGGACGGCCGACGCATCGGCCTGGAACTCTCGCCGCCGGGAGAGAGCGAACCGCAGAAGCTGAGCGAAGATGGGGGCCAGGAGGGCGATGACCAGGCCGGCCAGGAGCAGGATGGCGCCGGCCCCGGACCGATCGTGCCGGTCGCTTCGACGGCCCGTCCGGAAGTTGTAGCGGATCATCCAGTCGCTGAGGAGGACGATGACCCCGACCATGGTCACGGCCACCGTGGCCAGGAGGACGTCGTAGTTTCGGATATGGGATATCTCGTGGGCCATTACCGCCTCGAGCTCCTCCCGGTCGAGCTTCTGGAGGAGGCCGCGGGTGACGCAGATAACGCCGTTCTGGGGGTTGCGGCCGGTGGCGAAGGCGTTCGGGGCCGTGTCCTCGATGATGTACAGGCGAGGGGCGGGAATGCCGGCCCCGATGGCCAGGGCCTCGTTGATGTTGACGAGATAGGGGAATTCCTTCTTCTCAACCGGCCGGGCCCGGCTGATGGAGAGGACTATCCGGTCCGAATAGTAGTAGCTCGCCCAGGTCGTGATGAGGCTCACGCCCACCGCCAGCGGGACGGCCACGGGGCCGAGGTCGCTGACCTGGGCGAACGCCCACACCACCGCTCCCACCAGCAGGAAGAAGAACAGGACCAGGAAGGCTGTCTTCCGCCGGTTAGCGGCTACGGCGTCATGGAAGCTCTGCCGTCTCATGAGGTTTCCCCCCACCCGACGCCACCGCGGGGCGGACCTAGAACTTGACCCTCACCGGCTCACGCTCGGCACCCTGGACCTCGAAGTACTCCCGAGGCCTTATCCCGAAGAGCGCGGCAACGATGTTGGAGGGGAAGACCTCGGTGGCCTGGTTCAGAGCGAGGACGGTGTCGTTGTAGAACTGACGGGCGTAAGCGATTTTGTTCTCGATGCCGGAGAGCTCCTCCTGAAGCATGAGGAAGTTCTGGTTCGCCTTGAGCTCCGGGTAGGCCTCGGCCACGGCGAAGACGCTCTTCAGGGCGTCGGTGAGCATGTTGTTCGCCCGAGCCTGCTCCCCGACGGAGCCCGCCTTGACCAAGGCCGCGCGAGCTTCGGTCACCTTCTCGAAGGTCTCGCGCTCGTGCTTGGCGTAGGCCTTCACCGTCTCGACCAGGTTGGGGACCAGGTCGGTCCTCCGCTTGAGCTGCACGTCAATCTGGGCCCACGCGTTGGCGACGCGGTTGCGCAGGACGACCAGCCGGTTGAAGATGGCGATGACCAGGACGACAAGCAGACCGGCGACGACAAGACCGATGGTGGCACTCGTTCCCATACCCACTCTCCCCTCAACCCCAGGCTCCCAGGACGATGCTACGATAGCACCGGCCCCAGGCCGTGTCAACGAAGGTGCGGAGGGTCGTTTCCTCGACCGAAGAGGAGGGCTCCCAAGGGGTGCCGGTACCTTACGGTGACGGCCTGGTTCGGACACAGCTCGTGGCAGCAGAAGCAGGCGATGCACCTCTCGTCGTCGACAGCCGGCCGGTGGCGCCCGAGAACCAGGGCGTCCGCCGGGCACTGGGCCACGCACACCCCGCACCGGGTGCAGGCTTCCTGGCGGAAGGTCGGCCGGGTGACGGCAAGCGAGACGGCCAGGCGTGTGAGGAAGGGCGGAACGTGCGGGACGACCCCCGCGGCCGCGGGCAGGCGGAATCCGGGAACGAGCACTTCGGCCAGTGGCGTTCCGGCGACCCGGATGCGCCGTAGATCACCCTGCCCGAGCCCCCGCTGCGCCGCCACGCGGGTGGTCGGGACCCGCTCCGGGGCGATGCCGGCCACGGCGGCCAGGACGGCGTCGACGGCCACCGGGTCGGTCCCGGCGACGATGAGGCCGACCCGTCGCGGCGTCCCCGCGCTGGGTCCGCTTCCTTCCATGGCGACGACTGCGTCAACGACGTGGAGAGCCGGCCTGAGAACCGCGACGATATCCGCGAGCAGGGCGGCGAACTCGGCGAGGGAGGGGTTCCGCCGGTGGTACTCGCGCTTGGCGGCGCCCGGCACCGCCCCGTAGAGGTTCTTGACCGCGCCCGTCAAGAGGGTGAGGGTGTGGGTCTTCAGTTTCGGGACCGAGACGAGGCACCGGGCCTCAAGGGGCCGTCTGGCGAGGATGAGGGCCGGCCCGTCGGGGCCCCGGGGACTCGGGATAGAGACGGCGTCCTCCCGGTCGAAGCTGACCACCCGCGCTCCCCGGCCCGCGGCGGCCCGGGCGATACCGGAGACCTGGAGGGCCTCGTCGGTGACGTCCGTCCGGGCGCCGGCGCCGCCCGAGCTGTCGCCGACGGTGATGTCTCCGGCCCCGAGCTCCCGCAGGGCGGCGATGACCGCCGCGACAACGGCGGGATGGGTGTCCACGGCGTCCTCGGGCGGCCGGGCCGCGAGGACGTTGGGCTTCACCAGGACCGGCCCGTCCAGGCCAGCCAGGCCCCCGACGGCCGCGGAGAGCCGGACGGCCTCGCGGACTGCGTCGTCGACCAGGCCCTGGTCGTAGCTCTCGCAGCGAACGACGGCCACGGTGCTCATGCCCGGGCCGCTGCCGCTGGCGGCGGTGGCCGCTCCCACCGGGGAGGCGGTCGTGAAGTCGGTAGTGGCGTCTGCGCTCCGGCCCTCTTGCCTCATTTGGCGCGCACTCCTCATCTTACCAAGGCCCGTGACCTTGACCCGCCCTGAGCCGGCTGGTAGCCTGACACGGGAAGAGAGGAGGGTGAAGCGGCGGTGTCAGGACTCACGCCCCCGAGGGCGCTCGCGAGGCGGACGGCACTGCTCGCCCTCCCGGCCCTTTTCCTCGTTTCAGCGGCGGCGGGCGTCGCCGGCCTCCTCGACAAGGACATCGCGACAGCCCCCACCGCGGTGAGCGACCCGGCCGCGGCGATGGACCCCTACGGGGCCCTGAGCGGTTCTGACCAGCCCGGCCCGGTGGCGCCGGCCGCAGGGGAGCATCGCCTCAGTCAGGCCGACCTCGACCTTCTGGCCCGGGTCATCAGCGCCGAGGCCCGGGGCCAGCCGTTCGAGGGTCAGGTCGCCGTCGGCGCGGTCGTTCTCAACCGGGTCGAGAGCCCGCGCTTTCCGAACACGGTGCGCGAGGTGGTCTACGCCCCCGGGCAGTTCGAGGTCGTCGCCAACGGGCACGTCAACCTGAGCCCCATTGAGTCGGCGGTTCGCGCCGCAGAGCGGGCAGCCGCCGGGGAGGATCCCACGGGCGGTGCCCTCTACTTCTTCAACCCGGCCAGGACCGGGAACGCGTTCCTCTGGAGCCGCCCGCTGAAGGTCATCATCGGGGACCACCGCTTCACCGGATGAGGGGCTCCCTCAGCCGCCGGAGGACAGGCCCGGCCTGACCGGCGACAGAGGGGCCTAGCGTGCGGCCTCGACCGGCTCGGTGAGGACCGGGGGGAACTAGGCTTCGGCCTCGGGTCCGGCTTCGGCTTGCGGTTCCACTTCGCCGAGCTCCCGGAAGAAGACCCAGCGTCCCTTGCGGTTCTTTCCTTTCGGTCGCCGGTCGTAGTAGATGTCCACGATGCGGCCGTCTTCCAGGAGGAGCCGGTAGAAGTCCTTGCCCTGACCCCAGGAGCCCCGTTGCATCCGCCCGCGGAGGGCGTAGGGCGGTCGACCCGCGTCCCAGCCGGGGCCCGCGCGGCCCTGGTCGTACTCGTGCCACTCCTTGAGGACCCGCTTTACGGCGAACTCCCGGTTGCGCCACCTGAACCCTGACGGCGGGCCTTGCTTCTTCTCGAGCTCGGGGGTCTGGGCGAAAACGGGTTCTATCTCCTCACCGATGAAGCCAGGCATCACTCCATCTGCTCCTTCCGGTCCTCAGCCTTGCTCGCCCCGGACCATTGCCCGGCGGGTCGGGTCATGGCTCGGCCAGGCGGGCCTCCTGTCCCTCGTCCCGCGCCGGCGGGGGCTCATGGAATATCTCGATATTCCCGAACCGGCCGACATCCTTGGAGAAGAAGAGGTAGAAGGACCCTGTCGGTCCATTCCTCTGCTTGGCGATGATGATCTCTGCCAGATTGAACTCGTCGGTAAGCTCGTAGCTCGCCGAGCGGCCGCCCCGCCGGATATCGAGCCTCCTGACGTCGGAACCCTCTTCCCGGGTTATCTTGAACTCCCTCCCGAACCTGTCCCTTGATTTGGAGTTGTCGGGCGGGACATGGATGAAGGAGACGACGTCGGCGTCCTGCTCGATGGCCCCCGACTCGCGGAGGTCGGAGAGTTGGGGGCGCCGGTCGGGTCGCGTCTCCACCGCCCGGCTGAGCTGGGAGAGGGCCAGGACGGGCACCTCGAGCTCGCGGGCCAGAGCCTTGAGAGCTCGTGAGATTTCGGCGATTTCCTGCTGGCGGTTCTCGGTCCGCCAGTTCCCCCGCATCAGTTGGAGGTAGTCTACGATGACAAGCCCTACATTATGGTCTCTCTTCATCCGCCGGGCTCTGGCCCGGAGCTCGAGGGCGGAGAGGCTCGGGGAGTCGTCGACGAAGATCGGGGCCTCGGCCAGGACACCCATGGCCTTCGAGAGAAGGTCGAAGTCGTTCCCTTTCAGTTTGCCGGCCCTCAGGCGCATGGAGTTGAGCCCGCCTTCGGAGGCCATGAATCTAATAGCCAGCTGCTCGGCGGACATCTCCAGACTGAAGAGGCCGACCCCGATCTTGTGGCGGACGGCCACGTTCTGGGCGATGTTGATGGCGAAGGTGGTCTTCCCCTGGGACGGGCGGCCGGCCAGGATGACGAGGTCGGACGGCTGGAGGCCGGAGGTGAGGTCGTCGAGGTCCTGGAACCCGGTGGGCACGCCCGTGACCCGGGCTCCGGTGTCGTAAATTCGCTCGAGGCGCTCGTAGGCTTTGACGAGAAGATGCTTCAAGATATTGTAGGGCCGCTTGAGACCCCGCTGGGCGATGTCGAAGATCATCTGCTCGGCCTGGTCGAGAAGGACCTTCGGGTCCTCCGAGGCCTCGTAGGCCTTGCCGACGATCTTCGTCCCGGTGCTGATGAGGTTTCTGAGGGTGGCCTTGGCCTCGACTATCTCGGCGTAGTGCCGGACGTTCGCGGCCGTCGGTACCGTTCGGGCAAGGGTGGTCAGGTAGGTCAGGCCGCCGACGCGCTCGAGCTCGCCCTGCTGCCGGAGGGCCTCACCGAGGGTCACGACGTCGACGATACGGTTCTCGTCGTAGAGCTTGACGACGGTCCGGTAGATGATCTGGTGGACATCCTGGTAGAAGTCCTCGGGGCTGAGGAGCTCGATAGCCGCGGCGACGGCCTCGCGGTCGAGCAGGATGGACCCCAGGACCGATTGCTCGGCTTCGGTGTTGTGCGGCGGCAGGCGGTCAGCGGGGACTGTCAACGGCCGCCCCCTCCTCGGCCGCCCGGTCTCCGTCCCTCACCAGGAGAAGGTCGAGGACCTCCTGGATAGTGGCCACCGGCAGCAGGGTGACCCCCGGGACGACGGCCGGCATGTCGTCCTTGTTCTCCGACGGGACGATAACCCGAGTGACACCGGCCTGGCGGGCCCCGTAGATCTTCTGGTAGAGACCGCCGACAGGCTTCACCCGGCCGCGCACCGAGATCTCGCCGGTCAAGGCCACGTCCTGCCGGACTGGAACCCCCTCGATGGAGCTGATGACGGCGACCAGAACGGCCGCTCCGGCCGAGGGGCCGTCGACGTCGCCGCCTCCGACGACATTGACGTGGATGTCGAAGTCGGAAAGCTCCTCGCCGGTGAGGCGTCGGACGACCGAGGCCGCGTTGTGGACGGAGTCACGGGTCATGCTCCCACTGGTCTCGTTGAAGCGGACCTTGCCTTCCCCCCGTTTGGAAGCCGGGAAGGCCACGGCCTCAATCTCCAGGACCGAACCGACGTAGCCGCTGGCCGCGAGCGCGAGCACCCGCCCGACCTCCGGAACCGAGGAAGCCTTCAGGGAGACGTTGGGGGTCAGGCGGTTGGTCTGGATGACGTCGAGAACGTCCTGGCGCTCCAGGGTGACGACCGGCCGCACCGGCTGCTTCCGCCGACCCGCCCCGAAATGACGGACGAGGGCCGACGTGCCGCGGCGGTAGAGAGCCAGGCCGTAGGCGTCGGCGAGGAGACCGATGGCCTTCCGCCCCTCGACGGTGTAGTGGCTGATGAGCTCGGCCAGTTCCGAGCTCAGCCGAACGTTGAGCTTGCGGGCGGCGTCCTGGAGAATCTGCTGGATGTCCTCGGGAGAGAGCGGCTCGAAGAACACCTCGGCGCAGCGCGACCGGAGAGCCGGGGAGAGATGCTGGGGGTCGCGGGTCGTGGCCGCGATGAGGATGAAGTCGGCCGGCGCACCCTCCTCGAAGAGCTTCCTGACGTAGCGCGGGACGTTCGGGTCGGCCGGGTCGTAATAGGAGGACTCGAAGAAGACCCGCTTGTCCTCGAGGGTCTTCAGGAGCTTGTTGAGCAGGGTCGGGTCCATCTCCCCTATCTCGTCGATGAAGAGGATGCCCCCGTGGGCGTCGCTGACCAGGCCGAGCTTGGGCTCGGGGACGCCACCCTCGGCCAGCTCCCGTCGGGCCCCCTGGTAGATCGGGTCATGGACCGAGCCGAGCAGCGGGTTCGTCGCCTCACGCGGGTCCCAGCGGAGGGTCGTGCCGTCGACCTCGATAAAGGGAGACGCCTTCTGGAACGGTGAGTAGGGCAGGCGGCGGGCCTCCTCGAGAACGAGACGGGCGACCGTGGTCTTCCCCACACCGGGAGGGCCGTAGAGGATGACGTGCTGGGGGAAAGGGCAGGCGATCTTGGCCAGGAGGGCCCTGACCGCCCCGTCCTGGCCGACGACCTCTGACAGGCACGTGGGCCGCAGGACGTCGATGACGGTCCGGGCGAGCTTCCGGGAGTCGAGCTTCTCAAGGATGCCGAGCTTCTTAAGGGTCTGGGCGTTCTCCGGACCGGTGTCCTCCTTGATGATCTGGAGCTTGATATCCCGGACGTACTCCTCGTGCCGCTTCTGCATCCTCTCGGCGATCTTCTTCTCCAGCTTGTCCTCCACCGAGCGGCGGGCGACCATATCAGCTATCTCTTCCTCCACCTGCTCGAGAATCGCCGGTATGTCGCCCCTCTGCGGGAGCGACTGGACGGTCGGGTCCTCGAAGACGATGCGCTGTAGGGCGCGGACGCGTTGGGCGAGGTCGTCCGAAGACATGTCGTCCAGAACCTCGAGCTTGCCCGCCCGCAGAACCAACTTGTCGTGGCTGTAGATGTGTCCAAGAATGTCGTAGAGGGCGTCGACCTGACGCCGGAGCTGTTCGTCATCGCTCAGCTTCGTGGTGAGGGTCGTCCTGGTGCGGACCAGGCGATCAAGGATGGTCTTCATCGGCACTGGCGTCTCCCCCGGCTGGCGCGCTGTCCGGCGGCCGTCATTCGAGCGGTTCCACGTTAACGTTGATTTCCCGGGTGATGCCCGGCCCGAGGTGGACCGCCACCAGGTACCGACCGACGGCCTTTAGCGGCTCGTGGAGCTCTATCTGCTTACGGTCGACCCCGATACCGAGAACATCCTTGAGGCCGGCGGAGATGTCCTTGGCCGTGACCGAACCGAAGAGCCGTCCTTCCTCGCCGGCCTTAGCCTTCACGGTCAGGCTAAAGCCGTCAAGAAGCTTGGCCGTCTTCTCCGCCTCGGCTGCCTCGCGCTTGGTCCGGCGCTGGACGGCCTGCCTCTCAGCCTCGAAGCGCGTCAGGTTGGGCGGGGTCGCCTCCAGTCCGAGGCCCCTCGGGATGAGGTAGTTCCGGGCGTAGCCGTCAGCCACGGAGACGATGTCACCTCGCTTGCCGAGGTTGGGCACGTTCGCTGTCAGCACTATCTTCATGCGCTTCCTCACTCCTCGGACCCGTCGCGGGCTACTGCTTTCTCTCGGCGGGAGGACATTCCTTCCCGGCGTCCGGGTTGCAGAATCTGGTCCGCCCCGGCTCTGGACGGTCCGGAGAATCGGGTAGGAGGGGAGCGTCTCGCTCCCCGTCCTCCCACACCACCGGACATGCGGGTCCGCATCCGGCGGTTCAGCAAGGTTGACGAAGTGTGCGGTATGTGGCGTGCAAGCTGATGAGGCCCTGGGCCTGCCAGTAGG
>DYFB01000016.1 GCA_020725405.1 Symbiobacterium sp. | reverse complement strand
GGGGTCTCGGTGAGCCGCCGGCCCTGGCTCCGGCACCGTCTGACCTTCTTCCTCGCCCAGCCGGCACCGGCCGACGCCGTCCTCCTCCGCGACCGCCTGGCCGCGCGGGGCGGCCTCGGGGTGACCAGAGGACCGGACGCCGTCGGGGATGAGACGGTCGTCGCGGCCGGCTGGCTTCCCCTCCGGGAGGCAAGGTCGGCTCTCCAGCGGCCCGAGCAGCTCTCGGCTCTCGCCGCCTTCTTCCCCCTGGAGCCGGGCGGCGGGCGCCGGCCCTAGCCCCCCGCGCTCGTGTAGGCCGCCAGGCCCGTCGACCACAGCCGGGCCGCCGCCCAGGACAGAACACCCACGGCGGCCAGCCCTCCGGCGGCCGTCGCCCACCCAAGAGCTCCCCAGAGGGCCATGGCCGGGAAGTTGGCCACGACCAGGACCGGGACGATGAAAGAGAAGACCACCCGCGCCGCTCCCCCGAAAACCCCGGCCGGGTACCGGGTGATGACCAGGAACTCGTCGACCAGGGAGTGCAGGGCGTAGACCCGCACGAGCCAGAAGGACAGGGTGAGGACCAGGAAGGTCAGGGTATGGCGGAGCCACAGCCCGGCGAGGACAAGGACTGCATAGGCCAGCGCCGACCACGGGGTCACGGGAAGGTAGGGGCCGAGGCGCGGAACGGCGTAGGCCAGGACGGCCAGGGCTGGAACGAGGTTCGCCAGAGCCTCGTACTCGATGCGCGCTGTAACGAGTTGGAAGCGGACCGAAACAGGCCTGACCAGCAGGCGGTCGAGCTCGCCGGATTCCACGAGTCGCGGCAGGGACCCCACCCCGGCGAAAAACGCGGCGTGGAGGGAGCTAACGATGCTGTTGGTGGCCACGACGACCAGCGTCTGCGGCAGGGTCCACCCGCCGACCGCCGGGAGCTCGAGGTAGACGAGGCCGAAGAAGAGGAGGGGCGCGGCCACCTCGAGGGTGTTCCCGGCCAGCCGGAGGAGGAGGTCGGCCCTGAACTCCATGTCCCGGGAGACGGTGTTCGCCAGGGCCCTCCCAAGCAGCCCGACGGGCCGGCCCAGGCCCCTCGAGGCCCTCCCGAACGGCCCGACCTGCCGGCGTCGTTCCCGCCCGAGCTTCATCGTCATCAACCTCCAGAAGCGGTGTAGCGCCGGAGGCCCCGACGCCAGAGAACAAGGAGGGCCAGACCGAGAAGGGCCGCCCAGAGAGCCATCACCGTGAAGCCGCGAATCACCCCGGCCGGCTCGAGCCGCCCCAAGTACAGTTCGGCCGGGAACCACATGAGATACGGCCAGGGAAGCCAGGCGATGAGCCCGGAGAGCCAGGTTGGGAGGAAGTCCAGGGGCACCAGGCTCCCGACGACGAACGCGGTCAGGACGTCCTCGAGCTTTCCGAGTCCGGTGACGTCCTCGATCCAGAAGGCCGCCGCCGTGCGGATGAACATGAGGAGGTAGGCGAGGACGAGCGCGCCGCCGACGGCCGCCAGGAAGAGGGCCGCGTCCGCCCAGGTCGCCGGAAGGAGAAAGAGGTCGGGGGCGGCCACCAGGACGAAGACGCCGAAGATCCCCAGGCTGAACAGAGAGTAGAGCGAGTTCACAGCGAAGGTCAGGGCGAAGTAGTACCACAGGTATGAGATCGGCCGGATAAGGAAGCCGCTCAGAGTGCCGTCGCGGATGTTGGCGGCCATCTCGTACCAGAAGCTGACCATGAAGTCGTTGAGGTAGGCCACAAGCACGTAGTAGGTCACCAGGGCGGCCAGAGTGTAGCCGTGGAGCTCGCCGGTCTCGCGGAAGACGGCCCGCCAGAAGATGACGATGGCGACGAGCGGGGCCACCGTGCACAGGGTGGACAACATCCAGTTCAGGCGGTACTCCGCGGCGGCCTGCCACTGCATGGACATCAGTTTCCCGTAGAGGCGAAAGCCGCGGATGAGGGCGGCCGGGCCTGCGGCTCTGGTCATCGCTCATCACCGGGAGCAGCAGGCTCCCTGTCGGGTATGCCGCCCGGCCCGGGCTCGAGGGCGGACGGGGTTCCGGCCCCGGCGAAGAGAGCGGCCACCGCCTCCTCGAGGGGCGGCTCACGGAGCTCCACATCCTCGACGGCCGGGTGGGACAGGGCCTCGGCGGCGACCAGCCGGGCGAGGCGGCCCGGGAGTCGCAGGGTGAGGACCCCGCCCTCGTCGAGAAGGGGCGCGGCAAGGTCGGGAGGCGCTTCAGCCGGGGTGGGGCCGGCCCCGCCGGGACGGGCGGCCTGGCCGGTGGCCGTGGCGCGGTCGGCGCCACCCGGGCCGGCGTTTCGGCCGCCACCGGTCGCCTTCAGCGCCAGGCCGGTCAGCCACTCCCGGCAAGCCCGGACTTCCTCGGCTCGAGCGGAGAGCTTCGGGGTGATCCGGACCAGGCGCTTATCCCCAAGGCGGGCCCGCAGGCTTGCCAGGGAGCCGTCGTGGATGACCTCGCCGCTGCTGATGACGATGACCCGACGGCAAAGCTGCTCGATGTCGGCTATCTGATGCGAGGTCAGCACGATGGTGGTTCGCCGGGTCGCGTTCTCCATCCGCAGGAACTCCCGTACCGCCCTCTGACTCGCGATGTCGAGACCGATAGTCGGCTCGTCGAGGAAGATGAGGCTGGGCCTATGGAGAAGGGCGGCGATGAGCTCGCACTTCATCCGCTCCCCGAGCGAGAGCTTCCTCACCTGCACGTCGAGAAGGTCGCGGACGCCGAGGGACGCCGAGAGCTCGGCGACCCGATCCCGGAAAGCGGCGGTCTCGAGACCGTACATCTCCTTGATGAGGAGGAAGGTGTCCCAGGCCGGGAGTTCCCACCAGAGCTGGCCCTTCTGCCCCATGACGAACCCGATTTGCTCGAGGAAGGCGGGCGACCGCCGCCATGGAACGTGACCCAGGACGAAGGCTTCCCCCGACGTGGGGTGAAGCACGCCGGAGAGCATCTTGAGCGTGGTGGTCTTGCCAGCGCCGTT
>DYFB01000015.1 GCA_020725405.1 Symbiobacterium sp. | reverse complement strand
GGCGGTGCGGACCGACGAGGGGACACCCCAGGGCCGCCCACTTGGCCCGCCTTTCGCTAACGTCCTCCTGGACGAACTGGACAAGGAACCGGAACGGCGCGTGGAGGACATCGAGGGGTGGCTGCACCGCCGGCTCCGGGCGTGTGTGGGGAAGCAGTGGAAGCGCCCGCACACAAGATACCGGGAACTGCGTGCGCTGGGCCTGCCTGCGTGGGTGGCCCGGCAGTACGCGGGGTCTCGCCGGGGGTTCTGGCGGATGGCGGGCGGCCCGTTGAACCAGGCCCTCCCACGCTCCTACTGGCAGCGCCAGGGGCTGCTTGACCTCGTTGACAGCTATCGCCGTCTCCGCTATGCCTGACGAACCGCCCGGTGCGGACCCGCACGCCAGGTGGTGTGGGAGGCCGGGAGCGTGACGCTCCCTCCTACCCGATTCTCGGGCCGGGTCCCGCACACCCCGACCTTCCGACGTATGGTCCCGGGGTGCCTCGGCTCCCACCGCCGGGAGAAGTAATCACCACCTTCGCCGCGGACATATAATGGACCGGCCGCACCGGACGCCTTTTTCTTTTGCGCCGTCGTCCGGGAGGCCGGGCCGGCCGACGGCGCTGTCCCGGGTTCGGCCCGCGGGTCCGACAGACTTGGTTGAGACCCTCGGGGTCGTCGACCAGGGGGGTGGAACGTGTGACACAGCGAGAGGTCAGGCTGAGGGCCTTGGCCTTCGTCCAGGAGGTGCTGGGCAAGGAGGCGCACTACCTCGACTCGTCCCCGACGGAGACCGGCTGGCTGGTCAGGGTCATCGTGGTCGAGAAGAAAGAGAAGCCGGGTTCGCCGGTGAAGCGGTGGCACGTGCTCTACGAGGTGCACCTGGGCGCGAGCCTGGAGCCGGTTCTCCACGTCAGACGGGGCCTATGGGACAAGAGCCTCCCCCAACCGCCGAAGGACGAGGAAGAGGCGCGGGAGCGGCTCTCGAGCAGAGCGACGGCGGTTCCCCCGGCTGGTGGGGAGGAGGGGTGCGCGGCCGGAGTGCCCCACGCGGAGAAGACGGAGAGCCACATCCCCGACGAGAGACGCATAGCCGAGGAAGCCGACGAGAGCCGGAGGGCCGGGGAGACCCATGAGAGCCGGCCTACCGAGGCGAGCGAGGAGAACCGGATTGCCGAGGAGAGCCGAACCCCCCGCGATTTCGGCCGGCAGACGTCGGCGGACCCTCCGGCCGCTTGGGGAGGTCCGCCGGAGCGTCCCGTGGAGGCGAGCCGTCCGGACGGAGAGGAGCGGCTCATCGAAGCCGTCGACGAGACGATAGAGGAGGAGGCGGGCGAGGCGGCTCCGGAGGACGAGGAGACCCGGGTCCGGGAAGCGGAGACCGGGCGTGCGGTCGGGGAGGATACCCTTCCGGAGGACTCGGAGGCGGCTCAGGACACGCCGGAGCCGCAGGGTTCCGCGGAGAGCGCCGATGCCCCTCGTGCGGAGGAGGCGCCCGCCGGACCCTCCAGGCCCAAGGCTCAGGAGAAGCAGGGACCGCCGCGCGTCAGCCTCCGCTACGTCCGGGAGGACAGCGTGCGGCCCGGCAAGGCCGAGAAGGAGGGGTGACCGGCCCAGAGCAGTGGGGAGGCCGCTGACGGCTCGGGGCATCCTACTAGGAACCCAAGGCAGGGGCAAACGGGCGACCGGTGGGTGGAGGCTGGGCCGTCATGAGGGATCTCTTGGCCGTCTGGGCCGGTAGGGTGGCCCTGAGAGCCAGCCGGAGGCTGGGTTACGGGGGTTCTTCCCTTCCGGGCCAGGTGGCCCTCAGGATCCAGCCAGCTATCCTGCGGCGCCTGGCGGGACGGCTCCGCCGGGGCGCCGTTCTCATCACCGGGACCAATGGCAAGACCACTACGGCTGCGCTCCTCGCGGCCATCCTGGAGGCCGCCGGCTGGCGCCTCATCCACAACCGCTCCGGGGCAAATCTCATCCACGGCCTGGTCAGCGCCTTCCTCGAGGCACCCACGGCCGGCCGGCGGGCCCCGCATCCGGACATCGCTCTCCTGGAGGTCGACGAGGCCACCGTCCCCGAGGCCGTGCGGGAACTCCGGCCCGTGGGGGTGGTGGTCACCAACTTCTCCCGGGACCAGCTCGACCGGTTTGGCGAGCTCGACGCGACGGTCTCCCTCGTGGCGCGGGGTCTTGACGCCCTCCGTGGACGGGGGTTCGTCGCCCTCAACGCGGACGACCCCCTGGTCGCCGCGCTGGGACGTGGTCGGCCCGGCCGGGTAATCTACTACGGAGTGGCCGAGGCCCCCTGCCGCGCGGCCGGGGAGGCCGAGACGCGGGAGCAGAGGCACTGTCCCGCCTGCGGGCGGGAGCTGGCCTACCGCTCCTTCTACTACGGGCACCTCGGGCGGTACGAGTGCCCCGGTGGGGATTTCGCCCGGCCGGCATCTCAGGTCCTGGCCAGGGAAGTGGACCTCGGCGGCCCCGCAGGTGCGTCACTGACCGTGAATGTCGAAGGCCACGGGGAGGTCCCGGTCGTCCTCCCGGTGCCCGGCCTCTACAACGTCTACAACGGGCTCGCCGCCCTCACCGCCGCGCTCCAGCTCGGGGTTTCGCTCCCGAACGCGGCCGCCGCCCTGGCCCGGGCAAGGCCCTGCTTCGGTCGTATGGAGCGAATAGCCATCGGGGGCCGCGAGCTCCTCCTCGCGCTGGTCAAGAACCCGACAGGCTTCAACCAGGTCCTCCTCACCATCCTGGGCGACCGACCGTCGCCAGGGCGACCGAGGCGGCGGTTCCTCATCGCCGTCAACGATCGCTACGCCGACGGCACGGACGTGTCCTGGCTGTGGGATGTGGAGTTCGAGCTCCTGGCCAGGCGGGAGAGCGAGATAGAGGGCATCGTCGTCTCCGGGCTCCGGGCCCTCGATATGGCCGTGCGCCTGAAGTACGCGGGCTTCCCGATGTCGCGGGTACGCTGTGTTCCTCACCTGGGCGAGGCCCTCGACGTGGCCATGGCTTCCGGAACGGCGAGGGGGCCTCTCTATGTGACCCCTACCTACACGGCCATGCTCGAGCTGAGAGATATCCTGACCCGGCGTGGCTACACCCCGCCCTTCTGGAAGGCGGAGGAGACGTGGAGCTGAGCATCGGGCACCTCTACCCCGACCTGATGAACCTTTACGGGGACCGGGGCAACGTTATCGCTCTGGTCCGGCGGTGCGAGTGGAGGGGCATCGGAGTGAGGGTTCTGCCGCTGGGGCTGGGGGAGACCATCGACCTTGACTCCGTGGATCTTCTCTTTATGGGCGGAGGGCAGGACAAGGAGCAGAAGCTGATCGCGGAGGACTTCCGGGAGACGAAGGGGGAAGGCATTGCCGCCGGCGTCGAGGACGGTCTGCCCTTCCTGGCCATATGTGGGGCCTACCAGCTCCTCGGTCACCTCTACGAGACGGCGGCGGGCGAGCGCCTCCGCGGTCTCGGACTTCTCGACCTTGAGACCAGGGCCGGGAAGAGGAGGATGATCGGGAACGTGGTCGCCGTGAGCGGGCTCGCTGGAGGACGCAGTCGGACGCTCGTCGGCTTCGAGAACCATTCGGGGCGGACCTATCTCGGCCCGGGTGTGCGGGCCCTGGCCAAAGTGGAGATAGGTTACGGGAACAACGGCGAGGACGGCCTTGAAGGTGCGGTCCACCGGAACGTCGTCGGGACCTATCTACACGGGTCCCTCCTTCCGAAGAACCCGTGGCTCGCCGACTGGCTCATCACCGCGGCCCTCCGACGGCGCTACGGGAACGTCGGCCCCCTCGCCCCGCTCGACGACAGGCTGGAGGAGACCACGCACGCCTCCGCCCTGGCCCATAGGCGGCCCTGGCTCGGGCTGAGGTGGCTCCGGTCCGGAGGCGCCGGCCCGCGCTTCGGGCCCCGTGCAGCGAAAGTTGCCCCGTTTTGCAGTCCAATGCTATAATCTCCCGTGTCAAGTGAGACCTTTTCAGTCTCTCCAGGCTTTGAAGGAAGGGGGTGAGAAAGAGACATGGCAACACCAAAGAGTCAGACCCCCGTCCCGTCGGGAGACCTGGGTCAGCTCCTCTCCACGTCGTTCAATCTCCTCCTCGCCCAGATCGGACCCTACATCCTCATCTCTCTCATCGTCCTGATTCCGGTCGGCCTGGTATACATGCTGGCTATGGCCTTCGGCCTTCTGGGCGGAGGGCTGCTGACGGGCCAGCCCAACCTTGAGGCTTTGGTCGGCACGGCGACAGGGGTAGGTCTCATTATCAGCGTCAGCGTCATCGGTCTCATCGGGCAAGCCCTGATGGCGGGGGCCCTCATCCACGCGGCCAATTCGCAGGCCTCGGGAGGCAAGGTGTCCGTCGGCGAGGCCTACAAGGCCTCCCTCGCCAAGGCGGGGACGCTCATCATCCTCTTCCTGGTGGTGGGTATCGCCGTCGGCGTCGGCTCCATCCTTCTGGTCCTTCCGGGCCTCGCGGCTTTCTTCTTCTTCTGCCTTACGCCGATGGCCGTGATGCTCGACAACGACGGGGTGGGACAGGCGCTCGGCCGGAGTGTGAAGCTTGCACTGAAGATTCCGGTGGAGATCATCGTCATCGGCGTGATCACCTTCGTGCTCAGCTTCATCTTCGCCTTCATCCCCTTTATCGGCGCGCTGGCCAGCTGCGTCATCATGCCCTGGGCGTTCATCGCCCTCACCCTGGCCTACAAGAAGGCCCAGGAGGCCGCCCCGGCGGCGTGACGGCTGCGGCTCCGATCGGGCAGGAGGGAGCGTCCGGCCCCCCGTCCTCCCACACCACCGGATATGCGGGTCCGCGTCCGGCGGTTCGGCAAAGTTGACGGAGCTGGCGGTATGTAGCAAGCAAGCTGATGAGCCCCTGGGCCTGCCAGTAGTCAGCGCCCAGGGCGCTGTTGATGGGGCCGCCCGATATCCGCCAGGGCCCCTCGGGACTTGGCGGTCTGATGGACGAGCAGGCCTGAAGCCGGTGACGGAACCACGGCCGCTCCCTGGTTCTGCTCGACCCGTCGGAGAGCCGCCAGCATGTTCTCGCGGGCGACCACCCTCTCCATCAGGTCCTGTTCCGGTTCTCCGCCCGTGGGGACTTTTGACCCCCGAGCTAACGCCCATGCCGGGCGCACAAGCGAAAGGGTGCCCCGGATTGCGGGGCACCCTTTCCTTACTGGTTTCGGCACCGCGGAGCACCCAGGGGCCGGTAGGTCAGGCTCGGCTCGATGTGGAAGACAAGGGCCGGTAGAGGGCTCAGGCCTCACCACGGCGTTACGGCCGGTTGGGGAGGAATTCGGGGGCTGAAGCGCCGAGCTCCGAGAGCCCGAGCAGCACAGACGGGAGAGTGGGAGAGTGCCGGTCGCTCCTACCCCGGATAGAGTTTTGAAAGTCAGTCGCGCAGGCGCCCGGCGGTTTCTGGTAAGGCGGACCGGGTTGGCCGGCCGGGCGGGCGAGCTCCCTCGATGGCCGGAATCGGCCTGCGCCCTGGAGGCCGTGCGGACCCTGGAGTACGTGCAGGTCGACCCCATGCGCGTTCTCGAACGGAACCACGACCTGGTTCTGGCGGCCCGGGTCGGGGGCTATCGCCCGGAGGTTCTCGCCCGCCTTCTTTACGAGGACCGCAGGCTCGTGGAGGTAGTGGCCCGCAACCGCTGCATCATCCCCATCGAGGACTACCCTCTCTTCCGGGGCAGGTTCGCCGAGATTGAACGGGAGCACCGCCCCCGCCTGACCGAGCTCGAGCCGGTCATGGACAGGATCCTGAGGTGCATCGAGACCGAGGGCCCCAAGTCCTCGCTGGATTTCGAGGACGACACGAGGCAGTCCGGTTGGTGGGACGCCGACGGCGAGGCCGCGACCCGGGCGGTGAGGCAGGCCCTCGAGTGGTTGTGGCACTTCGGCCGGCTGGCCATCAGCCACCGAGTGGGCGGTCGGCGCTACTTCGACCTTCCCGAACGAGTTCTTGGTCCCGTGGCCACGGCGGGGGTAGGCGCGGATTCGCCAACGGGCGACAGGGCACGGCCGGGGGCGGCGCGGGCGGGGGCGGCGCGGGCGGGGGCACCAGCGAGGGCGACGCGGGCTGGAACGCCGGCGAGGGCGCGGAGTAGGGCACAGGCGAGGACGCAGAGTGGGGCAACGGCCAGGGCCGAGGCCGGCTGGCGTGACGCCCTGGCGAGCAAGTACTTCAGGGCCATGGGGCTTATCGACCCCAGGGACTGGGGCTTCGGCTGGGCGAAGTACAGGGCCCCCGAGAAGTGGGCCCTGGTCGAGCGCTTCGTCGCCGCCGGGGAGCTTCTGCCTGTAGCGGTGGAGGGCGTCGCTACCCGGTACTTCGTGCCGGCCGGTGAAGCGGACGCGCTTGTGGCAGCCGAGGACATCGAGCTCTCACCGGAGACCTGCTTCCTGCCGCCTCTTGACAACCTCGTCTGGCTCCGGACGCGCCTGGTGGACGTCTTTGACTTCGACTACACGTGGGAGGCCTACGTACCTGCGGCCAGGCGCCGGTTCGGACCCTACACCTGCCCCATCCTCTTCGGGGACCGCCTGGTCGGTCGGGTGGATGCCCGGGTCGACCGTAAGGGGGACGGCCCCACCACCCTGGTGGTCAACGGCCTCTGGTGGGAGGAGGAGGCGGAGCGGCCCCCCGGCCGCGTCTTCCGGGAGGCCCTGCAGGCGTGGGCCGAGTTCAACGGCGCCACCGCGATTGACGATCTCTCCGGCCGACTCTAGACCATCGTGCCTGCCCGCGGGTCCTCAGGCGGGGCCAGTTCCACCTTTGACAGACGGCTCATCCCGCCGTTTCGGGCTGCTCCTCGCCGGGGCAGCCTAGACGAAAGAAGCTTTTCGATATCGCGGTGGTCCCCTTGACGGGCGGCGGCGCCCGCGGTAGACTCGGAGTGAATACCCCCTGGGGTATTGATCACCGCTTGCGCCGGTCCAGGCGGGGCGGACGGAAGGTTGCAACCTTATGGCGGCTCAGAAACGCACCGGAGGAGACTTGGTCGCCCCTTCCTGCGATCAGCTCGTAAGGCGCCTTAAGCGGATCGAGGGGCAGGTCAGAGGGCTTCAGCGGATGATCGAGGAGGGACGGTCCTGCTCGGAGGTTCTCGTGCAGCTCTCCGCCCTCCGTGAAGCCCTGAACCGGGTCGGGGTCGGCCTCATCGTCCGTCAGATGGAGAGCTGCTTCCGGGAGGAGAACGGCTGCGCGGAGTCGGCCGAGGACCGGTCGGGCCGTCTCCGCGAAGCCGTGCAGCTTTTCCTCAAGTTTTCCTAAATCAAAGCCGCCCGAGACTTCACCCGCCCGCCGGCGCGGGTCCGCGGGCGGGGCAGCTGAAGCGGGGCGGCTGAGGGGAAGGCGTGGTGCGCCTCTTGAGAACGGTGAGCCAAACCTCGGTGAACGAGACCCCTGCCGCCGGCCCTGGCCAAGTCTGGGACCTCCTCGTCATCGGGGCGGGTCCGGCCGGGCTCACGGCCGCGCTCTACGGCGCGAGGGCCGGCCTCAGCACCGTGGTTCTCGAGAGAGGCCCGGTGGGCGGTCAGATAGCCGTGGTCGACAGGGTAGAGAATTACCCCGGCTTCCCGGGCGGCCTGTCCGGAGCCGAGCTGGCGACGAAGATGGAGGAGCAGGCGCGGCTCTCCGGGGCCGCGTTCGTCAGCGGGGACGGTTCGGCCTCGGGGCTCGATCTCGCCTCGCCGGTCAAGACGGTGGCCGGCCTCAGGGCGCGGGCGGTCATCATCGCCACCGGAGCCCGTCCCCGGCGGCTGGGGCTTCCGGGAGAGCAGCGTCTCGGGGGCCGAGGGGTCTCCTACTGCGCCACCTGCGACGGGCCTTTCTTCAGGGGCCGGCGGGTGGTCGTCATCGGGGGGGGCGACTCGGCCGTGACGGAGGCCATCTTCCTCTCCAGGCTCGCCGCGACGGTCACCGTCGTGCACCGGCGGGAACGCTTCCGGGCGGCGCCGAGCCTGGTGGGGCGCCTGCGCCAGGCCGCGAACGTTAACTTCCGCCTCGGCCGCGTCCCGGTGGATATCGTCGGCGAGGAAAGGGTCGAGGCCGTCCTCCTGAAGCCCCGGGGAGCCGGCGAAGAGGTCGAACCGGAGCGGTTGGAGGCCGAGGGTGTGTTCATCTACGTGGGCCTGGACCCCGAGAGCGGGTTTGTCCGCGGTCACGTGGACCTCGACGACCAGGGCTACATCGTCACCGACGAGGTCCTGCGAACCCGGGTGCCTCGGGTCTACGCCGCCGGAGATGTCCGCGCGAAGGAGCTTAGGCAGGTCGTAACCGCCGCGGCCGACGGCGCGCTGGCGGCGATGACGGCCGAGAGGGACTTGGCTGAAGACGAGGCCTGAGACAGGAAGGAGTATGCGACGTGACGGAAGGTGACGGTGTACTGACGGTATCGGACGCGAACTTCGAAGCGGAGGTGCTCGAGAGCAAGACCCCGGTTCTCGTTGACTTCTGGGCCCCGTGGTGCGGCCCGTGCCGGATGATGGCCCCGGTCGTCGAGTCCATAGCCGGCGACTACCAGGGCCGCCTGACCGTGGCCAAGCTGAACGTCGACGACAACCCGGCGACGGCCCAGCGCTACCAGGTGATGGGCATCCCGACCCTCATCCTCTTCAGGAACGGGGAGCCGGTCGACCGGGTCGTGGGCTACGTATCGAAGGCGGACCTCGAGCGGCGGGTGGAGGCGGCCCTCTGAGGGCCGGAAGGAACGGGCTCTCAGAACAACCAGCCGGGAAGCGGATGCCTGCGGCTGGCGAAGAGCATACGGACAGGAATGAGGGATCGGAAGGCGAAGGAGCCGGTGGGAGCCTCCCGCGGGAGGGCCCAGCGGTTCTTCTCGCTTCTGTGGTCTGTTCTCAAGCCGGGAGGCGTGGGATTTGGTAACGCTCGAGCAGGTCAAGAGAGACCCGGAAGTCCAGGCCTACCTCAGCGGCGGTGACGGGGTCCTGGCGGCCATGGGCTACACGGAACATGGCCAGCGACACGCCGCCCTCGTATCGAATATCGCTCGGAACATCCTGGAGCGCCTCGGCTTCCCGTCCCGGGAGGCCGAGCTGGCGGCTATCGCCGGCTACCTCCACGACATCGGGAACGTGGTTTCGCGCCAGGCCCACGAGCAGGTCGGCGGACTCGTGGCCATGCGTATCCTCGACCGCTTAGGGATGCCTCCCTCGGAGATCGCCATGATTGTGGCGGCCATCGGAAACCACGGTGAGGACGTGGGGGAGCCGGTGAACAACGTGGCCGCGGCCCTCTTCATCGCCGACAAGTCGGACGTCCACCGGAGCAGGGTCAGGAACCCGGAGCTGGCGAACTTCGACATCCACGACCGGGTCAACTACGCCGCCGAGCACTCCTTCGTGCGGGTCGACGAGAAACGCAAGGCCGTCACCCTCGAGATCAGAATCGACACCAAGATATCGCCGGTCATGGACTACTTCGAGATCTTCCTGACGCGCATGGTCCTCTGCCGCCGGGCGGCAAGCTTTCTGGGCTGCGACTTCGAGCTGGTCATCAACGGCGTGCGGCTGCTGTAAGACCCAGGAGGCAGATGTGCTGATCTTTCCGCGGGTTCCCTGCCACCGGCCGCTTCGGGTCGAGGTTGGGGAGTAGTCTTCGCGAGACCCGTCATTTATCTTCGGGCCACGAAATGGTGGCAAATTGGTGGCAGCAATTGTTCGCAGGGCTTGTTTGCGCTGGACGATGTTGCCCTATTCAAACACGTCCCCGGAGAGCCGAGACCTGAACCGCAGGTATCTCTAGGCATCTCCGGGGCAGGTAGAGTATCTGGTCGGAGCGGTGGGACTTGAACCCACGGCCTCCTGAACCCCATTCAGGCGCGCTACCAAACTGCGCCACGCCCCGACCAAGAATTTGACGGGCTTGTCAAAGCAAAGCACAAGAGCCTACACACCGCCGCTGCGCGACCGCGAAGGCACACCCATAATAGCATGCAGGCACGTCGGATGCAAACGCGCAGAGCCTGGCGATGGCTCTAGCTCCCAGGCCCGGCCGTCCCAAGGGCACCAGGAAAGGCGGCGCCGGCGTCAAAACCCCTCTCGAAGCAGGCTGGAGCGCGCCGGGAGGGATTGAGCTTGACGAAGTACATTCTTGCCCTCGACCAGGGGACGACGAGCTCACGGGCGATACTCTTCGACCGGCGGGGACGTCCTGTGGCCCAGGCCCAAAAGGAGCTTACCCAGATCTACCCCCGTCCCGGCTGGGTTGAGCACGACCCGGACGAGATCTGGGAAAGCCAGCTCGGCGTGGCCCGCCGGGCGATGGAGGTGGCCTCGGTCGGGGCGGCCGATGTGGCGGCCGTGGGCATCACCAATCAGAGAGAAACGACCGTCGTCTGGGACCGGGAGACCGGGAGGCCGGTCCACAACGCCATCGTCTGGCAGTGCCGCCGGACAGCCTCCCTCTGCGAGGCCCTCCGTCGCATCGGCCTCGGGGAGAGGGTTCGCGCGAAGACAGGCCTTGTCCTCGACCCGTACTTCTCGGGAACAAAGGTGCGCTGGCTCCTGGATAACGTGCCGGGTCTCGCCGACCGGGCTCGAGAGGGGCGGCTCGCCTTCGGGACGGTCGACTCCTGGCTCATCTGGAACCTGACGGGCGGCAAGGTGCACGCCACTGACGTTTCCAACGCGTCGCGAACGATGCTCTTCAACATCCTGACCCTGGACTGGGACGAAGAGCTTCTGGAAGCACTCGGGGTCCCGCGAGCCCTGCTTCCCGAGCCCCGCCCCTCGAGCGGGTGTTTTGGGGAGACGGAACCCGGACTTTTCGGAGCTTCCATCCCCATCTCCGGCGTCGCCGGCGACCAGCAGGCCGCCCTGTTCGGACAGACCTGCTTTGAGCCAGGCCTCGGGAAGAACACCTACGGGACCGGCTGCTTCATGCTCATGAACACCGGGCCACGGCCCGTCTTCTCGAGCCACGGTCTGATTACCACCGTGGCCTGGGGGCTTCCGGACGGAGTGACCTACGCTCTCGAGGGGAGTGTCTTCATAACCGGGGCCGCGGTCCAGTGGCTCCGGGACGGGCTCGGACTGATTGCCTCGGCGGCCGAAACCGAGAAGTTGGCCGCCGCCGTCCCGTATACGGGCGGAGTCTATCTCGTCCCGGCCTTCGCCGGTCTCGGGGCTCCGTACTGGAACTCTCAGGCTCGCGGCCTCCTTATCGGGCTGACTCGAGGCACGGGCAGGTCGCATATCGTCCGGGCGACCCTCGAGTCTATCGCCTACCAGACCCGGGACGTTCTCGAGGCGATGGGGGCCGACGCCGGGGTGGACCTGCAGGCTCTCCGCGTGGACGGCGGGGCTGTCGTGAACGACTTCCTCATGCAGTTTCAGGCCGACATCCTCGGGGTGCCGGTCGAACGTCCGGTCGTCAGCGAGACGACGGCTCTCGGAGCGGCTTACCTGGCCGGTCTGGCTACCGGGTTCTGGCGCGACCGCGAGGAGATAGCCGGGCTCTGGGCCCGGGACCGGGTCTTCGGGCCGTCCATGGCCGCGGCCGACCGCGACCGCCTCTACCGGCAATGGCGGAGGGCGGTCGAGAGGTCGCTAGGCTGGGCGGAGGACATGGAAGGGGCGGAGTGATGGCCCGCAGGACGCGGCCGGGGCGTCCCCCGGTCAGGCGCCGGACCGAGAGGAGGGGCATCCGCTGGCTTACGCCGGCGGACTCCGTTCTCGACCACGCCGACGTGATCATCGTCGGGGGCGGGGCCACCGGAGTGGGACTCCTATGGGACCTGACCCTCCGCGGCCTCGACGTCATCCTCCTCGAGCAGGGAGGATTGGCCTCGGGCACGAGCGGCGCCTTCCACGGCCTCTTGCACAGCGGGGGGCGTTACGCCGGGTCCGACCCGGCGACCGCGGCCGAGTGCCTGACAGAGAATCACATCCTCCGCTCAGTCGCCCGCCCGTTCGTGGAGGATACGGGCGGGGTGTTCGTCAGGCTCGAAGAGGACGACGCCGACTGGGAGACGCGGTGGCTCGAGGGCTGCCGGCAGGCGGGACTTGACGCCCGCCGTCTCGACCGACGGGACCTCCTCTCGCGCGAGCCAGCGCTGACCCAAAGCCTGATCTCAGCCTACGCCGTGCCGGACGCCAGCATCGATGGGTTCGGGCTTCTATGGTCTCTCCTCTGGTCTTCGGCCGAGGCCGGGGCCCGGGTCTACTTCCGGGCCCGTGTCAGCGGTTTCCTCACTGATGAGGCGGGCGTCCGGGGTGTGACCGTGGTCGGCCGCGACGAGCGGGATGAGGCCGCCTCCGAAGGATGCGGGGGAGCGCCCGGAAGGCAGGGCCTCCCGGCGCCGCGAACCCGGGCCATCGAGCCGGGTGAGATAACGGCCCCCCTGGTTATCAACGCTACTGGCCCGTGGGCGGCCGAAACCGCCGCCCTGGCCGGTCCGGGCCCGGCGGCTTCGGTGCCGGTCGAGCGGGACAAGGGCGTCATGCTTGTTTTTAACGCCCGCCTCGTCTCAACGGTCGTTAATCGCCTGCGGCCGCCGGCCGACGGCGACATCCTGGTCCCGCACGGGCCCGTGACCATCCTGGGGACGACTTCCGGGCGGACCCGGCTTGCCGGGCGGCCGCGCCCCGAACCCGGGGAGACGGCCCTCCTTATGCGAGAGGGGCGTAGCCTCGTCCCGGCCCTCGAGCTTGCCCCTCCACTCCGGACCTACGCCGGTGTGCGGCCCCTCCTCCAGAAGGGCAGAGACACGGTCTCAGAGGGGGCCTCGGGCGCGCGGAAGGGCCGTGCTCCCGGTCATGGCCCCGGGCGGGGGGAAGGCCGCGGCTTCCTCCTGGTCGACCACGGGGAGACGGACGGTCTCCCCGGCCTCCTGACCGTGGCCGGGGGTAAGTTCACCACCTTCAGGGCTATGGCCGCCACAACGGGCGACCTGGTCGTGAGGCTTCTCGGGCGTCGCGCCAGGTGCCGGACGGCCGAGGTTGGGGTCCCCAGGCTCGTCCAGGGGCCCGCGTCCCCCGGAGGCGGGCGTCCGGCGGGAAGAGCCGCCGACCTAGCCGGCCAGCTGGCCTGCGAGTGCGAGTTGGTGACCCTGTCGACGACCCTTTCCCTTCTCGACGCGGGGCTCGACCTCGCCGACCTGAGACGGCTCCAGCGGGTCGGAATGGGCGGGTGCCAGGGGGTCTTCTGCTCCCGCCGTCTGGCCGGGGCCCTGTGGCAGGCGGGACGTCCGGGAACCCGGGCGAAACCTCAGCCGGACGAGGAGGCCATAGCCGCCGAGCTCGCGTCGTTCCAGCGAAGCCGGCTGGCCGGCGTGGCCCCGGTCGAGTGGGGGGCCCAGGCCCGCTTCGGGGCCCTCTCCCGGGCTCTGGCCCGCCTGACCCTCGGTGAGCCGGTGGAGGGAGAGCGGCCTTGAGCCGGGCGACGACCTGTTCCGAGAGGGTGGTGGGCTACGACGTCGTGGTCCTGGGGGCCGGGCTCGCCGGCCTCGTCGCTGCGGCCAGGGCGGCCGAGGCTGGGGCGAGCGTGGGGATTGTCGCCCTCGCCTCGGGGGGCCTGAACCTGTGGTCGGGTCTTGTCAGCGCGCAAAGGAGCCTATTCGACGCCGAGGGCGCCGAAGACAGCGGCCGCGACAGTGCCGGCGCGGACCGGACCGAGGCGGGCCGTCCGGGCCGAGGCCCCGCGTCCGGGTGGACGGCGGCCGAGACCGCCGAGTCGGCCCGCTTTTTCGCCGCCGTAACCGGACGAGCCGGCCTGCCCTACCTGTCTGCGAGTCCGGCCAGCTTCACCGTGCTCTCCCCGGCGGGAAACCCGATCACCTGCTCCATGCTCCCGGCCAGCGCAGCCGCAGGCGACCTCACGCTCTGGGGGGGCGGACAGGAGAGCGGCGGGGGCCTCCTCATCGCCGGCTTCACCGAGCTCGGCGACTACCCCGCCGGGCTCATCAGCGCCAGGGCGGCCTCCCGGACCGGTAACCGGGTCATCTACCGCTCCTTCAGCCTGGGTGCGGCCGTCGGGCGGGGACTCGCCCCGCGCCTGGCCAACCTCTTCGACGACAGGACCTGGTTCCGGTCGTTCCTTGACCTCTCGCGGCGGGTGCTCGGACCGGAGGCCCGCCAGGCTGCGGCGGTGGCCTTTCCCCCGGTTCTCGGGGTTTACCGGTTCACGCAGAACCTGCAGGACCTCGCGGAGAACCTGGGGTGCCCGGTCTTCGAGCTTCCCGCCCTTCCTCCGTCGGTGCCGGGCCAGCGCTTCTGGCGCCTGTGGCGGCACCACCTCGAGAGGGGCGGCCGGACGACGTTCCATCTCGGCAGCCGGGTCGTTGAGGCCCGGGTCCAGGGCGGGAAATGTCTCTGGGTGGCCGACTGGCACCGCAGGTACGAGGGAGCGGCCTTCGTTCTCGCTACCGGCGGCGTCGCCGGGGGCGGCCTCGAGGTCCCGCCGGGAAGCCTACTCGCTCAGGACGACTTCCCGACCGCGGGCGCGGGCTCCGGCCGGCCTGAGAACCCCCGCGAGCCCGTCTTCGGCCTGGCCACCTGGGGGCATGGCCGGGATTGGCTGTCCTGGGGCGTCAGAACGGACAGCGACCTCCGGCCCTACCCGGACGGTGCGGCAACCGAGCCGCTCGGCAACGTCTTCGCTGCCGGTTGGCAACTCGGTGGGGCGAATGTATCCGGGGCGGCGGGCTCTATCTTCACCGCCTGGCGGGCCGGAGGACTGGCGGCGGCTGCCGCCGGCGCGACGGACGGAACGATCCCGGCGGCGTCCACCCGGACGGGGGAGAGGGGATGATGGTCCTGACCGAGCTGCCCGAGTGCTGTCTCGGCTGCGCGGCCTGTGAAGCCGTCTGCCCTGCCGTCGCCGCCGACGGGGATTTCGCGGGCCCGAAGGTCCTCGGCCCGGGGCTCTGGCGCAAGCTCGGGGGCGGGTGGCCCGGGGAGCCGCCGCTCGGTCCGGCCGAGGCCCTGTCCCTCGGGGCCGACCTCTGCCTGCAGTGCCATCGCTGCGACCAGGCCTGCCCGACCGGCGTGCCCGTGTCCCGGCTGACGCGGCGAGCGAAGGTTCTGGCCCGGGCGGCCTCCAACGGACGAGGGCGGGCCTTTGTCGACCGGCTCCTGGCCGACCAGGAGCGGGTGGGGCGCCTCGTCGCCGGCTCGACCTGGGCGCGGCGGCTCCTCCGCCTCTCCAGCGCGGGTCCGGCCCGCCGTCTCGAAGCGTCGGCCCTGGCCGCTCTCGGGCTGAGTCCGTCCCGGGCCTGGCCCGAGCCGACCGGACCGGGGTTCAGGGCGCGCCTTTCCGGTATTCTGACCCAGTCATCCGCCGCGCGGGCCCTTCCGCCGGTTATCCTCTTCGCGGGGTGCCACGCCCGCTTCTACGAGCCGGCGCCCGCGCTGGCGGCCGTCAAGGTGCTTCAGAGGATCGGCTACCGCGTCGTCCTGCCCGACCAGGTCTGCTGCGGGGCGCCGGCCCTGGGGGCCGGGTTCGAGGGCCAGGCCGCCGAGGCTCTCGCGCAAAGTGCCCGGCTCCTCGACCAGGCCACGCGACGGTTCGGCGGTGAGGTCCCCATCGTCAGCCAGTGCCCCAGCTGCACCTTCAACCTGAGGGAGGTCATGCCGGAGCTGTGCTCAGACGTGGCGGCCCGGGGTTTGTCCCGGCGAGTCTGGGACCTCGGCGAGTTCCTGGCCGGGCCCGGCCTGACCGGTCTGAGACGGGCCTCGGGAAAGTCGGTCTCGGGGACGCAACCCGCGCCTGTGTCTGGGGCGCAGCCCGCCTCACTCTCAGGGACGCCCACCGTGGCGAACGGGTGGGCCTACCACGCGCCTTGTCACCTGAACGCTCTCGGCGTCGGACGCCCCTTCCCGGGCCTGCTCAAGCTGACCGGGCTGGGGCCGCCGGTCGAGACCGGGCCGGAGATTGACGGGTGCTGCGGGATGGGCGGGCTCTCCGGCCTGACCCGGTCGGGCTACGCCCGGTCACTCGCCGCCGGGGCTCGGGTCCTGGAACACTGCGCCGCTCTGGCCCGGGAGACCGGCAGGACCGAGGAGACCGGCAGGGGCGAGGGCCGGCACAGTCGGGACGGGCAGAGCGGCCAGAGCGGGCGGGGCCCCCGGACCGACCGGAGCGGCCGCGACGATCCAGCTCCGGTCGTCCTCAGTGACTGTCCCCTCTGCCGCTGGCAGATCGGCGAGCTTACCCATCTCCGTACGGCCCACCCGGTCGAGCTCCTCAGCCGGGCCCTCGACGACGCAGACTCCTCCCGCTAGGCGGAGCCTGGCCCGGAGGAGCGTTCCCCGGGGCCGTGGGCGCAAGCCTCGGCTGACCCCGCCCTACGGGAAGGAAATTCCCTAACCGGGTAGAATAGGCTAACCGTTAGCACCTGGCTGGTATTAGCAGGTCACACAGCGCCGCTGCGCCTGCCCGTTGCGGGATGAGAGGTCGGCGCTGAAACGCGCTCCGCCCGAGTCCGCCGGGCGCGGACGGGCCGTCCGGCGCCAGAGAGGGAAGGGATGAGCCTATGAGCGGCGTCTTGGTGGCCCTGGCCTACCTCGGCGGGGCGATCCCCGTCGGGCTCCTTGTCGGCCGGCTGGTCAAGAAGGTGGATATCCGCCGCTACGGTAGTGGGAATATCGGAACGACTAACGTCCTGAGGACCCTCGGCCCGGCCTGGGCCGCCGTGGTGTTCGCCCTCGACGCGGCCAAGGGCTTCCTGCCCGTTCTCGTTGGACGGCATCTCGGTCTCCCGGTGGGAACCCTGGCCCTGGCGGCCGCCCTCGCCGTTGCCGGACACAACTGGTCGGTCTTCCTGCGTTTTCAGGGCGGCAAGGGAGTGGCGACGAGCCTCGGCGCCCTACTGGCGCTTGCACCGCTCGTCGCCCTGGGGGCCGCGGGGGTGTGGATACTCGTCGTTCTCGTTTCCGGCTACGCCTCCCTGGGGTCGATGCTGGGTCTGACGGCAGCCGCGCTCCTCCTGTATCTGCTCGGACAGCCGCCGGCGGTCGTCGCCCTCGGAGTGGCCCTTGCCGCGGCCGCCATATGGCAGCACCGGGCGAACATCAGGCGGCTTCTTCAGGGTAAGGAGCTCCGGTTCACGCAGAAAATCGCCGTCGAGGGAAAGGACTCTTGACGACCCTCCGCCCGCCCGCCGGGACGGGTTTTTCCGGGCGTCTCTCCTCTCCCGGCGGTCCCGTGTTCTGCTGCGGGTCAGGGGCTATAGGCAGTCTGGTCGGCGGACGGCTCTTCCGGACAGGGATGCCGGTGGCCCTCATTGGCCGCGGCCCGCACCTCGAGGCCGTCCGGAACTCAGGACTCATCCTTGAGGACGGGTTCGATCCCGGGCCGCTCCACGCTCCGGCCTTCACCAGCGTCAGCGAGGCCGTCCGCGAGCTGGGGGCGCCCGAAGCGGTAATCCTGGCGGTGAAGGCCTACGATGTCGAGGGGGCGGTCGACGAGCTGGCCCAAGACCTCCCGGCCGGAGCCGAGCCGGTCGTCCTCTGTCTGCAGAACGGGCTCGGCTCCGAGGAGCGCGCCGCCGCCCGCTTCCCGCCCGAGCGTGTCCTGGCGGGAGCCATCACCCTCAGCGTCGAGCGACCGGGACCCGGGCGGGTCCGGCTCCTGACGGACCGGGGCGGCCTCACCGTCGCCCCTCTCGGGCCAGAGGCGGCGGGCGGCCGGAAAACCCAGGAAGGACGGGGTCTGGGACCGGGACCGCACGGCCGGGCTCAGGCCGCCCTGGTGGAGAGCCTCCGCGCCGCCGGCTTCGGGGTCAGGGTCTACCCGAGAGCCGACTCGGTCAAGTGGTCGAAGGTGCTCCTCAATCTCTGGGCCAACGCCACCTGCGCCATCTTCGACCTCTCTCCACGGGAAGTCGTCGCCGACCCGTTGCTTTTCCGGCTCGACTGGCTGGCCTTCCGGGAGGCCCTGAGGGTCATGGAGCGCGCGGGTATTCCCGCCGTCGACCTCCCCGGCTACCCGGTGCGTCTTCTGGCCGCGCTCGGACGCCTCCTGCCTGAGCCGCTCTTCCGGAGACTCCTCGGTGGTCGCGTGGTCGGCGGCCGCGGAGGGAAGATGCCTTCCTTCTGGATCGATCTCCAGGCCGGCCGCGACCGCAGCGAAGTGTCTTTCCTCAACGGAGCAGTGGTCAGGTGCGCCGGGCGCCTCGGCCTCGACGCACCGGCCAACAAGGCCCTCGCCGAGGCCCTCGAGGCCGTGGCCGCCGGACTTCTGCCCCGGACGCACTTCGCCGGTCGCCCCGAGTCGTTCTCCGGTCTCACCGGCAGGGGCGTCCACCCTCAGTAAGCACTGGCGACAGATTTCGACCTGGTGTTGACACTAAGGGTTCCAAACCGTAGAATTGGACATGTTGGTCACTGGGTTTTCCAAGAAACCGGAATCCCAGAATCCGCACTCTCAGATGGGGTGGGACCGGCCTAACCGGTAACCCAAAACAAAATAGCGGAGCCAAGGGGGGCTGGTCCTGGATGAACGCTCTGGGGCGCCACATTCTCGCCGAGATGTACGGCTGCGATCCCGAGTCCCTCAACGATGTGAAGAAGGTCGAAGGACTGATGGTCGACGCGGCCATCAGGGCCGGGGCCGAGGTCAGAGAAGTAGCCTTCCACAAGTTCAACCCGCAGGGTGTGAGCGGGGTCGTAGTCATATCCGAGTCTCATCTCGCGGTCCACACTTGGCCCGAATTCGGTTACGCCGCAGTCGACGTGTTCACTTGCGGGGAGAAGGTCAACCCGTGGGACGCGGTCAACATCATCGCTGAGAAGTTTGGGACCAGGCAACTCACGGCTACCGAAATGAAGCGGGGAGTTCTCTTCGATGTTTGCGGGGAGCGGGCCGCCGCCGGTTAGTGGGGCGGTGCCGCCCCTACGACTTTCTAGGGGGTCACTGGCTTGAACCGGGATGAGCGCTTGGCTTTCCTCCGCCGACTTACCGACGCTCCGGGTATCTCCGGGTTCGAGGGCGAGGTCAGAACGGTCATCCGGGAAGAGGTGAAGGGCCTTGCCGAGGTCAGCTTCGACGGCCTCGGCAGCATCATCGCCAAGAAGCGGGGAGCGTCTGACGAGCCCAGGGTCATGATCGCCGGGCACATGGACGAGATAGGTTTTATGGTCTCCAAGATAACCAAGGAGGGCTTCCTCAAGTTCCAGCCGATCGGCGGCTGGTGGGACAACGTTCTCCTGGCTCAGCGGGTTCTGGTCAAGACCGCCAAGGGCGACGTCCCCGGCGTCATCGGCTCCAAGCCGCCCCACATCCTCTCCGACGAAGAGAAGAGTAAGGTCGTTAAGAGGAAGGACATGTTCATTGACATCGGAGCCTCTGACGAAAACGAGGCGACCGAAGTCCTCGGCGTCAGGCCCGGCGACCCGGTCGTGCCCGACAGCCGCTTCCAGGTTATGGCAAGCGGAAAGCTCGTCATGGCCAAGGCCTGGGACGACCGTGTGGGCGTGGCCGTCTTCATCGACGTCATCCGCGCCCTTCAGAACGAAGACCATCCGAATACCGTTTACGGAGTGGGAACCGTCCAGGAAGAGGTGGGGCTCCGCGGGGCGAAGACCGCCTCGGATATCGTGAACCCGCAGGTCGGGCTGGCCATCGATGTCGACCTCGCCGGGGACACCCCGGGAGTGGACGACGCGGAGGCCATGACCAAGGTCGGCAAGGGTCCGGGCATCCTGGTCCTCGACGGCTCGAACATCCCCAACCGGCGCCTCGTCGAATTGTGCGTGGAGACGGCCAGGAGCCTCGATATTCCGTTCCAGTACTCGGCCATGGCCCGCGGAGGGACCGACGCCGGCCGCATCCACCTCCACGCCGGAGGGGTCCCGTGCGTCGTCATCGGCGTCCCGACGCGTTACATCCACAGTCACACGGGCATCCTGAGTCTTGAGGACTACGACAACGCGGTGAAACTCGTGACCGCGGTGGTGCGGAGGCTCGACTCCGCCACGGTCGCTTCGCTGACCGATTTCTGACGCCCGCCGCCGAGACGCGGGCGGTCGCTCGAGGTGTGTGCCCTTGCGAGCCAGCCTTGATACGGCCGGCGACGGCCTGATGGAGCGGACCCTCGTCCTCATCAAGCCGGACGCGGTCCGGCGCGGTCTTACCGGCCGGATTCTCGCCCGGTTCGAGACGGCCGGTCTGAAGATAGTGGCTCTGAAGATGGTCGTCCCCGACCGCGACTTCGCCGCCCGCCACTACCCGAACACCCGCGAGTGGATAGAGGGGATGGGGAAGAAGACCCTCCAGACCTACCGCGACCGCGGGCTCGACCCCGCGGAGGAGGTCGGGACGGACGACCCGCTCCGCATCGGCGAGATGGTGAAGGACTGGAACATCGATTATCTGACCTCCGGCCCGGTGGTGGCCTGCGTCCTCGAGGGGCTGCACTGCATCGATACCGTGCGCAAGCTCTGCGGTAACACGATGCCGTTCTACGCCGACCCGGGGACCATCCGCGGAGACTTCTCCTCGACCTCGGCCGTGGTCGCCAACGCCCTCAAGAGGGCCGTCCGGAACCTCATCCACGCCTCCTCGACGCCCGAGGAGGCCAGTCACGAGATATCCCACTGGTTCGGCGACGCGTCCCCCTGCGTCTACCGGCGAGCGGACGAGGACGCCCTCTACTGACCGGGCCGGAACGAGCGAATCCGACGGACGACGGTGGGGACCCGTGGCCCGCTGGATCCTGCACGTGGACATGGACGCCTTCTTCGCCTCGGTGGAGAAGGTCCTCGACCCCGCTCTCACCGGGAGACCGGTCATCGTCTGCGGGCCGGCCGAGGCCAGGGGGGTGGTCTCGGCCGCCTCGTACGAGGCCAGACGATACGGGGTCCGGTCGGCCATGCCCACGGCCCGCGCCAAGCGGCTGTGTCCGGAAGGCGTCTTTCTCCCCGCGCGCCACGCGGTCTACCACCAGTTCTCCGAGCGCGTTCTGGCCGTCCTGAGGCGCTTCACGCCGCTTGTCGAGCCCAGCTCGATAGACGAGGCCTATCTCGACGTCTCGGGGTGTGAGGGTCTCTTCGGCGACCCCCTCACGCTCGGACGGATCCTCAAAGCGGCGGTCCGGGACGAGACCGGGCTGACCTGCTCGGTCGGGGTGGCGCCGAACCGTCTCCTGGCCAAGATGGCCTCGGGCCTCGAAAAACCGGACGGCCTCACCCTCCTCAGGCTCGAGGACGTCCCCCGAGTCCTCTGGCCGAAGCCGGTCGACGACCTTCACGGAATCGGGGGGAGGACCGCCGCGCGCCTGAGGGCTATCGGGCTCGTGACCATCGGGGACCTCGCCCGGTACCCGGTCGGCCTTCTGGTCCGCGAGTTCGGGGTGGGGGGGAGGCGCCTCCACGAGGCGGCCAATGGTCAGGACGATACGCCGGTCCTGCCGGCCGGTCAGGAGGCCGAGTCCCGTTCGGTGAGCCACGAGACCACCTTCGCGCGGGACACGGACGACCCGGACCGTCTCGAGCGGACCCTCCTCGACCTGGCCGACCGGGTCGCCCGGCGCCTGAGGAGCCAGGGCCACCGCGGTAGAACAGTTACGGTCAAGATCCGCCGGTCCGACTTCACCACCGCCACGCGCTCGACGACCCTGAGCCACCCCACGGACCTCGCCGAGGACATCTACGCAGCGGCGAGGCGGGCCTTCCGGGTTTTCTGGCGCCCTTCGGTCAAAGTCCGCCTCCTGGGCGTGGCCGTCTCCAACCTCGAGCGGGACGAGGAGACGCCCGGGACCCTCTTCGACCCGGCGGCCAAGCTTCGCAGGGTATCGCGGGCCGTGGATAGAATCAGGGACCGGTACGGGGAGCGCTCGGTGACGCGCGCGCGCCTGCTCGACGGGGAGGAGGAGCCGGAGGGGTGATTGTCATTGGAACGTCCGGTTTCAGCTACGCCGATTGGCGGGGCTCCTTCTACCCAGAGGGGCTCGGCGAACACGACATGCTCGCCTTTTACGCCACGCGGTTCCCGGCTGTCGAGCTGAACTTCAGCTACTACCGGATGCCGACCGCCCGGACTCTCGGGGCCATGGCGGCGAAGACCCCGGAGGACTTCGAGTTCGTCATCAAGGCCCACCGGTCGATGACTCACGAGCTCGGGCCGGGACCTCAGCGCCAGGCCGCCTTCCAGGAGTTCCGGGAGGCCCTTCGGCCACTTGAGGGCGTGGGCAAACTGGGCGCCGTCCTCTTCCAGTTTCCCTGGCGGCACCGGCCCGGACCCGGCGCGCTGGCCTACCTTGGAGAAATCCGCGAGCTGTACCCCGACCTGCCCCTGGTGGTCGAGTTCCGCAATTCGGAGTGGGACCGGCCGGAGACCTACGAGGTCCTGCGGCAGGCCGGTCTCGGCTACTGCTGCGTCGACGAGCCCCGTCTCAAGGGGCTCATGCCCCGGCAGAACCTGGCCACGTCGACTGTCGGCTACGTCAGGTTCCACGGCCGGAACGCGGCCAAGTGGTGGAACCACAAGGAAGCCTGGGAGCGCTATGACTACCTCTACTCGGCTGAGGAGCTCCGGGAATGGGAGCCGGCGATAGCCGAGATGGACGCCCGGACCGATGTCACCTACGTCTTCTTCAACAACTGCCACGCCGGGCAGGCGGCGCGCAACGCCCAGATGATGTTAGACCTCGTGGGGCCGAGGGCCCGCAGCTCTTCGCCTCCGAGGAGCGGAGGAGGTAGCGATGGAGAGGACGCCGGGTCAGGACCCTGAGACCGATGAGGCCTTAAGGAAAGACGTGGAGCGGCTGGAGCGCCTCCTCAGGTACATCAGCCACATGGTCTACATCAAGGGCCGGGAGATTCTGAGCGACTTCCGCATCACCTTCCCGCAGTTCGACGCCTTGCTGTTCCTGCACCGGGACGGCGACATGCCCATGGGAGCTCTCTGTGACCGGATGTCCCTGGCCTGCAGCACGGTCACCGATCTCGTCGACAGGATGGAAAAGGGCGGCTTCGTCGCCCGGGAGCGCGACCAGAACGACCGCCGGGTCATCAAGGTGCGCCTTCTCGACCGGGGCGCGGAGATGGTGGCCAGGGTGATGGAGAGCCGGATCCACTATCTGACCACGCTCATGAAGGACCTGGCTCCCGAGGAGCGGGCCAAGATCATCGCCGACCTCGAGACCGTCTACAACCTTATCCACGAGCCTGCCGTGTAGGCGTCGGGCCGGGCTACCGCCCGTCGCCGCCGGCCGACCGTCCAGACAGGGGACAGTATTCGCCTTGACCGAGCCATCGCCACTGCACCGGCCGGCCGCCCACGGCCCGGAGGACAGCGCCCCCGACCCGTATCTGAAGCGCAACCTCGTTTTCCTGACCCTTGACGGCACCTTCTTCTCGGCCGGCTCGGCCTTCTATGACTCGACTACGGTCTTGCCGGCCTTCGCCAGCACCCTCACGGACTCCAAGGCCGTCATCGGCTTCGTCGCCAGCGTCCGGACCATCGGCTGGTTCCTCCCGCAGCTGGTCGTGGCCAACTTCACCGAGGGTCTCCGCTACAAGAAAAGGTTCATCGTCATCAACTCGCTGCTGCAGCGCCTCGGGATTCTCCTCATGGCCCTCATCACCTATCTTTACGCTGGGACGCGGCCCGGCCTTGCCCTGGCCCTTTTCCTGCCGGTCTTCATCCTCGCCTCCCTGAGCGAGGGGGTCAACGGGGTTCCCTGGACCGACGCGGTGGCCAACACCATCCCGGCCGACCGCCGCGGCCGCCTCTTCGCGGCTCAGCTCGTCCTCGGCGGCCTGCTGGCCTTCTTCTGCGGCTTCGTCGTGAGGCATATCCTCACCGCCCTGCCCTACCCGATGAGCTACGTCACCCTCTTCCTTTGCACGTGTGCCGGCTTCCTCCTGTCCATTCTCTCCTTCCTCGGCGTGAGGGAGAAGCCAGCCGTGGAGGTCCGGTCAAGGACCGGACTCGGCCTCTATCTGCGGGCCCTGCCCGCGGCCTGGCGCTCCGTCCCCGATTTCGTGAAGGCGATGCAGGCCCGTCTCTGCCTGGCCGTCATCTTCCTGTCGCAGCCCTTCTTCGTCGTTCATGCCGGTCAGAACCTCGGGGCCGACGTCGGGACCGTCGGCCTCTTCGTTTCGGCCCAGATGATCGGCTCTCTGGCCGGGAGCGCCCTTGCCGGGCGGCTCAGCGACCGGCGGGGGAACAGGAGCGTCATCGTCATGGCCGTCCTCGCGAGCACCCTCGCTCCTCTGACCGCCCTCGCCCTCACCGGGCTTTACCGTGCCGGCGCCGTCGGGCTGGCGACGGCCCTTTACCCCCTTGTCTACGTCTTCCTTGGCTCCTCGTTCGGTTCGGGGTGGATAGGCTTCACGAACTACGTCATCGAGGTCACCCCACCGGCCAACCGGGCCACGTTCATCGGCCTCTCGAACACGCTGATGGCCCCCTTCGCTTTCCTGTCCGTCCTGGGCGGGGTCATGGCCTCCTTCCTCGGCTACGAGGCCGTGTTCGCGGTCAGCGCGGCTTTCGGGCTGATGGGCCTCGGCCTGGCCCTGCGCCTCCCCGACCCGAGATACCGGGGGAGGGTCCCACGCTCCGAGGAAGGAAACATCGCGGCCGCGCCCAACAATTAGCGCAGCGCCGGCGTCTTGCCCGTCGACTCGTGGACCGCGGGACGGACCGGCTTTCGCGTGAGCCGGGCGCGGAAGGGTGGGTCTGTTCTTGTCGACGACCAAGCGGATTCTAGGTGTCGTGACCTCCCTCCGGCCGGGAGGAAACTCGGAGATGCTCACCCGAGTGGCTCTCCGGGCCGCCGCCGGCCGGGGGGCCGGGGTCGAGCTCGTCTCTCTCCGCGACCTCCGCCTGACCTTCTGCGAGGGCTGTCTGTCCTGCGTCTACCGCGGGGGCGGGTGCAAGAAGGAAGACGACGTCTTCTGGCTCTACGAGACGGTCTCCCGCTACGACGGCCTCATCCTGGCCTCACCCACGTACCTTCTCGGGGCCCCGGCCCAGGTCAAGGCCCTGATCGACCGCGGAGTGGCCGCCCTGGCCGTTCTCCCCGGACGACCTGAGATTCCGACCGGGACGATAACGGTGGCCGGTCTGCCCGGGTGGGACTACTTCGCTCCGCCCGTGGTGAACCAACTCGGCCTCCTTCTCGGGGGCAGACTGGTCGGAAGCCTGACGGCCTACGCCCCCGGACCGGGGGAGGTCCTCCTGGACGATGACCTGATCCGCCGGACCGAAGAGCTGGCTCGAGCCGTCCTCGAGGACCGTCCCGTGCCGACTCCCGAGGGAGTCTGCCCGGTGTGCCGTCTCCCACGGGGGGAGAGCGCCCGCCAGGGTCCCTGTCCCTTCTGCCGGCACGACCCGGCCCGACCCGACGCCCTGCACCGGTTTTCACGCGAGAGCCTGACGGAATTCGTGACCGATTGGATGCTTCCCAGCCGGGAGCGCTTCCTCGCCAACCGCGAGGAGATCAAGCGCCTGCGGGTCCCGGTTCTGGAGACGGAGCTGCCCGTTCTCCGTCCCGAGCGCCTCGGGGACCCGGAGTAGAGAGCGGCCCGCGGGCAAGGGGCCGTCCCCGGGCGGAAGGAGGGCCAGCACGTGAGCCTTCTCGTTATCAACGACCGCGCCTATCTGGAGCACGCCCCGGGTAACTGGCCCGAGGGCCCGCATCGCCTCGAAGCCGTCTGGATGGCCTTGGCCGAGACTGGGGTCAAGGAGGCCCTTGTCTTCGAGCCCCCAGAGCCGGCAAGAGAGGAGGACCTCGCCCTGGTCCACACGGAGCGGCACATCGACCGTATCCGGAGGTTCGCGCGGGCGGGCGGAGGCTACCTGACCCTGGACACCGTGGTCTCAGCGGAGAGCTTCGACGTCGCCCTTCTGGCCGTGGGGGGGGCCCTCAAGGCCCTGGAGGCAGTGCTCTCGGGCCGGACGGTGCGGTCCGCCGCCCTGGTCCGCCCGCCGGGGCACCACGCCACCCCGGAAGAGGGCATGGGCTTCTGCCTGTTCAACAACGTGGCCGTGGCCGCGGCTCACGCCCGCAAGCGGCGGGGGCTCGAGCGGGTCATGATCATCGACTGGGACCTGCACCACGGGAACGGGACCGAGGCCGCCTTCTACGCCTCACCGGGCGTCCTCTTCGTGTCCTGTCACGAGAGCCCGGCCTACCCGGGCACCGGCTGGCTGACCGACACCGGAGAGGGGGAGGGGGAGGGGTACACGGTAAACCTGCCTCTGCCGCCCGGTAGCGGTGACCGCACCTACCGCGAGGCCTTTGAGACGGTGATCGCGCCTGTCGCGCGGGCCTACCGCCCCGAGGTCATCCTTGTCTCCTGCGGCCTGGACGCCCACTACCTCGACCCAATAGGCCGGCTCAGGCTGAGCACCGGCGGCTACGGCGAGCTCAGCGCCATCGTCTGCGGCCTTGCTGACGAGCTCTGCCAGGGGCGCGTCGTCTTCGTTCTCGAGGGCGGCTACGACGTCGTCGGGCTTGGGTGGGGTATGGCCTCGATCCTCAACGTCGCCAGCGGGCGGGGCGGCCCCATCCCCGAACCTGAAGGTTACGATCCACCCGAGCCTCAGGACGAACCCCTGTCCGCATCGTCGCGCCTTGACGATATCCGGAGCGTCCAGCAGGAGTACTGGCCCGTCTAGGACATCCCGTCCAGGATAGGGGGGCAGCCCGGCTCAGACACCGGCTCGTCGACTACCTCCGCCGATCATCTTTGAAGGTCTGCCTTTTCGACACTACTGCCAGGATTGCCCAAGACATTATCGACATTGGTCAACTAGATTCGCCACCCCGTTGAAGCTCGTCCAGATAGTGTTTACATAAGACCCTCTCCGCGGTCGTAGACTACATACGCAAACCGGCCGGTCTTGCGGAAAGGAGGTGTCCGCATGCCCCGTCGCAGACGGCACGTCCTTCCCGAGGCAGGTGAGGCGCTCGACCGGTTCAAGTACGAGGTTGCCGAAGACCTGGGACTTGCCGACGACATCGAGAGGCGCGGATGGGAGAACATGACGACCCGTGAGGTCGGCAAGGTCGGAGGCAACATGGTCCGGCGGATGATCGAACGCGCCGAGCGTGAGATGGCCGGCGAGGAGTTCGGGGACGAATGGGCCGGCTACCCTGACTACCCTGAGTTCGCGAGGCGCGAGTCCGAATTCGATCGACCGCGGTACGTCGGGCGCCGTCGAGAGGACCGGTAACGCCCGGTAGAGGCGGAGCCGGTGTTGGCGGGAGCGGTTCCGAGGAGCCGCTCCCGCGCTTCAAGCATAAAGCCCCCCTGGGGACCATAGCTTTTTCTGGTAGACGCCGCCCCGAAGCCGGCGGGTGGCGACGCATCGGGAGTGGTGGCTATGAAGTCGGGAATGGCGAGGGCCCGCGCGTCCGTGCGGACAAGGGAAGGTCTCAACCTCAAATACGTCGTTCTCGGCGTGGTCGCCGCTTTTCTTCTGGCGTTCGTTCTTTCTGGAGTCATCGGCCTGGTCATATACCAGGGTTGGCTCAGTGAAATCCACTCGCCGCTGGTGATGAACATCGTCAGCTTCCTCTGCCTCTTCCTCGGCGGAGTCTACGCCGGGACACGGGCCGGGACCGCCGGTTGGGCCCACGGGGCGCTGACCGGAGCGGTCTACCTCGTCCTGGTCTCCATTCTCGGTCTTCTTCTCTTCGACCAACTGGCCCCGTGGCTCATCCTGCTCCAGCGCGTGGTCCTAGGGGTTCTAATCGGAGCCGTGGGCGGGACGGTCGGGATCAACCTGAGGGACAGGTAGAGCGAGGCCGAGGACAATATCGAGGCGGGCGGTCCCGTCGACCCGCCCGCTCCGATCTCAACCAAGGCGTTCTCCCCTTCCCAGGGCTTCCTCGGCGTACCTGATCATGACCCTGACCATGTTACCGCCGATGTGCCCACCGATCTTTCCTACGTCCCGGGTCTTCATCTCGGCCCATCCCCTCGACTGCACCTCCTGGGTCAGGCCCAGCTCGTTGGCTATTTCATACTTGAAGCGGTCGAGGACTTCGGCGGGGAGAAGATCCGTCCGTCTCCTACCCGTCCGGGCCAATCCGGTCACCTCCCTTCGTGCTCTGGAGTCTGACGTGTCGCGGGCGCGCGACCCGGAGTGTTGCCCGACACACTCAGCAACGTTCTCAGCAGCGTTAGTGTCTATCGCGTCTTGGGCGTTGATGTTAGAAGGATGATGGACAAAAGGGTCTTTAGCAGGATTTAAGGTTGTCCAAAACCCAACAAGTTTGTTGTCGTTACTGAACTCAAACATGCTGGCCCGGCCCGGCACGGGAACTCAAACATGCTGGCCCGGCCCGGCACGGTGCCGAGACGGGTGCGGATGTCGGTGAGAGCCTCGGTCGCCCTACCGCAAAAGACTCGGCGACCGGTCCGGGAGGAATGACCTCGACGGAACTCGAACCGTCTACGGCGCGGATGAAGCCAAGGAGGTGAGAAGATGAAGCTCACGGTCAGGGAAGAGCTTTGCTCGGGCTGCCGCGCTTGTGAGCTGGTCTGCTCGATGCGCAACTTCTCCCAGCCCAACCCCAAGCGTTCGGCGGTTCGGGTCTCCGGGGCCTTTCCCGCTCCCGGCAGGTTCTCCCTCGTCATCTGCGATCAGTGCGGGGTCTGCGCCGAGATCTGCCCGGCCAACGCCATCCACGAGGTGGGTGACCACTACGAGGTAGACCCCGACCTCTGCACGGGCTGCCTCATCTGCGTCGAGGAGTGCCCCCAGGGAGCCATGTTCACCCACAAGGATGACGAGGTCCCCTTCAAGTGCGTGGCCTGCGGGGACTGCGTGGCCTACTGCCCGCGCCAGGCCCTCGTCGACGAGGAGGCCAAGGTGGTCTGGGCCGGCGTCGAGGCCAGGAAGCGCGCTGGTTAGCGGTCTTTTCCAGGAGGTGAGTTGACTCATGCCCAAAGGGAAGCTGTTCGGTTACGGCGGCCGTATCGCCCGCATCGACCTCGGCGGCCGGAACGTCCGCGTCGAGCCGACCCCGGAGGACCTCGCCCGGAACTACCTCGGGGGCCGCGGCTTCGTGGCCCGCATCCTCTGGGACGAGCTCCGCCCCGGCACAGAGCCGCTGTCACCGGAGAACAAGGTGGTTGTGGCCTCCGGCCCGATGGCCGGGCTGTTCCTGCCCGGAAGCGGGAAGATAGAGATGGGCGCCAAGTCTCCGCAGACCGGGCTCTACGGCGAGAGCAACATGGGCGGCCACCTGGCCGGGGAGCTCAAGTTCGCCGGCTACGACGCCCTGATCATCGAGGGAGCGGCCGCCGGGCCGAGCTACATCTTCATTGACGACGAGAAGATCGAGATTCGGGACGCGGCCAAGTACTGGGGCAAGGGAGCCATTCAGACCGAAAAGGAGATGAAGGACGACCTCGGCGAGGACTTCAAGATCGCCGTCATCGGGCCGGCGGGGGAGAACCTCGTCACCTACGCGGTCGTCTCCCATGACTTCGGGCGGCAGGCCGGCAGGACCGGTGTGGGCGCCGTCCTCGGTTCGAAGAGAGTGAAGGCTATCGCGGTCCGGGGGTCAAGGGGTTTCGAGGTGGCCGACCCCGAGGGGACGCTCCGGAAGGGCAAGGAGATGTACGAGGCCTGCTTCGCCAAACCCGGCTTCGAGGAATGGACCCCCTACGGGACCGCCGGAGTGACCGACTGGATCAACGAGATAGGAGCCTTTCCGACGAAGAACTTCCAGACGGGCTACTTCGAGAAACACAAGGCCATCAACGGCCCGACCCTCCGGGAGAGGATCCTCGTCCTCGACAAGGCCTGCACCGGGTGCCCTATCCCGTGCGGCAAGTACTCGCGGGCCGACTACAGAGGCAAGACCATCTACGTCGAGGGACCGGAGTATGAGACCATCGCCCTCATGGGTGGGAACCTGCTCCTTGAGAACATCGAGGACGTCGCCTACGTCAACTACGTGGCTGACGAGCTCGGCATCGACACCATCTCGGGCGGCGCGGTGGTAGCCTTCGTCCTCGAGTGCCTGGAGAAGGGCCTCTTGACGACCGAGGATGTGGGACGGGAGCTCACCTGGGGCGACCCCGACGGCGTGGCCTGGCTGCTCGAGCGTATCGCCCGGCGCGAGGGGGTCGGAGAGCTCCTGGCGCGAGGAGTGAAGAGCGCCGCCGAGAAGGTGGGCCGGGGCTCGGAGAGGTTCGCCATGCAGATAAAGGGGCTCGAGATCTCCGGCTATGAGTCGCGCTACGCGCCGGCGATGATGCTGGCCTACATGACGGCTGACATCGGGGCCCACCACAACCGGGCCTGGGCCATCACCTACGACGCCGCCGTCGGCCAGGACAAGATAGAGGGGAAGGCCTGGAAGGTTATCGAGCTCCAGCACGTCCGCCCGCTTTTCGACGCTCTGGGCCTGTGCCGGCTGCAGTGGGTCGAGATCGGGTTCGAGCTCAGCCACTACGCCGAGATGTTCCCGCTGGTGACGGGATGGGAGTACAGCTGGGAGGACCTTCTCCGGATCTCCGAGCGGATATGGAACCTGACCCGCTGCTTCAATCTCCGTGAGCGACCCGATTTCGGCCGGGCGTGGGACCTGCCCCCGGCCCGCTGGCTGGAGGAGCCCCTGCCAAGCGGCGCCGGGAAGGGCCGCTTCGTGAGCCGTGAGAACGCCGAGCGGATGCTGGCCGAGTACTACGAGCTCAGGGGCTGGGACGCGAACGGTCTTCCCACCCCGGCCAAGCTCCGGGAGCTCGGGCTCGAGTTCGTGCTCGATAGTCTCAACCTCGGCGCCTGACCCCCGCCGGGCGGCCTCTGCCGCCCGGCGGGCGACGGCCCGACGGGGAGGTCGGCCGCAGGGTGAAAGTGACCGTCAGAGTCGTCGGGCATGCCGTGGAGTTCTTCCCCGGCGGCAAGGACCGTTACGACCTCGTCCTAGAGACCCCGCTCAGCGTGGCGGGGATCATCGAGAAGCTCGGCGTGGCCAGGGCTCTGGTCATGGCGGCCGTCGTCGACGGGAAACGCCGCGGGCTGGACTACGTACCCGGGGACGGGGCCGAGGTCATCCTCATGACCCCTCCGGCGGGCGGTTAGCGTCCCCCAGAAGGAGGATTGACGCCCGCCGCAGCGTATAGACGGTAGAGAGACCTTCGCGTCCCGAAGCAATGGGTTGGAGGCACCGTCCACGCCGCGAACCTTCCGCGCCCTGCGGCACCGTAACTTCCGGCTCTTCTGGCTCGGACAGATGATATCCCTGGCCGGGAGCTGGATGCAGATGACGGCCCAGGCCTGGCTCGTCCTGACCCTGACCGGGTCGGCGCTCAAGCTCGGCCTGGTGAGCGCCCTGCAGTTCACGCCGGTCCTCTTGCTCACGCTCTACGCCGGGGTTCTGGCCGACCGCTTCCCGAAGCGGAAGATCCTCCTCCTGACCCAAGTGAGCCTGGCCCTGTTCGCCTTCGCCCTGGCCTTCCTGACTCTCAGCGGGCAGGTCCGCTTCTGGCACGTCGCCTGCCTGGCCGCCCTGAGCGGGACGGCCCGGGCCTTCGACGCCCCGGCGCGGCAGTCGTTCTTCGTCGAGATGACCGGCAAGGAGGACCTCCTGAACGCGGTCGCCCTGAACTCCACGATTTTCAACCTGGCCCGGGTCGTCGGCCCGGCCCTCGCGGGGGTGACCATCAAGGCCGTCGGGACCGGGTGGGCCTTCCTCATCAACGGGCTGAGCTTCTTCGCCGTCATCTACGCCCTGTGGGTGATGACCGTCCCGGACCGGGCGCGGCGGGCCGGGGGACGGAGCGCCCTCGGGGAGATACGGGAAGGCCTGGCCTACATCCGGGGGACGCCAGCGGTTCTGGGGGTCATCGTCCTGCTCGGGGCCATCTCGACCCTGGCCCTCAACCTGAACGTCCTCGTCCCCCTGCTCGCCCGCGAGGTCCTCGAGCTCGACTCCAGCGGCTACGGGTTCCTGATGTCCGCCCTGGGGGCCGGGGCCCTCCTAGGCTCGGTCGGCCTGGCGACCTACGGAACCGAAGGCCGGCAGGCGCGGCTGATCGTCGCCGGGGCCGTCCTCCTGGGAACGGGGGAGGTAGCCTTAGGGCTGGTCGGGAGCCCGGTCCTCGCCGCGGTCGTCCTGTTCGGCTGCGGGGCGGCGATGGTCACCTATCTCGCCAGCTCGAACACGAGCGTGCAGACCGCCGTACCGGACGAGCTTCGCGGGCGGGTGATGAGTGTCTACTTCCTGGTCTTCGGCGGCGTGACGCCTCTCGGGGCCTTCCTCGCCGGAGCCTTGGCCGAGCGCCTCGGGACACCGGCCGCCTTCGGCGTCGTCGGCTCGCTGAGCGTCGTGGCGGCCCTCGCGGCCGCCGGTGTCTGGAGGCTGGTTCCCTCGCGGGGGCGGACGTCCAAGGAGGCGGCCCCGCGCCAGCCGATCTAGCCTATCCACCCGTCCGCACGACTGGAGGGAATACCGGGCCCGGAGCGAACGAAACCGGAAGACCCACTCGGGCAGCGGGAATACTTGCGGCGACCCTGACGCTCGGAGGCGGAGGGAGGACGCGGGGTGACACAGGCGGCGAGGAGCCCGGGGCGCGGCGGACCGGAAACAGAGGCGGCAGGGCCGGATGTCGGGCCCGTGCGAGTGCGGGTGGCCCCTAGTCCGACCGGACCCATCCACGTCGGTAACATGCACACGGCTTTCTTCAACTGGCTCTTCGCGCGGGGCCGCGGCGGCGCGTTCATCCTGCGCTTCGAGGACACCGACCTCGAGCGCTCTGATCCGAAGTTCGAGCGGCTCATCTTCGAGGAGATGCGGTGGCTCGGCCTGGACTGGGACGAGGGGCCGGACATCGGCGGCCCCTACGGCCCTTATCGTCAATCGGAGCGGCTGCCGCTCTACGAGGAGTACGCCCGCCGCCTGGTCGAGAGCGGGCACGTCTACCCTTGCTACTGCACGGCCGAAGAACTCGAGGCCGAGCGGGCCGAGGCCCAGCGGGCGGGCGTGGCCTACAAGTACAGCGGCCGCTGCCGGCGTCTCGGCGAGGCCGAGCGGGAGCGGTTTGAGACCGAAGATCGGGTGCCCGCCCTCCGCTTCGCCGTGCCCGGGGGGCGGGTGGTGGTCATCGACGACCTCATCCGCGGCCGCATAGAGTACCCGACCGAGGCGATCAGCGACTTCATCATCGTCCGCCCGAGCGGGATGCCCCTCTACAACTTCGCGGTCGTGGTCGACGACATCACCATGCGGGTGAGCCACGTCATCCGAGGCGAGGGTCACATCCCAAACACGCCGGTCCAGTGCCTCATCTACGAGGCCCTCGGGGAGAGGCAGCCCCGCTTCGGTCACGTCGGGCATATCCTGCTTCCCAGCCGGGAGAAGATGGCCAAGCGGGCCGGGAACGCCTATGTCGGGATGTACCGCGAGGAGGGCTTCCTGCCCGAGGCCCTCATCAACTTCATGGCTCTTCTCGGCTGGACCCCGGCTGACGGGCGGGAGTTCCTCACCCTGCGCGAGATACTGGCCGAATTCTCCCTCGAGCGGGTGACTAAAGCGCCGTCGGTCTTCGATCCGGAGAAACTCACCTGGATGAACGCCAACTACATCCGGCGCCTCGACCGCGAGGAGCTCGCCCGGAGGTGTCTACCCTTCCTCAAGAAGGCCGGGCTCGTCGCCGAGAGCCTGGGGGAGGACCCACCGGACGCGGCTCCCGATCCTCCCGCCGGCATGGTCCGCTCTGACTTTGAGCGGGTCGTCTGGATAGTGAGTCTCGAGCAGGAACGTATCGAAACCCTCAAGGACATCGTTGCGGCGACCGAGTTCTTCTTCCGCCGCGATATCGAGCCCGACGAGGCGGCCTTGAAGATGCTCCGTGAGGCCGGGGACATCCTCGATGAGGCCCTCCAGACCTACCGGAACCACGAGGACTGGAGTCCCACCTCCCTGGAGGCGGCCGGGCGGGCGCTCGTCGAGCGACTGGGGCTCTCAGGGCGTAAGGTCTTCCAGCCCATCCGGGCCGCTGTCACCGGACGGGTGGCGAGCCCACCGCTCTTCGATACCATGGCCGCCTTGGGCCGGGACCTCTGTCTTGAGAGAATGGCCAGGGCGGTGGCCTTTACAGCGTCCTCATCGTCGTCCCGGCCGCCGCCCTCGGGAGCTGACGGGCGTTGACAGGCCTGGCCGGTGTGTCCGTATCGACCGGGACTCTCTCTCTGGCCCTCGGTCGGGGCTTCTGGGACCTCGCGGCCGCCCTGGAGGCGGCCAGGGCCCTCGGGGTCGAGCGCCTCGAACTGGCGGTCCTCCCCGAGTGAGCGACGCGGGCCGACGTCCAGTCAGTCCCACGGAGGCTCCTCCCGACGTCCTGGGCTCCGGACCGGACTAAGGGACCCTTGAGGCCGAGGTCAACCGGGCGGTCGCAGACGGCCTCCTCATCGCTTCCGTCCACGCCGACCGCAAGATCGGAGCCCTGCGGGGCCGGGAGGTCTCGGCCCCCCCTGGCCCGCGAGGAGCTAGCCTTCGCTTCCGGCCGGCCCTGGACTGGCTCGGGGAGAAGCTGGCCTAGCCCCGCGTCCAGGCGTTCGCTTTGCTGGTAGATGATTGTTCTGACCCTTCGGGAGGTCCCGCTTGCGTCCTTCCTCAGGAACAGATACCTTAGTGCTTGACCTTTGCGTCAGAGAACAAGAGTGCATGGAGGCTCCCGCGATGTGCGGCATCGTCGGCTTCTGGGGTAGACCCGACCCGGCCCTTCTGCGGCGAATGACCGCGGTCATCAGGCACCGCGGCCCCGACGGCGAGGGCTTCTTCGAGGACGAGGCCGTCAGCCTGGGACACCGCCGCCTTTCGATAATCGACATCGAGGGCGGACGTCAGCCGATGGCTAACGAGGACGGGACCGTCCAGCTCGTCTACAACGGTGAAGTCTACAACTTCCGCGAGCTCCGGGCGGAACTCGCCGCCGCCGGTCACCGCTTCCGGACCGATTCGGACAGCGAGGTCGTCCTCCACGCCTACGAGGAGTACGGGACCGGTTGCTTCGAGCGCTTCAACGGCATGTGGTCCCTCGCCCTGGCCGACCTTCCGCGGCGCAGGCTCATCCTCGCCCGCGACCATTTCGGGATAAAGCCGCTCTACTACGCGAGCACCACAAGGAGACTCCTCTTCGCCTCGGAGATAAAGGCCATCCTCCAGGACCCGGAGTTCAGAACCTCGCCCTGCGACCAGATCATCTACGAGTACCTGGCTTACGGTCTTCACGACCACCGCGACGAGACGTTCTTCGAAGGGGTGCTCCGTCTACCGGCGGCCTCCTACGCCGTCGTGGACGACGGCGGGATGAGCGTCCGGGCCTACTGGACCCCCCGCCTCACGACCGACGGAAACGCCGACCCGGCCGAATTCAGGCGCCTCTTCCGGGAAGCCGTCCGCAGGCGCCTCGTCGCCGACGTCCCCCTCGGGGCCTGCCTGTCCGGAGGACTCGATTCCACGAGCATCGTGCGGGTCATGAACGAGCTCCTCGAGGCCCAGGACCGGGACGCCGGCTCCATGGGGGCCAGGCTCCAGACCTTCTCGGCCGTGTTCGACGGCGACCCTATCGACGAGCGCGACTACATTGAGGAGGCCGTACAGGGCACCCGTGCGGAGCCCAACTACATCCACCCGACACCCCACGAGTTCGTCACGGAGCTCGAGTCTTTCGTTTGGCACCAGGAGGAGCCCACCGTGAGCACCGGACCCTACGCGCAGTGGCGGGTGATGCGGGGGGCCTCGGAAAAGGTCAAGGTCCTTCTGGATGGGCAAGGGGGGGACGAGCTCCTAGCCGGCTACGTCCCTTACCACGCGGTCTATCTCCGGCAGCTTCTCCGGGAGCGCCGCTTCGGCCTGTGGCTCCGGGAGGCCTGGGCCGCGAAGGATGTCCTCTGGCCGCTGGTGCGGCGCCGGCTCCTCGAGCGGAGCCCCCGCCGGCGGATAGACGAGCCCGGCCTGATCCGGGACGAGTTCCGGGCCTCGGTGGCCGAGCCGCGCGATCTCCGGCCTCAGGCGGACCTCAAGGACAGGCTCCTGCGTGACCTGACGCTCTACAGCCTACCTTGTCTCCTCCGCTACGAGGACAAGAACTCTATGGCTTTCTCCATGGAGTCGCGGGTGCCGTTCCTCGACCAGGAGCTGGTGGAGCACATCCTCTCCCTGCCGCCGGAGGCCATCATCTCGAGCGGCTGGAGCCGGGCCGTCTTCCGCAAGGCCATGTCCGGCATCATCCCGGAGAAGATCCGGCGCAGGAGATGGAAGGTGGGCTTCACCACCCCGGAGATACGCTGGCTCATGAACCGGCGGGCCGTCTTCGGAAGCCTCATCGCCAGCCCGGCCTTCCAGGGCCGGAAGTACTGGAACGGGGAGAAGGTCCTGCGGGCCTTCCGGGGGGCGTGCGCGGGCCGGCTGGACAACTCGATGTTCTTCTGGCGGGCCATCAATGTGGAGCTGTGGCTGAGGGTCTTCTTCGACGACCGGGGCGAGATCTCGAGAGAGGCCCCGGAGTCCTTCACCGAGGCTGGAGACAGGGCCTGGGCCCACGCGGCCGCGGCCGCCGGCTGCCCGGAGGCCGGGCAGATTCTGACCGTGGTCCGGCCGAACCCGGGTAAGCACCTCTTCACCGTGGCCCGGGGGCGGGCCTACGCCCGCCTGCCTCTCCGGACCCGCCTCGTGGGCCGGGGGGACGACCCCGCGGAGGTCATCCTGCAGGCTCTCGACGAGGCGCGGGCCGGGACGGGCGGCGGGGAGAACGGTCCCGTCCTGCGTGACGGGGACATCGTGGCCGTGAGCGAGAAGGTGGTCGCCATCTCCCAGGGCCGGTCCTTTCCGCTCGGCGAAGTCCGGGTCTCGCTCCCGGCTCGGGTTCTGTCCCGCTTTGTCAACCGGAACCCGCACGGGATAGGAGTGGGACGCCCTGAAACCATGCAGCTTGCGATACGGGAGGTCGGGCTCGTGAGGATCCTGGTCGCCGCCGCCGTGGGGGCTCTCGGCAAGCTGATCGGAGTGAGGGGACTCTTCTACGACATCGCCGGCCCGAGAGTCAAGGCCATCGACGGACCGACGGCCGGCACCATCCCGCCCTACAACACGCACGCCAAGCTCGCCCCGGAGGACCCCGACGGGGTCGCGGCCGGGTTGGCCGCCGCTCTGAGGCGGAGCGCAGGGGTCGACGTGGCCGTCGTCGTCGTCGACGCCAACGACCTCGACGCGACCGTGCTGGGATCAACTCCCGGCGTAGACCGGGAGCTCATCGCCGAGCTCTTCGCCGACAACCCGCTCGGTCAGGGCCTCCAGCAAACCCCGGTGGCCGTCCTGCGCGACTGCGGGCCTACCCGCTGAGCCGCTCCACTCGGACCGCGGCTACCTTGAGTTCGGGTATCTTCGCCACCGGGTCGAGAGCCGGGCTCGTGACCACGTTGGTCGGGCTCTCGGCGAAGTGGAAGGTCATCGAGAGCACTCCCGGCGGAGACTGCTCGGTAAGCCTGGCCCTCGCCGTCACGGAGCCCCGGCGCGAGACGACCCTCACCATCTCGCCGTCGGAGACGCCGAGTTTCAGCGCATCCTTCGGGTTCATCTCCACGAGCTCGTGCGGCCTGAGGATGTTCAGCCCGGCCACCCGCCTCGTCATCGTCCCCGTGTGGTAGTGGTAGAGACTGCGCTCGGTCGTCAGGACCAACGGGTAGTCGTCGTCGGGCGTCTCGACCGGCGGCCGGAACTCAAGGGGCACGAACTGACCCTTGCCGCTCGGGGTCAGGAACCTCTCGGTGTGCAGGATCGGCGTGCCGGGGTGGTCGGGCGAAGGGCAGGGCCAGACGAGTCCACCGGCCTCGAGGCGCTCGTAGGTTATCCCCGCGTAAATCGGCGTGACCGAGGCTATCTCGGCCATCACGTCGGCCGGGTCCGTGGACCGGAAGCCAGGGGCTCCCATCCTTCCGGCAAGCTCGGCGACTATCCAGGTGTCCGGTCTGGCCTGGCCCACAGGCTCGACGGCCTTACGCACGCGCTGGACGCGGCGCTCGGTGTTGGTGAAGGTACCGTCCTTCTCGGCGAAGCTGGCAGCCGGGAGGACCACGTCGGCCAGCTCGGCCGTCTCGGTGAGGAAGATATCCTGCACGACCAGGAACTCGACCGCCTCCAGAGCCTCTCGCACGTGCCGGCCGTCGGGTTCGCTGAGGAGCGGGTTCTCGCCGATGATGTAGAGCGCCTTGACCCGTCCCTCGTGGGCCGCCCCGAACATCTCGGTCAGAGTGAGCCCCGGCGTGGGGGAGAGAGAACAGCCCCAGGCCTCTTCGAACTTCCGCCTGACGTCGGGGTTGTCCACCCTCTGGTAGCCGGGATATACGTTCGGGAGAGCCCCCATGTCGCAGGCTCCCTGGACGTTGTTCTGACCGCGGAGGGGGTTGACCCCTGACGAGGGCTTCCCGACGTTCCCGGTGAGGAGAGCCAGGTTGCTGATGGCCAGAACGTTGTCGGTGCCGTGGGAGTGCTGGGTGATACCCATGGAGTATAGAATGGAGGCCGGGCCGGAGGTCGCGTAGACCCGAGCCGCTTCGGCGATCTTCCCGGCCGGCACCCCCGTGATACGCTCCACGGTATCCAGGTCGAAGGCCGCAAGCGAGCTCCGGAACTCCTCGAAGTTCTCGCAGCGGGCCTCGACGAAAGCGGAGTCGAAGAGCCCCTCGTCGACGATGACCCGCATCATGCCCATAAGGAGAGCGACATCCGTACCCGGCCGCTGCTTCAGCCAAACGTGGGCGTGGCGGCACAGGTCGATGCGTCTGGGGTTGGCCACGATGAGACGGCTCCCCCGCCGGACGGCCTTCTTCACCTTGAGCCCGATCACCGGGTGGGCGGCGGTGGTGTTCGTCCCGATGGCCAGAATGGCGGCGGCTTTCTCTATCTCCCCGATGGAGTTGGTCATGGCCCCGCTCCCGAAAGTGCGGGCGAGGCCGGCGACCGAGGGGGCGTGGCAGAGTCGGGCGCAGTGATCGACGTTGTTCGTGCCCATCACCGCCCGGCCGAACTTCTGGATGACGTAGTTCTCCTCGTTGGTGCACCTTGCGGAGGAGACCAGGGCGAATTGGTCGCCCTTCCGAGAGTCGAACTCGCGGGCCACAAGGTCCAGGGCCTCGTCCCAGGTGACCTCGGTGAGGCGGCCGTTCCTCCGGATGAGCGGCGTCTTGAGCCGCCGTTCATGGCCCACGAAGTCGTGGCCGAAGCGACCCTTGACGCAGAGGTTGCCGTGGTTGACCGGACTCTCGCGGTCGCCCCTGACGCTGACGATGGCCTGCCCGCGAACCCCGAGGTAGATGCCGCAACCGACGCCGCAGTACGGGCACACCGTCCGGACCTCTCGGGCCGGTCGCAGGTCCTTCCTGGCCACGAGAGCCCCGACCGGGCAGGCGGCGACGCACTGGCCGCAGGACTCGCAGGTCGTATTGAGGAGCGGACCGCCGTAACCTTCGCTCGTCCCGACCCGATAGGTCACCGAGAGGGCCCCGACGCCCTGCACCTCCTGACAGATGCGGGCACAGCGCCCGCAGCTTATGCACTTGTTCGGGTCGCGTTCGATCATCGGATGCGACCTGTCCACCGGGTACAGGCGCCCGGCGGCGGCCGGGATAGGAGAAGCTCCGTAGCTCGTAGAGAACTCGCGGAGAGCGCAATCATGGGCCGCCTTGCAGCCGCACTCGAGACAGCGCTCAGCCTCCCGTCTGGCCATGTCCTCAGGGTAGCCGAGCTCAATCTCCTCGAAGTGGTGGAGTCTCTCGTCAGGCCGTAGCCTGGGCATCTTCTGCCTAGGTCTCCGCTCGGTCTCAGCGAACTCCGGCCGGCCCGCGAGATCCGCAAGAGCCCCCCGGCTGATGTTGAACGGCTCGGCCTCCACGCGGGGATCGAGACCCTGGAGGTAGCGGTGGATGGCTCTGGCGGCCCGTCGCCCGGCGGCAACGGCCTCGACCGCGGTCGCCGCGCCGCTGACGCAGTCACCGCCGGCGAAGACCCCGTCCATGCCGGTGAGGAGACTGGCCGGGTCGACCACAATGTTCCCCCACTTGGTCTCGATGGCGCCGGTCCTCTCGACCGGGGTGAGGTCAGCGCTCTGCCCTATGGCGGCGATGACCGAGTCGACGGTCATGATCGTTTCCGACCCGGGTATGGGCTCCGGACGCCGCCGGCCGCTCGCGTCGGGCTCACCGAGACGCATCCGGACGACCTCGATGGCCGTCACGCGGCCGTCCGCGCCGAGGAGGCGGACGGGGGCGGCGAGAAGCTCGAGGTGGACGCCTTCCTCCTCGGCCTCCTCGACCTCCCACTCGGCCGCCGGCATCTCCGTCCTGGAGCGCCGGTAAAGGATGGTGACCTCTTCCGCGCCGAGGCGGACGGCGGTCCGAGCGGCGTCGATAGCCGTGTTCCCGCCGCCGATGACGGCGACCCTCCGCCCGAGCTCCACGGGCTCGCCCAGGGTGACCGCCCTGAGGAAGTCGATTCCGGACAGGACGCCGGCGAGATCCTCGCCCTCCACCTTCATCTTGGTGCTCCTGTGGGCCCCGATGGCCAGAAACACGGCCCGGTAGCCTTCCTTGAAGAGCTCCTCGAGGGTGAAGTCGGTCCCGAGGGCCGTGCCCGTCTTGATGGTCACGCCGAGCCCGGTTATCGTGGCAATCTCACGGTCGAGGACCGCCCTCGGCAGCCGGTAGTCAGGGATGCCGTAGCGCAGCATCCCGCCCGGGTCGGGCAGGGCCTCGAACACGGTGACTTGATGACCCTCGCGGGCGAGGTAGTAGGCGGCCGAGAGGCCTGCGGGGCCCGACCCCACGACGGCCACGGAGAAGCCGCTCTTAGGCCCGGTCGGCAGGGGCCGGCGATCTTCCGCGGCAAGATCGGCGTCTCCGGCAAAGCGCTTCAGGGCGCAGATGGCGACCGGCTGGTCCACCAGGTTCCGCCGGCAGGCGTCCTCACACGGGCGGGGACAGACCCGCCCGATGACGGACGGGAGAGGGAGAGTCTCCCGGATGAGGTCGGCCGCCTCCGAGTAGGCCCCACGGGCGATGAGGGCGATGAAGCCCTGGATGTCTATGCCGGCCGGACAGGCGAGCGAGCACGGAGCGACGCAGTCGCCGTAGTGCTCCCTGATGAGGGCCTGGAGGCGCTCCCTCCTCGCGGCGGCGACCGCCTCGCTGTCGGTCCGGACGGCCATACCGTCGGCCGTGAGGGTCGAACACGAGCTCACCAGCCCGTAACCCTCGACTTCCACGACGCACATGCCGCAAGACCCGCTCGGGCTCAACTGCTCGTCGTGACACAGGGTGGGGATGAACACACCCTCCTGTCGGCACAGCTCGAGGATTGTCTGGCCGGACCTGGCTGTGACCTCTCTCCCGTCCAGTGTAAGGCTCATCGTCGTCATCCCTGGCTCGGCTCCCTCTCCACGATGGTTTCGTCCCGCCTGGGACCTCAATCATACACCTTTATACACCTTTGCGCTTTCCGGCGCGCGGCAGCGGTAAGACAGAGAAGGCCAGTGACCAGCGGTAACTTCAACATCATCCCGCCGGCGCCTTCTCGTGGGCTCCGGCCGCGGCCAGAGCCGAGATCGTCGCCGCGTCCAGGCGCTCGATGCGGACCGCAGCCACCTTGAGTTCCGGCGTCTTAGCCCCCGGGTCGAAGGCCGGGTTCGTCAGCAGGTTGGCCGAGGCCTCCCGGAAATGATACGGGAGGAAGACCATCTCCCGTCCGACGCTGAGGCTGAGGATCGCCCGAGCGACGACAGCTCCGCGGCGGGACACCACTCGGACCGGGTCACCGTCGGACACGCCCATTTCGGCGGCCAGGAGCGGGTTGAGCTCGACGCCCGCACCCTGGAGGAGACCGCCGAGACCGGTTGAACGGCGGCTCATGGTCCCCGTCTGGGAGTGCTCGAGGACGCATCCGGTGGTCAGGATGAGCGGGTAGTCCTCGTCGGGATGCTCCGCAGGCCCCTGGTAGTCTACTGGTGAGAATGGGGCTCGACCCCCGCTGAACCCGTACCGGTGAAGGTAGCGCGTGCCGGGGTGGTCCGGCGTGGGGCACGGCCACTGGATCCCGGCCGGAGAAGTATCGAGCCGCCGGTAGGACAGGCCTCCGTAGTCGGGGACCATCCGGGCGATCTCGTTCATGACCTCGTCGGGGCCGCCCGGCCCCGGCCCGAGGCCGAGCCGGTCGGCAAGGTCGAGGAGGATATCGAGGTCGGACCGGGCCGACCCGGCCGGTGGAACGGCCCGCCGGATGCGCTGAACACGGCGCTCGGTGCTGGTGACCGTGCCGTCCTTCTCGACGAAGGAGGCACCGGGTAGGACGACGTGGGCCAGTTCGGCCGTCTCGGTAAGGAAGATATCCTGAACGACGAGGAACTCGAGTCGTCGAAGGGCGTGAGTCGTGTGCTTGAGGTCAGGCGCGGACAGGGCGGGGTTCGCACCCAGGACGAAGAGCCCCTTGACCTCACCGCGGGCGGCCGCCGCGAGAATCTCAGTCATCGTCAAGCCCGGCTGGCCCGGGAGCTGGCAACCCGAGGCGGCTTCGTACCGCTCCCGGCTCGCCGGAACACAAACGGGCTGGTAACCGGGGAACACATCCGGAAGGGCCCCCATATCGCAGGCCCCCTGGGCGTTGACCTGGCCGAGGAGCGGGTTCACGCCGGTCGACTCGCGGCCCACGTTGCCGGTGAGCATGGCCAGGTTGGCCACTGAGAGGACGTTGGCGAGACCGGTGGTGTGCTGGGTGAGGCCTGAGGAGTAGACGATGGACGACCTCGGGGCCTGCGCGTAGAGGACCGCCGCCTCCCGGATCTTTGCCGCGGGGACTCCGCTGACAACCTCGGCCAGCTCGGGCGGGTACCTTCGGACAACGGCCTGGAAGGCCTCGAAGTTCTCGGTGCGGCCGGCGATGAAGCGCTCATCAGCCAGGCCCTCCTCGAGGATGACGTGCATCATCGCGTTCAGGAGGGCGGCGTCCGTACCGGGGAGGTGTTGGAGGCGAAGATCGGCCAGGCGGGCGATCTCGATGGACCTCGGGTCGGCGCAGATGAGCCTCGCCCCGCGGGAGCACGCTTCCTCTATCCGGGCGGCGATGAGCGGATGGGCGACGGTCGGGTTCGCACCGATGATGAAGATGAGGTCGGCCGACGCAAGCTCGTCGATAGAGTTCGTCATGGCCCCGGCCCCGAAAGCGGCGGTCAGCCCGGCCACGGAGGCGGCATGACACAGCCGTCCGCACTGGTCGATGTTGTTCGTGCCGAGGCCGGCCCGCATCAGTTTCTGAAAGACGAAATTCTCCTCGTTCGTGCACTTGCCGGAAGCAAGACCGGCGACGGCGCCCGCGCCGGAGACCCTAACCAGCTCGCTGAGCCGGGCGGCTACGAGGTCGAGGGCTTCAGCCCAGGACGTCTCGGTCAGAAGCCCGCCCTTCCGGACGAGCGGCACTGTCAGACGGTCAGGGTGGTGCGCGAAGTCCCAACCGAGCCGGCCCTTCAGGCAGAGCCAACCGTGGTTGGGAGGCCCGTCCCCGCCCTCCACCCCGCTCAGGCGGGTGCCCCTGACCCGGAGGCGGAGACGGCAGCCTGCTCCGCAGTAGGGGCAGACCGTCTCGACAAGACGCCACCCGGGCCTTGCGGAGCAGGAGGGGCCGCGGCTATCCTCCCGGTCTTCCTGGGTCGTGCCGGTGAACTGCGAAGGGGTCATGCCGTCTGGCGCTCCTTGCGGCGGGAGTCGGATGGTGTACCTCTCGGCGTCGGCCTTCGGGGGACCCGACAACTGCTAATTCCCTAACGAGGAAGCGTTTCCTCCGCCTGGGTTCCGGTCCCGCCAGGCCAGACTGGGCGATGCCGATGCCCTGCCAGGTATTGCCAGCCAAGACAAACGGGCTCCGACGCAGGTAAAAGGGCCTTTTGCTTGAAAGCGTGGCCCAGAACCGGCCCGGGTGCCGTGGCGGGGGAGAGGGGGCGGCTAGCCGTGGGGGTAAGGGCGGTCAACGTCCTGGCCGGGGCCGTGGCCCTGGCCCTCGTCCTCGGCCTGGCTCCCTGCTCGTCCTTCCCGGCGGGGGGCGGCGAGGCCGGGAGCGCGCTGAACGGCGCCGACGGGTCCGGGCCCCCGGCAGGATTCGTCGTCCTCACGCGGGTCCCTACGAGGGAGAGGGTCGTCGCCCTCACCTTCGATGCCGGTTCGGATGGCGGGCACACCCGGGCCCTCCTTGAGATTCTCGAGGAGGAGGACGTCCCGGCCACGTTCTTCCTGACGGGGACCTGGATCGAGCAGTTCCCGGAACTCGCCCGCGCCGTGGCCGAGAAGGGCCATGACCTGGGGAACCATACCGCCACCCATCCCCACCTGACGGCGCTGACCGACGAGGAGGTCCTCCGGGAGCTCGAGAGCACGGACGAGGCTGCTCTCCGGGCGACCGGACGCTCGCTGACGCCCTACTTCCGACCCCCTTACGGCGAGTACGACCGGCGCGTGGCCTCGGCCGCGGCTCGGGCCGGCTACCGCTACGTGGTAATGTGGACGGTGGACTCTCTCGATTGGAGGATGGTCCCAGCCGAGGAACTGCGCCGGCGCGTCGTGGAAGGGGCCGTCCCGGGGGGCATCATCCTCATGCACGTCGGCTCGGCCACCAACCTTCCCGGGGCTCTCCCGGACATCATCCGCGACCTCCGCGGAAGGGGCTACCGCTTCGGAACCCTCGGCGATCTTCTCGCCCTGATGCCAGCCGGCGCAGTGCTCCATACCGTCCTTCCGGGCGAGACCCTCTCGGGCCTGGCCCGCGCCTACGCGGTGGATCCGGGCGCCATCATGGCGGCCAACGACCTCAGGGCGGCCGACAGCCTCCGGGCCTGGACCACCCTTCTCATCCCGCGGGGCTCTCCGGTGTCTCCGCCGGACCGGGGCGTGACGACTCCGGGCGAGCCGGCGGACCCGCCGGACCCTTCGGAACCCGAACCCGGCGACGGAGGGAGCGACCCGAGGGAGCCGGACGACCGGAGCCTTCTCGGAAGAGCGGAGGACATCTGGCGGACGCTCGTCCGGCTGTGGAATCTCGTCGCTCTGCTCTTCGGCGGGCTGTTCAGGCCGGGCTAGAGCCCGAGGGAGCCGGCGAGCTCCTTCAGGATGGCCGCCGAGCGCCGGAAGGCCCGGGTTTCAGCGTCGTCAAGGGGAAGCTCGATGACCTTCTCGACCCCTGAGCGTCCGACGACGGCCGGAACGCCGAGATAGATGTCCTTGACGCCAAGATAGCCGTCGACCAGGGTCGAGACGGAGAGGACCGACCGTTCGTCTCGCAGGATGCTCGATACGATTCGGGTGAGCCCCACGGCTATGGCGTAGTAGGTCGCGCCCTTGCGCTCGATGATCTCGTAGGCCGCATCCCGCACTTCCTCGAAAACCTTCCGGAGGGCCTTCGGGTCGAAGCTTCCGTAGTCCTCGAGGCGGACGCCGGCGATGTTGGCCAGGCTCCAGGCAGGGACCTCACTGTCGCCGTGTTCTCCGACGATATGGGCGTGCACGCTCCTCGGGTCCACGCCGTAAAGCTCGCCCAATCGCGAGCGCAGCCGGGCCGTGTCGAGGATGGTCCCGGACCCGATGACTCGAGCCGCGGGCAGGCCGGAGAGCTTCCAGGCGGCGTAGCTGAGGATATCGACGGGATTGGAGGCCACGAGGACGATGGCCTCAGGCGCGTGCCGGACGATACCGGCGACCACCTCCTCCAGGACCACGACGTTCCGCCGGAGGAGGCTCAACCGGTCCTCGCCAGGCCGCTGCCCGACACCCGCCGCGATGCAGACCACGACCGCTCCGGCCAGGTCCTCGTAACCCCCGGCCCGGATCCGCACCGGATGGGCGAAGGGGGCGGCGTGATTCAGATCCATCTCCTCACCCTCAGCCTTGGCCCGGTTCTTGTCGATGAGGACTATTTCGGCCGCAAGACCGGTGAGAACCAGCGTATAGGCGAAGGTGGACCCGACGAACCCCGTTCCGACCACCCCTATCTTGACCGTCTCCCGGTCCGAGCCGCGGGGCACCGCGACCCACCCCCTCGACGAGCTGTTCGGGGCTAGTATACCAAGCCGGGTTGGCGACCAGCACAGGTCTCCGCCAGCCCGGAAACCTCCTTTGTCACCGCCCAGCTGTGTGATTTCGAGACTAGCTTGAGCCAGCCCCGTCTTGTCCAGAATGTAGCGCTGGACCGGGCGTGACGGCGACACCCCTGGTTTTGAGGGTGTGGAGGGTGAAGGCGTGATCGTCCCCAGGCGGGGAAAGACCCTGGCCCCCTCGGAGGTTATCTCGAGCAGGTGCACTCCGGGAAGGAACTCCGAGGACCTCAGCTTGAGCCATTCTCCGCACCTGCGAATCCGGGGAGCGCCGCCGCGGCGCGCCCCCTAACCCGTACGCGCATCAACCAGCCGCGCAACGGTCTCGAGCAAGGCCCTCCTGTCGACGGGCTTCAGCAGGAAGGCGTCGGCACCGACTTCCAGAGCCTCGGGCTCCGCGCTGAGAACACTGAAGACGATGAAGGGTATCGAGGACGTCTCCGGATGGGCTTTGAACTTCCGGCAAAGTTCGAGACCGTCGGTCCCCGGAAGAAGAATCTCGGCGATGACCGCCGCCGGGCGAGAAGAGGCGACGGCCTGGAACAGGTCATCCGCCGCGACGGATTCCACGCGGTACCGCTTCAGGATGGCCCGCTCCAACTCGACCATGAAGGGGTTGGGGTCGACGACGTACAGCAGGGGACCTGGATCGCTGCTGCGTGAGGCGTCCGGCAAGGCAAGCCCCCTTCCCAGAAGAAGATTCACGGGGGATTTCCATCAACCGCCTGGCAACTCCTCCCTGGTCGTCGACTGATGGGAGGGTCCGGCGCCCGGACGCGAGCCTGCTGATTCAGTGGCGGGCGCGGAGGAGAGCGGTCAGACGTCGGTTGGCCCTCTCCAGGCCCCGTCCAGCTCCGTGAGGTGGTCAAGGATGGCTGTCGAAGCAAGGCCGAGAGCGCGGCGGAGCTCGTCGGAGTGGAAGCCCGGACGCCACTCCCGCCAGAGCTCGTCGCTGACCACGAGAAGGTTGGCCACCGGAAGGCGTCGGAGGCACCCGAAGGCGTACATGGCCGAGGTCTCCATGTCCACGCTGAGGACACCCTCCGCGCGGTACCTCTCGATCTTCCAGGTGAACTCGCGGTAGATGGCGTCGGTGGTCCAGTGCCAGCCGCGCGTAGCCGTGAGCCCGCTGGCGGTCAGGGCCCGCTCCAAGGCGTCCCGCAGACAGGGGTCGGGGCCGGGGGTCTCACCCGGTCGGAGATAGTGGGCCGAGGTTCCTTCCTCCCGGAGGCACTCCCCGGGAAGCAGGAAGGAGCCGATCGGCGCGACCTCCTGCAGGCTGCCGGCCATCCCGAGCCCGACAAAGCACCGGGCCCCGGCGGCCGCGAGTTCCTCCATGAGGGCCACGGTGCCGGGGGCGCCGACCGGATAGGTGGCGAAGGAGACCCTTGTGCGACCCACCCCTCCGGTGAACAGGGCGAGATGGGCGTAGGGCCAGTGTTCGGGCTTGGAGGCTCCCGCCTTCCGGGCGAGACCCTCGGTGACTCCGGGAAACCAGGTCCCGACGACGAGAGGGGCCACCCCCAGGTCTTCGAGGCGCAGGTTGCGCTCGGCCGTATAGTAATCGAGGTACATGCGCGGCGTGAAGCGTACTTCCTCCTCGTCGGGGGGCCCGGACGGACACCGCCTCGTCGCGTGCGGGGAGTCTTGTCGGTCGTGATCGGCCATGTCGTGCCCAGCCACCTCTCGTCACGTTGACGGCCGGGATACAACCCGTCCCCCTCCTCGAGGGGCGCGCTCTCGGCCGGCACCGCTCAGGGAAGCATTTCGTCCGGGTCACCGCCGTTCCTCTGGGCCGTTCCTCTCGGCAGTTCCTCTGGGCCGTTCCTCTCGGCAGTTCCTCCCGGCCGGCCTCCCGGTTCGGGTCTTCCAGGCCGTGATTAGGATTACCGGACCGGCAAGGAGAGGAAGGCCGGCGCCCGGGACAGGGGGGCGGGGGATGAGAAGGGAGAGGGCGGGCGCCTTGAGAGATGAGAGAGGCGGCGGAGAGGGGAGGGGGGAGGGGAGCAGGCGCCCTGACAGGCAAGACGGCGGAGAGCGGAGGGAAGGGGAGGTTAGAAGGGGAACGGGCCCGACGGGCCCGTCCCCCCGGCCGTGCCGCCTACCCCGGGGCCACTTCCCCCGGGATGACGGCGCTGGTCTCTCTCACGCCATCACCCCCCTCCGGTCTCTGGCTCCCGCCGGTCGGCCGACCGCGGCTCCAGCCTAACCGGCCCGGCCGCCGGTGTCACTCCCCCGAACCGGAGGAGCCGTTCTTTCCGCCGACTATCTTGCGTACGGAGTCGTACCCGAGGTGGAACCGCACCATGAGCTCGTCGATGGTCGCGCCTTCCCGGTGGAGGCGTTTGATCGCACGGTTGCGGCGCCTCAGGGCCTCTCTGGCCCCGTTGCGCTCACCCCAGCCCATTCTGACCCCTTCAGGACGGGGTACGTAGAGCTGCTCACCGGCTGCGTAGCGCTGGACCTCGGCCAGGAGGTCCGGCGGCAGGACGCGCGCGGCGTTCTTGTAGCGGGACACGGAAACCAGGCCTCCTTAGAATGGAAGAAGCCGCGGGCGTCGTCTCGCCTCGCGGCCGGCCTGGTCCTTCGCTGACGCCTGAGGAGGGTCAGAGGACGGCTGGTCCGAAGGTGAGCCCGAACGCCCCGAACGGCATCACCCTCATCTCTTCAGTCACCGGGCTCACCTCCTCATTCGTTCCGATTCCGGCGCTTGCGGACAGCTGTGGTTTCTCCGGATACCCCAGTTTACTCCCGTCCAGGAAAGGGGTCAACGCTCCGAGGCGCGCCCTGGGGTGGAGGGGTGAGGCCCAGCGACAGCTGCCGTCGACGGACCCGGAATCCAGCAGCCGAACGGGCGCGGTCGCGCGGTCGGCCGAACGGGCGCGGTCGCGCGGTCGGCCAAACGGGCGCGGTCGCGCGGTCGTTGGTATCCCTCCCTGCGCGAACATCGGGACTGTGCGCGAACACCGGAACTGCCTGCAGGAACGGCCCGGCCGCTCGGGGAAGCAAACTCGGGGTGGACAAGAAGCGAAGCGTGGGAGGTAGATGGAGACGCTGGAGCCGTCCGAACCACGGGCGCGGGCGCCCGGGCCGATAGTCGGCCGCGGGGCCAGGGCCGACATCCACGCCTGGGGACCCGACCGGGTCCTCAAGCTCTTCTGGGAGGGCACCCACCCCGCGGGTGCCGAAAGAGAGGCGGCGGCAACCCGGACGGCCCGCGAAGCCGGCCTGCCCGTGCCGGCTTGCTTCGGAACCATAGCGGTCCAGGGGCGGCCCGGAATTGTCTTCGAGCGGATACCCGGCCCGAGCATGGGCCAGCGTCTTCTCGCCCGCCCCTGGGAGGCCCGCCGCATGGCCGGGCTCCTCGCCGAACTCCACGCTGTGGTGAACGCCTGCCCGGCCCCCGAGGAATGGCCCTCGGTCAAGGAACGGCTCCGCCGCGGCCTCGATAAGGCGGCCGGGCTGCCCGATTGTGTCCGCGCGGCCGCCCTGGAGGCCCTCGCCGGCCTTCCCGACGGAGACCGGATCTGCCACGGCGATTTCCATCCCTGGAACATCATCCTCGGGCCCGCGGGGCCGGTGATCATCGATTGGGCAGACGCGAGGCGCGGCCTCCCGGCCCTGGACGTGGCCAGGACCACGGTCCTCCTGCGCGGCGCCCCCCGCCACGTGCCCGGTCGGTCGGCGAGGCTTCTCGCGGCGGGAGTGCTCGGCGGTGTCCACAGCCGGTACCTAAGGCGGTACCTGCGGGTCTCGGGGCTCGACGCGGCGGAGATTGCGGCCTGGGTCCCCGTGGTAGCCGCCGCGAGACTGTCAGAAGGGCTGACGGTTGAAGAGGACCTTCTTCTGAAGACCGCGGCCCGTTTGCTTTGGTCCTAGCCTTGCGAGAGCCGCCGGCGGCACAGGTGCCGGTTCGTCCTTCGGACGAGCTCACATAACGTATATTATCGGACGCATAAGACTAGCGGATTACCCAACCGAAACCGGGCCGCTGACGGTCCGATTCCTCTTCGGCATCGCCCGAACCCGGACCCATCCGCCCCGCGATTCGGGCGGCAGCGGTGGGGTCGGTGCGACACCGGCCGGGGCCGGGGCCGGGCTTGAGTGACGAGGGTCCGGCCCCCTGGGGGGCCGCCGTTCAGCGGCGGTATCGGTGTCGGGCCCGCACCCCGCCGGCAGTCCGCCGGGTTTCCTCCTCCGGCGACGCCGGTCGACACGGGCCAAGGTCGACCCGTTTGCGCCGTCTCCGCCAACCCCGATTGGCCCTTCCGCAGACGGGTGGGAGCGCACCGCCAGGGCCCGCTCGGCTCTCCCTCCCTCTGCACCGAACACCTGTTCCCTGGTGAATGCCGGCCGGTTAGTCGCTCGGAGCCGCGGCCGGAGACGGAGGCTCCTCGGTCCGGCTCTCTCCCCTATCCCGGGGCCTCGGCGACGACACGCGCCGGCACGGGACCCCCTCGAACCGCCCCCGTCCGGCGCGAGCCGTGATCACGTACTTGTAGCGTTGATCGTCACCAAGTGCAATCCGCATGTGGGGTTCCTCCCTCGCCGGGTAGGGCCGGACCTCCGGGTTGGGACCGAAGGACTCGCCTTAAATCCTTCTGGGTCGGCGTCGGCGTCCGCCGGCGAACATGTGTTCGCCACCGATTCTAGTTCATGCCTCCGCCCCGAGTCAAGGGAAAAAGCGAACAACTGTTTGCCTTTTGCCCCTCGCGCCCGTATAATCAGTGAGTGAAGGAGGTGGGTCGCCCGTGCCCTCGCTTACAAGCAGACAGAAGCAGATCCTAGAGTTCATCAAGAGGCAGACCCGGGAGCGCGGCTACCCGCCCTCAGTACGGGAGATCGGTGAGGCTGTGGGTCTCAGTTCGAGTTCCACGGTCCACGGGCACCTCGCCCGCCTCGAGGAGAAGGGCTATCTCCGGCGCGACCCGACCAAGCCCCGGGCCATCGAGGTCCTCGACGAGGGGCGGGCGGTCCAGCGACACCGCCTGGTGAACGTGCCTCTCGTCGGACGGGTCACGGCCGGCACGCCCATCCTCGCCGTCGAGAACATCGAGGACTACATCCCCCTCCCCCGCGACCTCGCCGGTGGCGAGGGGACGTTCCTCCTATCGGTACGCGGGGACAGCATGATTGGCGCCGGCATCCACGACGGCGACCTTCTCATCGTCCGCCCCCAGCCGTCGGCTGACGACGGGGACATCGTCGTCGCTCTCCTTGAGGACGAGGCGACGGTCAAGCGCTTCTATCGCGACAAGCGGGGCATCCGGCTCCAACCCGAGAACCCGGCCCTCGAGCCCATCGTCACCCGAGACGTACGGATACTGGGTAAGGTCATCGGCCTCATCCGGGAGTTCTAGGGCGCGCCGCCGCGACGCTGCAGGTCTCCCCTAGGTCACCCGGAAGATGAACAGGACGATCATCGTGACGCCGATGGCCGCTTTGAGGAGCATCCCGCCCATGACTCCCATCACGGTGGCCAGCCCCACCCTGACGGCCTGCCGGGCCGTTCTTCCGCCAGCGACCTCCCCGGTGACGGCCCCGAGGAAGGGGCCGACGAAGAGCCCGACGAGGCCCAGGGTGAAGACGCCGACGATGCCCCCGACGACAGCGCCGAGATAGCCCGCTCGGGTGGCCCGCACCCGCCGGGCGCCGACCGCCCCCGCCACGTAGTCCGTGGCCGTGGCCAGGAGGGCGAGCCCGGCCATAGCCGCGACGAACTCCCCCGTAACGGTCTGGAACCCGTCGTAGAGCCCATAGAGCAGGATGCCGCCGAAGATGAGCCCCGTTCCAGGCAGCATCGGGAGAAAAATGCCGACAAGCCCCAGGAGCATGAGCAGGACCACGCCGGCGATGACCAGGGCGTGCACCTCCGCCCTCCCCCCTCCCCCTGATGATTATTCGGGCCTGTGGTGAGCGAACACGTCGAGCAATCCCGCCCGTTCGAGCTCCGCGGTGCCGAGAACAACCGCCGCCTTAAGGTGCGCCTCGGTCAGGCCCCCCTGGAGGTAGGCTGCGTACGGGGACCGCAGGGGGGCGTCCAGGCTGACCTCGATGGACGAGCCCTGGACGAAGGTCCCGGCGGCCATGACCACCGCGTCGGCGTAGCCCGGAAGGGCGGCGCCGACGGGGACGGCCGTGGAGTCGACCGGGGAGGCCGCCTGAACCCCTCGGGCGAAGGCGAGAACCGCCTCGGGGCTGCCGAGGACGACGGTCTGGACGATATCTGTCCTCTCCTCGTCCCAGGCCGGTGATACCTCCAGCCCCAGGGACTCCAGGAAGGCAGCGGCGAAGGTCGCCCCGGCCAGAGCCGCTCCGACCGCCCGGGGCGCAAGGAACAGCCCCTGGAGGAGGAGTCGCCCGAGGCCGAGTGTCGGTCCGACGTGACGTCCCAGCCCCGGGGCTGTTAGGAGTTCGGCCGCCCTCTCGACCAAGGGCCCTCGGCCGATCACATAGCCCCCGGTTGGAGCCAGACCTCCTCCGGGGTTCTTGATGAGCGAACCCCCCACCAGGTCGGCTCCGACCGCGGTCGGCTCCCTGTCCTCGACGAACTCGCCGTAGCAGTTGTCGACCAACGCGACGAGCTCGACGCCCTCTTCCTCGGCGGCCGACCGGGCCAGGGCGATGACCCGCTCCATGAGCCCGAGGTCCCGGGACGGCACAAGCTCGTAGCCCCGGGACCGCTGGAGGAAAAGGCCGACGCGCGGGGGTGCTCCGCCCGGGCGCCCGCCGGGGCGGAGCGCGACCCGGGCGGCCCGGGCGGCTTCGGCCACGGCCCCGGCCACGCGCTCGGGGGCGACCTCTCCCCGAGGACCGAGGGGGACCTCCCGGTAGACGACGCCCGACCTCTCGAGCTCCCCGACCTGGGGCAGGAGGCTGTCGTAGGGCCGTCCGGTCCCGGAAACGAGGCCGTCTCCGGGCTCGACGGCCGCCCGGAGGCAGAGGGAGAGAGCGTGGGTGCCGGAGACGATCTGCGGCCGCACCAGGGCCGCCTCCGCGTCGAATACCCGAGTGAACACCGCCTCCAGCGCCGCCCGACCGGCGTCGTCGTAGCCGTAGCCTGTGGAGCCCGAGAGATGGCTCTCGGTGACCCCCACGGTCTGGAAGGCCCGCAGGACCCGCAGGAACACCCGGTCCGCCCGCTCCCGCCACAAGGCCCGCCGGTCTTCCGTCGCTTCCTCGGCCTCCTCGGCGACTTCGACGAGCCCGGGGGCCACGTCCCAGAGTTCAGCCAGGAGCCTGTAGAGAGACGTCGTCAAGCCCTCCCACCGCCCATCCGCCGGATGACCGTCCTCCGGGTGTCAAGTTCCCGTCGCGCCGGACATAGCTTTCTACGTGTCAGGCCCGGCAACCCTTCCGATGGCCGGGCCCGGGGCCCTGTCGCCCCGCCGGGGGGAGGAGTGCTAGTGGCCGGCCCAGGATCCGGAAGGAGGCCGCGGGCGCTCGTGGCCCTCGTCTCCTCGGCCGTCCTGGCGGCGACCCTTGCTCCCGCCCCGGCCGGATGCGCCTGGAGGCGGTCGGAGCTGCACCCCGCCTTCGAGGGCGGGCCCATCACCATCGGGGTCCCCCTCCCCCTCACCGGGGTCCAGGCCGTCGTCGGGCAGGTGAAGCGGAACGCCTACGAGATGGCGGCCGAGGAGATCAACGCCGGCGGCGGCGTCGACGGACGCCCCCTAGTCCTCCTCATCCGGGACACCGGCGGGGAGCCCGGCTCGGCCGCCGCTCTCGCCGAGGAGATGATAACCGGATCCGGGGTGACCTTCCTCATCGGCGAGTACTCCTCAGCCGCCAGCCTGGCCGTTGCCGGCGTGGCCCAGAAGTACGGCGTGCCGTACCTCATCGACAGCGCCGCGGCCGACGGGATAACCCAAAACGACTGGCGCTACGTCTTCCGCCTGAACCCGCCCGCCGGTCTCCTCGCCCTGGGCCTGACCGGCTTTCTGAAAGAGGTCGTCAAGCCCCGAGCCGTGGCCATCATCTACGAGAGCGGCGAGTTCGGGGCCAGCGCCGCCCGGGCTATGCGGAACTGGTGCTGGGAGAATTGGATCGACGTCCCCGTCTACCAGAGCTACGACCCAGACATCGACGACTTCACTCCTATCCTCGCGCGGATCAAAGGGAGCCGCCCGGACGTCGTCTTCATGGTCTCCTACCTCATGGACGCCTCCCTGCTGGTCCGGCAGGCGAGAGCACAAGGGGTGACCGCCCGCCTCTTCGCCGGAGCGGCTGGCGGTTTCGCTCTGCCGGAGTTCATTCTCGAGGCCGGCCCGGCAGCCGAGCACGTCGTCGCGGTCGCGCCCTGGGCCCCAACCCTGCGCTATCCGGGAACGGCTGAGTTCGCGGAGACCTACCGGGCCCGCTACGGGCAGTACCCGACCTATCACGCCGCACAGGCCTACGCCGCGGTGCGCGTCGCCGCCGACGTCCTGGAGCGAGCGGCCTCGACGGACCCCGAACGCCTGCGGGTGGCCCTGGTCGACACCGGCCTAATGACCGTCTACGGACCCATCCGGTTCGAGTCCTTCGGTAAGTACAAGAACCAGGCGACAATGAACCCGGTCATCCTCCAGGTGCTCGGGGGTAGACACGAGACCATCTGGCCGCCTGAGGCGGCGACGGCCGCCCACGTCTTCCCCGATCCGGCGGGAACGGGAGCGGAGCCCCCCGGAGCCGGAGACTAGCGGGGCTCCGGTTGGAGCGCCCGGCAGACCCGGACGACCTCGCCGTTGTCGAGAACGGTCCCCGTCCTCACGAACCCACGCGAGCTGTAGAGACGGTCGGCGGCCTTGTTCTCCGGGTGGTGGCTGATGAAGACCTCGTGGCAATCGGGCTTCTCGGCCATCAGCCGGAGGACCTCAACGAGGGTGGCCCGGCCGAGGCCGCGGCCCTGGTGGGCCTTGTCGATCATCAGCCGGACGATCCAGTACCCCCACTCCGGATGAGCGGTCTCCGAGAACATGACAAACCCCACCATGCGGTCCTTCTCGTACACGGCGAGCGGCTTCCAGCCCGGCTCGTAGCGGGCCTGGCAGAGGGAAAAGGCGTTGGTGGCCACCATACCCTTCTGGCCCTCGGACACGGTCAGCCGCACGCATTCCAGCCAGTTCGCGCCGTCGATCTCTCTGAGGGAGACGGCCGCGGGCGCCTCTCCCGGCGGCCTGGTCGTCAAGAGCCGCCTCCCTCCCATCGACCGTCGTTGAGCGAGGCCTGGACGCGGCGTCCCAGGACCGACTCGAGCTCGACCTCGAGGATGACGCCGTCACCGGTGTACTCCTTGCGCAGGACACGCCCCCGGTCGTGCAGGAGCGGCAGAAGGTCGGACCGGTCGTAGGGGACCTGAAGGCGGAAGACCCTCCGCCGCGAGGCGAGCTCGCCGCTGAGAACCCGAAGGAGGTCCTCCACCCCCTGGCCGGTCAGGGCCGAGAGGCTCACGACCTTGGCCCGGCGGCCGAGCTCGGCGGCCGCCGCCGTCGCCTCGGCCTCCGACGGGCCGCCGGCCAGGCGGTCGATCTTGTTGAGAACGTAGATAACGGGAGAGGCGGCCACCCCTATGTCGGCGAGGACATCCTCGGCCGCCCGGGCCTGGTCGGGCCACCCCGGGTTCGAGGCGTCGATGACGTGAAGGAGGATATCGGCCTCTCTGACCTCGTCCAGCGTGGCCCGGAAGGCGGCGATGAGATGGTGAGGGAGCTTCCGGACGAAGCCGACGGTATCGCTGAGGAGCATCGTCTGACCGCCCGGAAGCTCCAGTCTGCGGACTACCGGGTCCAGGGTGGCGAAAAGGCGGTCCTCGACGAAGACGGAGGAGCCGGTCAGACGGTTGAAGAGGCTCGACTTGCCGGCGTTGGTGTACCCGACCAGGGCGGCCAGAGGTAGGAGGGCCTCGCGTCTCTCCCGGGCCTGGATGTCCCGGCGGCGGCCGACCTCCCGGATCTCACGGCGCAGGGTGGCGATTCTCTCCCGCAGACGCCTCCGGTCTACCTCAAGCTTCGTCTCACCCGGTCCCCGGGTTCCGATGCCCCCGCCCAGCCTGGAGAGGACGACGCCCTTCCCGGTCAGGCGCGGGAGGGCGTAGACGGCCCGGGCCAGCTCCACCTGAAGCTTCCCCTCGCGGCTGTGCGCCCGGCGGGCGAAGATCTCGAGGATGACCTGGGTCCGGTCAAGGACGTCCACGGCGAGCTCCCGTTCGAGATTCCGCAGCTGCACCGGGCTGAGCTCGGTGTCGGTAACGACGAAGTCGGCCCTCCGCCGCCGGGCGAGTTCGTCGATTTCCTTGACCTTCCCGCGCCCGACGTACCAGGCCGGGTCGGGCTCCCGGCGGGGCTGGACGAGCGAGCCCGCGACCTCTCCTCCCCACGTCTCGACGAGCAGGGCGAGCTCCTGCAGTGACTCCTCAGCCCCCGGCCCCTCGGGTCCGGCGTCGTCCAGGCCGACGAGGATAACCCGGGGGGTGCCCCGAGTCGTTTCGAGCGGCCGCTGGTCCCGCGCCGCGGGGACGGCGGCCGGGTCGGAGGGCACGGAAGCGTCGAGGGCGTCTTCGGGCGCGAATGAGCGGGTATCGGCAGCGTCGGTGTTCATCGCGCCTCATTATACCGTCCAGCGCCCCAAGCCCACAACCAGAGGCAGGCCGGTCAGAGAGCAGAGCCTGCGCGGCCGGACCCCTTGGGCAGCGCCCCGGCGAGTCCCCCGAGGAGCCCTACAGGTCCCGTTCGAGGCGTCCGGCCCGCCGCATCAGGTGGTTCAGAGCCTCACGGGCGGCGCGGCCGCGGGACAGGCCGGCCGCGTGACCGCGGCGGTAGGCCAGAAGAAGGCCGGAGGTGGCCGCGGCGGCCAGGGCCAGGCTCCCGAACCAGATGAACCAGGAGCCCCCGCCGAGCGGGATGACCCCCCCGAGCCACGGCTGAGGGTCGCCGAGGGCGGTCACCCCGGAGAAGGTGAACCCGGCCGGCCGGACGACGGCCGCGAGACCGGCCAAGGTGACGGAAGCGACACCGGCCGCGGCGGCGCCGAAGGGCGACCGCTGGCCACGGGCCCCGCCGGTGCAAGTCCCGACCCCCACGGACACGGCCTCCCCGCGTCCGGACCCGAGGACCGGGCCCAGGGCAGGCCCGGGCCCGAAGACGAGCCAGGCGGCCATGACCGCCCCGGCCAGGGCCTTGGGCGGTGAGAGCAGGAGCGCACCGGCGAAGAAGAGCACGGCGAGGGCCGCCGCCGCACGGCGGCCCACGGCGAGAGCGATGTTGGCCGTGCCAGCCGACCGGTCCCGCTCGACATCCCAGAGGTCGTCGACAACCTGGATGCCCGCGAGGAGCAGGAGCGAGCCGGCGGTCTCGAGCGGTCCGGTCACAAGAGCGGCGAAGAGCACGGCGCCCAGGCTCTCGGCCCAGGAGGGAAGGCCGGATGGGAGGCGCTCTCCGGGCGTGGGGGCCATCCCGAGGGCGTAGGCGCAGAGGAAGAGAGACACCGTCGCTCCGGGAGCCACGCCGGCGGCCGCGACCAGGAAAAGGAGACTGTAGGCGAACACCCGGGTGACGTCGGACATCCAGAGGAGCCCCTCCGGTTCGTCGATGAGGTCGTCGAGGGCCTTGACGGTCAGAGCCGTCAGAAAGACGGCCAGGCCCACGCCGCCTCCGGCCATGAACGCTCCCACCGCGGCCGCCGGGTCGAGGCTAAAGGCACCTGCGGACAAACCCTCTGACCTCCCGAAAACCCGTCCCGCGGAGGGCCGAGACGGGGAAGACCGGACTGGGCGTGGCCAACCGGGAAAGCTCGGCAATCCGGTCGGCCCGCCCGGGCAGGTCCACCTTGTTGGCCAGGACGGCGTAGCCGTCGTGGGTCTTCCCGTAGCGCAGGATGTCTAGATCCACCCCGGTGACGCCCTCGACAGGATCGACGAGATGCAGGATGAGGTGGGCCTCGCTGACCGCTCGGATGGTGTCGGCCATGGCCCGCCGGACGACCGAGGACGGGTGGACGTCGTCGATGAGGCCGGTGCTGTCAGTGAGGACCACCCGACGGACGGACTTGCCTTTCGGGACCCGGAGGACGACCGACTGAAGACCGAGAGTGCGGTGGAGTCCCTCTCCGACGAGGTCGGCGCGAGCCCCGGCGATGGAGTAGACCCGGGTGTAGGTCGCCCCGTCCCGGGGCCGGAACATGACCTCCAGACGCTTCTGGCCGAGGTGCTCGGCGAAGTTCACCGTGAACAGGGTCTTCCCGACGTTGGGTCTCCCAATGACCAGTGCCTCCTTCAAGTCGGGTCAGGTCCTGTCTCACTGTCGTCGGCGACATCGCAGGCCTCGATGGTAAGGAGGTCGGACCGCGAGACCGAGGGGCGCGACACAAGCCGGAGGGCCTGGCGGCGGATGGCCCGCTCGATGAGATTCCGGACGAGCCTTGCGTTTCCGGCGTTCTCGTCTCCGTAGGGGAGGCGGCGGTGACACAGGAGCCGGGTTCGCACGGCCTGTCTTGCCTCGGGGGTCAGGGTGTACTGGCGCTGCTTCAGCATGCGGTCCGCTATCTCCATCAGCTCCTCCAAGCTGAAGTCAGGGAAGTCTATCTGGATAGGGAACCGCGACTTGAGACCCGGATTGGACTCGATGAACTGCTGCATTTCGTTGCGGTACCCGGCCAGGATGACCACGAGCTCGTCCTTGTGGTCCTCCATGGCCTTGACCAGGGTATCGATAGCTTCCTTACCGAAGTCCTTATCACCCCCGCGGGCCAGCGAATAGCCCTCGTCGACGAAGAGGATGCCGCCTAGGGCCCTTCTTATCTGCTCACGGGTCTTCTGGGCGGTGTGGCCGATGTACTCGCCGACGAGATCGGCCCGCTCGCACTCCACGAGGTGGCCCTTCTGCAGCACGCCGCTCGTCCTGAGAACCCGTCCGAGAATGCGGGCGACCGTTGTCTTCCCCGTCCCGGGGTTGCCCTTGAAGATCATGTGGAGGACAAGAGGTTCCGTCGCCAGCCCCTCGAGCCTGCGCTGGCGCTGGATGACGATGAAGGCGTGAAGCTCCCGGACGAGCCTCTTCACGCTGGTCAGCCCGACGAGGGCGTCAAGCTCCTCGAAGGTCTCGTGAAGCTTCTGGTCCCCGGCCGGCTCCAGGCTCTGCCCCCTGGCGTCGGCCTCTGACGTAGTTAGCCGGAAAGCTCGAAAGGCCTCGCCCGGGGTTGTCTCACCCCGCTCGAGGCGACCCATCACATCATCGACCAGCGCTCCGCCGGGCCTGTGGCGCCCGGACGGGACAGGCCTCCCGAATGGTCTCGTCATGCGTCCCCCCGCGGCTGCGGACGCCGCGTCTCTCCTGGAAACCTTCGCAGCCGCGGCAGGAAATCCGCCGGGCGGCCGTACATAATACGCAGCTAGTGGGGGGAAGTGTGGAAGTAGCCCTTGGCGTGGAGCCCGGACGCCGGCCGAAGCGGGGCGTTAGGATAAAACTGGCTGGCCCGCCGGATCAGCCGTTCGGGGGCTCGGGTCCGGCGGGCCGCCGCTCAGCCCCGGCTGAGTAGTTTACGGCCTTGACCGGACTGACCGTCGAGATGGCGTGCTTGTAGACCATGAGCTGCTTGCCCTCGTACTCGAGGAGGACGGTGAAGTTGTCGAAGGCCCTGATGACTCCCTTCAGCTGCACCCCGTTCACGAGATAGACCGTAACGGGTATGTTCTCCTTGCGGATCTGGTTCAGGACCGCGTCCTGGAGGTTCGTCAGGGTTCTCGCCATTATCCTTGTATCTCTCCTCAAGCTTCGCTGGCCGTGCGCGGGGACAAGCATTCGTTGGCCGCTCATGCCTTTCCTCCCAGAGAGGTAACAATATCTTCCACGGTATCCTGCGTATTCATACCCGCTCTGAGCCAGCGTATACGTGGGTCCGCCTTGAGCCAGGTCATCTGCCGCTTGGCTAGCCGCCGGGTGTTCCGGACCACGGACGCCAACGCCTCCTCGAGACTGGTGCGCCCGCCGATGTAGGCGGCGATCTCCTTATACCCGACGGCCTGCATCGAAGGAAGGTCGGGCCCGTAGCCCCGGGCGAGGAGGCGCTCCACCTCACCCACGAGCCCGCGTCTGACCATGGCCCGGACGCGCTCCTCTATCCGGGCCGCCAGTTCCGTGCGCGGCCGCCAGAGTCCGAAGAAGAAGGGGGTCTCCCCTCTCCCCCCGCCGGCCGACCCGGATGGCGCTCGCCCGAGCCGCTCCAGGCGCGACAGCGGTCGTCCCGTAGTAAGGTACACCTCCAGAGCTCTTATGGTGCGTTTGAGGTCGGACGGATGGATGCGTCGGGCGGCCGGCGGGTCCACAGCCTGGAGCTTGCGGTGGAGGTAGAGCGGACCGTAGGTCGAGGCCAACCTGCCGAGCCGTCTCCGGAGGGCCGGGTCAGGGGCGGCGCCTTCGGGTAGGGCGAACCGCCCGAACAGGGCTTCGAGGTAAAGTGGGGTTCCGCCGGAAACCAGCGGTGTCCGAGCCCGAGCGGCGATCTCCTCAAGCCGTAACCGGGCGAGGGCGACCCAGTCGGCGACACTGAACGGCTCGTCCGGGTCGACGATATCGATGAGGTGGTGCGGGACGGCGGCCCGCTCCTCCGGCGAGGGCTTGGCGGTGCCGATATCCATGAAGCGGTACACCTGCATCGAGTCGGCCGAGACCACCTCGCCTTCCAGCCGATGCGCCAGAGCCAGGGTCACCTCGGTCTTCCCGACCGCCGTCGGTCCGGTGATGACCAGAATCACCGGCTGAACTCTCTTCTGAGGTCCTCAAGGCCGATTCGGAGGACGGTCGGGCGCCCGTGCGGGCAGGTCCGCGGTTCGGTTGTCGCGGCGAGGTCCTGAAGCAGGGCCAGCATCGTCTCGGGCGAGAGGGGTTCTCCGGCCTTGAGGGCCGCCCGGCAGGCCGCCATCGCCCTCAGGGCTCGGGCCTCGTCGAAGCCGACCTCGAGCCCCCGCCGGGCCGACGGACCCGGACAGGAGCGCTCCTCCTCATCAAGCCGGTCGAGGAAGTCGGTCACCAGGCGTGCCGGCGGGACTCCCGTCAGGGGCGCCGGGACGGCCCGGATGACGACGGTCCGGCCGCCGAATGACTCGAGGTCGAAGCCGACCGCCCGCAGGAAACCCAAGCTGCGCGAGACGGCCTCCGCCTCTCCGGGAGCGAGGTCCAGAGTCACCGGAACCGCCAGGATCTGCGACGACGGACTGGCGACCGGGCCATCCTCCCCGTCCCGCCCGGCCGCGATCTCCTCTCTCCCGCCGGTCAGGCGGGAGAGCAGGCGTTCGTAGATGATCCTCTCATGCGCGGCGTGCTGGTCGACGACGTAGAGACCGTCCGGACCACGAGCGACGATGAAGGTCTCCGCCACCTGCCCGAGAGGCTCGAGGACGGGAAGGACCGTCTCCCCCGGGTCTCCGGTGGGTCGGCGGCCGGTCGAGGCGGCCTCAGGCGTGACGGCGCCTCCCGTGGTCTCTTGAGGGTGGAGCGGGGTCGAGCCCTCCCCCACTCCGCCCGGCGGTCTCCCCCCCGTTGTTGCGGCGGCCCAGAGGGCGTGGTCGGCCGGCCCCCAGAGGTCGGGCCGAAAGTCCGGCCGGGTCCCCGCGAGTCCGTGAGAGCCCCGGCGGCCGTCCCGGCGGGCCGCGGACGCGAGCCCGGAGGCCATGAGGTCGGCCCCGGCCAGGGCCTGGCTGACGGCCGCGGCCACGGCCCGGTGCACGGAGCCATGGTCGCGGAAGCGGATGAAGGTCTTGGCCGGGTGGAGGTTTACGTCCACCTCACCGGCCGCGAGGCGCACGTCCAGAACGAATACCGGTGTCCGACCCGACTCGAGGAGGCCGGTGTAGGCGCCCTCCACGGCCCGCCGGAGGAGCTGGGGGGCTATCGGCCGCCCGTTGCATGAGAGATACTGGCGCCGGCCATCCCGCCGCGAGACCCTCGGGAGGCCGACAAGACCGCTCACCCTCACCTCCCCGGTCGTCCGGTCCACGGTCACCATGTCCCGGACGAAGCCCCCGCCGAAGACACCGGCCGCCGCGTCTTCGACCCGGCCGGTTCCAGGTGTGGCCCACGCGAAGCGCCCGTCGCTCGTCAGACTGACCGCCACGCCCGGCGCGGCCAGAGCCGCGGAAGCGAGAACTTCGCTCACCCGTGCCGCCTCGGCCGACGGCGAGCGCATGGCCCGCCGCCGCGCAGGGGTGTTGAAGAAGAGATCGCGCACCCAGACCACCGTGCCCGTCCGGGCGGGTCCGGGGCGCACCCCCACGAGGCGCCCTCCCTCCCAGGTAACCTCGGTGCCCTCGCCCGAGTCTTCCCGGCCGGTAAGGAGCCTAACCCGGCTGACCGACCCGATGGACGGCAGGGCCTCGCCTCGGAAGCCGAAGGTCGTGACTCCGGCGAGGTCATCGGGGTGGACAAGCTTGCTCGTTGCGTGTCGTTCGAAGGCCAGGCGGGCGTCGGCGGCGTCCATCCCCTCGCCGTCGTCGGCCACCTTGACCAGTGAGAGCCCGCCATCCTCTATCTCGACATCGATGCGACAGGCTCCCGCGTCCAGGGCGTTCTCCACGAGCTCCTTGACCACGGAGGCCGGCCGCTCAACCACCTCGCCGGCGGCGATGCGCCCTGCGGTGACCTCGTCGAGGACGACTATACGACCCGTGGCCGGCTCACCTCCTTCCGGTCCTCGCCCGCTTCTGGAGGTCGTGGAGCTTGTTCAGGGCCTCGAGGGGGGTGAGGTTCATGAGGTCGAGCGAGGCCAACTCCCTCTCTATCTCGGACTCCGCCGGCTCGAAGAGGACCATCTGCGTGGGTGCGGTCCGGGCGTAGGCGACCTCGTCCCGGGCGCTCGACGTCTCCAGAGAGTGGAGAATCTCCCGGGCTCGCTGGATGACCGTCGGCGGGAGCCCGGCCAGGCGGGCGACCTGAATGCCGTAGCTGCGGTCCACCGCCCCGCGCGAGACCTTGCGCAGGAAGATGATGTCCTCGCCGACCTCCCGGACGGCGATGGAGTAGTTGGCCACCCCGGGCAGGGTCGTCTCCAGGCCGATCAACTCGTGGTAGTGCGTGGCGAAGAGCGTGAGGGCCCCTATCTCCCTCACGATGTGCTCGGCCACGGCCCAGGCCAGGCTGAGACCGTCGTAGGTGCTCGTGCCTCGGCCGATCTCGTCCAGGATGATGAGACTCCCCGGGCTGGCGTGATTGAGAATGTTCGCCGTCTCGTCCATCTCGACCAGGAAGGTGCTCCGCCCCGCGCCGAGCTCGTCCCAGGCCCCGATGCGGGTGAAGATCCGGTCGACCAGACCCAGCCGGGCGGACGAGGCCGGAACGAAGCTCCCCATCTGGGCCAGGAGAACGATGAGCGCTACCTGACGGCAGTAGGTGCTCTTGCCGGCCATGTTCGGCCCGGTGATGATGGCGAAGGACGGGGCGTCGCCGCCCAGGCGGCAGTCGTTGGGGACGAACTCCTCCCCGACGTCGAGGGCCTCGACGACCGGGTGCCGCCCCGCGGCTATCTGTATCCCGGACTCCTCGACCATCTCCGGCCGCACGTATCCGCGCCTCCGAGCCGTCTCCGCGAGGGCCAGGAGGGCATCGATGGTCGCCAGGGCCCCCGCCGTGGCCTGGACCCGCGCGGCCTCGGCGGCGGCCCGCTCCCGGAGCCCGCAGAAGACTTCGTACTCCAGCTCCTTGACCCGTTCCTCGGCCCCGAGGATGAGAGCTTCCTTCTCCTTTAGCTCGGGCGTGACGAAGCGCTCGGCGGCCGCCAAGGTCTGCCTCCGGATGTAGCGGTCCGGCACGGATCCGAGGTTGGGCTTGGTCACTTCGATGAAGTAGCCGAAGACCCGGCTGTAGCCGACCTTGAGGGACTTTATGCCCGTCCGCTTGCGCTCCTCGGCTTCCATCGCGGCAAGCCAGGCCTTCCCTTCCTGGGCGGCCTTCCGCAAGGCGTCGATCTCCTCGGAGTAACCCGGGCGGATGAGACCGCCGTCCCTCAGCCCCGCCGGCGGCTCCTCCACAAGAGCCTGGGCGATGAGATCGCTGAGCTCGGCAACCGGGTCGAGGCGCCCGGCCAGTTCTCGGATGAGACTCGCCCCCGCCGCCCCGAGGGCCGCCTGCACGGCTGGCACCGCCGCCAGGGATTCCCTCAGGGCGAGGAGGTCCCGGGCTCCGGCTGTCCCGGCCGCCGCCCTGGCCACAAGACGCTCGAGGTCGAAGGTCTTGCAGAGCTCGGTCCGGAGCTCCTCCCGCAGGAGAGTCTTCTCGGCGAGCTCGGCCACGGCCTCCTGCCGCCGGAGGATGGGCTCGAGAGCGGCCAGCGGTCGGAGGACCCACTGGCGCAGGCACCGGCCTCCGGCCGCCGTAACCGTGAGGTCGAGGACCCCGAGGAGCGTGGCCGGGCGGCCGCGGCCGCGGTGGGGCCCGACCTGGGCGGGCGAGGACCGCAGGGGCTCGACGAGCTCGAGGTTGCGGCGCGTGGCCGCATCGAGGGTCATGACCCCGCTTCCAGTTTCCGTGCGGAGCGTGCGGAGGTGACCGAGACTGCCGACCTTCGCCTCTTGGAGATAGGCGAGGAGGCTGCCGGCGGCCGCGGTGGCCAGCGGTTCCTCCGCGCATCCGAACGGCTCGAGCGAAACCGTCCCGAAGTGCTCGAGGAGGAGCCTTCCCGCCTCCGCCGGCCGGAAGCTCTGCTCCCGGAAGGGGTGCGGCGGGCGGCCGGTGAGTCTCGTGATGAGGCGGGCCACCTCGGGCACTTCCCCGGCCGACGGCTGGATGATGACCTCCGACGGCTCGAGACCGGCGAGGCGGTCTCCGAGGTCGTCCAGGGCTCGCGGACCGGATACCCGCGAGGTCCGGAAGTCACCGGTGGAGTAGTCGAGCCAGGCCAGACCGAACGCGCCGGAGCGCCCGTCGTAGGCCACGGACGCGATATAGTTGTTGCCCTTAGCCGGAAGGAACTCGGGGTCAAGGATGGTCCCCGGCGTGACTACCCGCACGACCTCCCGGCGGACGAGACCACGGGCTTTCCGCGGGTCTTCCGCCTGCTCGCACAGAGCAACCTTGTAGCCCCGATCCACGAGACGGGCGATGTAGGCGTCGGCGGCGTGGTAGGGGACGCCGCACATGGGGACCCGTCTCCCCCCTCCCGTGGTCCGGGAGGTTAAGGTTATCTCGAGTTCGCGGGCCCCTGTCTCGGCGTCTTCGAAGAACATCTCGTAGAAATCACCCAACCGGAAGAAGAGCAGGGCGTCGGGATGGGCGGCCTTCATTCTCAGGTACTGCCTCATCATGGGCGTCTCGAGCTGCTGGGTCACCCTATGGCCCTCCCCTCCAGACTCCAGGTGCGGGCCCGCTCGATGCTCACCCTGACCTCGCGCCCGACAAGGTTGGCCGGCGTCAAGTCGCGGGGTGGGGTAAGCAGGGTGAGCTTGTTCGTCCGTGTCCGCCCGGCGGCAAGTCGCGGGTCTTTCTCCGCGGCGCCCTCGACGAGGACCTCGACCTCCCGACCGACGTAGCCCTGGTTCACTTCCAGGCTCACCTGGTTCTGGACCTCGATAAGGCGGGCCAGCCGGGCCTGCTTGACCTCCGGTTCGATCTGGTCCGGGGCGTCAGCCGCGGGAGTCCCCCGGCGGGGAGAATAGGCGAAGGTGAAGGCTGAATCGAATCGGGCCTCGCGCACGAGGTCGAGGGTGTCCTGGAAGTCCGCCTCCGTCTCACCGGGGAAACCGACGATGAGGTCGGTCGAGAAGGCCGCTCCCGGGATCCGGCGCCGGATGCGCTCGAGAAGGGACAGATAGTCCTCTCGGCTGTAGCCGCGGTTCATCTTGGCCAGCACCCGCGTTGAGCCCGACTGGGCCGGCAGGTGGAAGTTTTCGCAGATGCGCTGGCCTTCGGCCACGGCCTCGATGATGTCGTCCGTGAAGTTCCGGGGGTGCGAGGTCGTGTAGCGGACGCGGGCCAGGCCCTCCACCCGGTCAAGGTCCCGGAGGAGTCCGGCAAAGGTGGGCCCGGTTCCGTCGCGTCCGAGGTCGCGCCCGTAGGAATTCACGTTCTGGCCCAGGAGGACGACCTCGCGGTACCCCTCGCCGACGAGCCCCGCCACCTCGCGCCGGATGCTCTCGGGGCGCCGGCTCCTTTCCCGACCACGAACATAAGGAACAATGCAATAGCTGCAGAAGCTGTCGCACCCGTACATGATGGTGACCCAGGCCCGGACCCCGCGCTCGCGGCGCACGGGTAACCCCTCGCGAACCTCGACGTGCTCGGGCCAGACCTCCACAAGGGGGCCGCCCCCGGCTTCCCGCCGGGCCCTGGCCTCCTTGACGAGCTCGGGCAGGCGGTAGAGGTTGTGGGTCCCCATGACCACGTCGACGAAGCCGGCCCGTCCCCCTAGGCGCTCGGCGGCTCCCGGCTGCTGCCCGAGGCAGCCGGCCACGACGATGATGAGATCGTCGTTAGACCACCGGAGTCTCTGGAGCTCACCCAGCTTGCCGAGAACCCTCTCCTCGGCGGTCTCCCTAACGCAGCAGGTGTTGAGGATGATGAGGTCGGCCTCTTCGGACTCAAGCGCCCGCGTGTAGCCGAGGTCCTCGAGGAGTCCGGCCATGACCTCGGAATCGTGGACGTTCATCTGACAGCCATAGGTGATGATGTGGTAGGAGAGGGACATCCTCGGCTCCCCGCGGACCAGTACCGCCGACCATCCCGGCCTCGCCCCGGCCCTGTCCACGCCTTCGGTAGGCTGGCAGGACAGGCGTATTATACCACGCGCCGGCGCGGCCGACCAAAAGCCGGCCGGCCTCAGTCGCCCTCGCCACCCTGGCGGGTCCGGTCGGGGCCGGCCCGCCCGTAATCGTCCTCCAGGCGAACCACGTCCGAGGGATGGGCCGTGGAGGCTTCGTAGATGGTGAGGTCCGTCTCGGCTGAGATGCGGTGGGCCACGCCGGGGTGAATGGTCACGGTCCGACCGGGTCTGATGGCGTACTCGCGCCCGTCGAGGACGAGGGCCCCCCGGCCCGCCAGGAAGTAGAGCGTCTCGAGCTTCTCCCGGTGGTACTGGAGGCTGAGGCTATGGCCCGCGCGGACTTCGAGGATCTTCCCGAGGTAGGCCCCTGTCTCCGCCCACCAGATCTCCTGCCCCCACGGTTTGTCGACGACACGGGGGTAGGCGAAGACGGCGTCGCCTCGGGCCCCGTTTGCCTCGTCCGGGCCTTCCCGCGGCCGTCCGCCGGGCCGCCCGGCCAGACTGTCCGCAAGCTCGCGGACCTCACCCGACCGGTGCCTGTCGCAAACCAGCACACCGGTCTCGCCCGCAGCGATGACCAGGTTGTCGACCCCGACCACTCCGACGGGCCGGTCCCCGGCGCAGACGATGCAGTCGCGGCAGTCGGCGAGCTTGACTTCGCCGCCGATGACGACGTTTCCGGAACCATCAGGCTCGTGGTGGCGGGCGAGCGCGGTCCAGGACCCGACATCGTCCCAGGCCAGGTCTACCACCATCACCCGCGCGTTCGTCGAGCGTTCAAGAACGGCGTGGTCGACGGAGATGGGTTCGAGCTCCGCGTAGCAGTCGGCCAGTCGTGTCGCGTAATCCCCGGATCCGAGCCGGCCGGCGAGGGCCTCGAACCGCGAGGCCATCGCTGGCTGGTGGCGAGCGAGCTCGGAGAGGAAGCATTCATTCCGCCAGACGAACATCCCGCTGTTCCAGAGGTACTCACCGGACTTGACCAGCTCTCTGGCCTCGGCGAGCGAGGGCTTCTCCTTGAAGCGGGCCACCTGGTAGAAGCCTCCTCCCTCCGGCCGGCCGATCTGGATGTAGCCGTAGCCCGTCTCCGGGCGGGTCGGGCGGATACCGAACGTCAGGAGGCCGCCGAAGGAGCGGCAGTGTTCCACGGCCGAGACCAGTACCGCCCGCAGCGCCGCCGCGTCAGCCACATGGTGATCGGCCGGCAGGACGACCACCGGGACGTCCCCGAAGCGCCGGCGGATGTGGATGGCCGCGAGAGCCAAGGCCGGCGCCGTGTTCCGCGGCACCGGCTCGCAGACGAGGTTGTCGGTCGGCAGCTCGGGAAGGTGCTCTAGGGTCAGGCGGGCGTAGGCCAGGCCGGTAGCGACGAGGAGGCGGGAGGGCTCCACCAGACCCTGCAGGCGGGCGGCGGTCTCCTGGAGGAGACTGCGGGGGCCGAACAGGCGCAGAAACTGCTTGGGGCGGTCGGCGCTGCTGAGGGGCCAGAAGCGCTTCCCCTCGCCGCCGGCGATGATGACGACTACGACCTTCGCCTCGGGCATATCCTCACCTCGCCGAACCGGGTCTATACCTCCCACGGTACTACGCTCCCGGTCCGGCGGTTCCTCCGCCGGCGGCCTCGCTCACTGGAGGGATGCAAGGGCCCGTGTCGTATTCTACCTCTTGCTCCCTTCAAGACCGACCACCAGCCTGCAACCAGAGAGAGGAAGTGACCGCATGTTCGTCCGTTCGCGCATGTCCAAGGATTGCGTCTGCGTGTCCCCGCAGGAATCGCTGAAGGCGGCCTACGGGGTTCTCAAGGAACGCGCGTTCGAGGGATTGCCCGTGACCGATAACGGCAGGGTGGTCGGTATTGTGACCCTCTGGGATATCCTGACCCGCCTGGCCGAGACCGACGAGACCGAAAGCTACCTCGAAAAGACCCGTGTGGCCGAGGTCATGACCAGGCAGCCGATAACCATCCGTGAGGAGGAGATCATCGAAGAGGCCGCTCTCCTCATGGATAGGTACGATATAAACCTTCTCCCGGTGGTCAACAGCCGGGACGAGGTCGTCGGGGTCATCACCCAGTCCGATTTCTTCAAGGTTTTCGTCGAGATGCTAGGCCTTGAGCGTCCGGGCACGCGGATATCCCTCATTGTCGAAGACCGGGTGGGCCAGCTGGCTCGGGTCACGGATATCATCCGCAGGAAGGGCGTCAGCATCATCAGCATGGTGACCTTCGACCCCGGCCGGGCGTCCGGTGACGTCGTCATCCGAGTCGACACCATCGATTCCAAGCCGGTCGTCGACGCCCTGGTCGAGGCCGGCTTCCGGGTCACGCACGTCTCTCAGGTTTGGGCCTGAGCAGGGGCTGAGGGCTGCGGCCCGCCGATGCTCCTCACCGGTTGGGGCCCGTGGCCGCCCCACGGCTCTCAGAGGTCGAAGAGCCATGACCAGAATCCACGTCGTTTCTTCCGGTCACGCCGGGAGAGGCTGACGCCGACCTCATAGCGCAGGCTCTGAAGCTCGTGCTGGGTGCGGATGAGCGCCGTGAGAAGCCGGTCCCGCTCCTCGCGGCGGCGCTCGTCCATCCGGCGGAGTTCTTCCTTCAGCGAGGCTATTTCAGCCGCGAGAACCCTCTCTGCGGCGGCCATCGCCCTCTCGCTCCCCGGGCGCCCAGCAGGAGACGGGAGAGACGGCTCGGCTGTGGCCGCGGCCTCTCGTTCGCCACGGGACAGCGCCGCCCCCGTCTCGTGTCCGTCAAACGGTCGGACCCGCTCGGGGCCCGGGGCAGTCTCCGCGGGGCCTGAAACGCCCTCAAGCCGGCCTGGAGCGGTCTCGACGGGGCCGCTGTCGGTCTCGACGCGGCCCGAAGCGGTCCCCAGGGGCCCCGGAGCGGTCTCCGCGGGGCCCGGAGCCAGAGCCTCCGGACCGGGCCCGTCGTCTGCCCGCGCCGCAGCGGCCTGGATTGGTCCGGCCTGCCCGTCCCCACCCGCCGCTACGGGCGTACCGGTGAGCCGCGCCCGGATCTCCTCCCGGCTTAGCCCCTGGCCGCGCATCTCGACGATGGCCCGGAAGGTCTCGAACTCGGCCCGTGGCAGGCCCACGACCTTTCCGCCCTTGCGAACCTGCTCGCGGACGACGATGATATCCGGGTACTCGCGGGCTATCTGACGAAACGTGTTCGGGAGTAGATTCAGGAGAACGCATATCTCCTGGAGGGTGTAGAAGTAGTCGTATCCGGGCATAGCTCCCTCTCCTCCCGCACCCAAGCTTTCTCGGTCCGAGACTGTTTCCCTCCACTTCCAGCCTGGCCCCGCCGGGCCGGGGATACACCGTGCCTCCAGCGGGGACCAATAACCGGGAGGCAAGAGGCGGGAGGCTCGAGTCTCCACACGGAGGAGATGATGAGGTGACCCACAGGCGGGGGGCCGTCCTCCTGGCCGGGATCATTCTGGCCCTGGCCGTCCTCATGCCCGCAGCAGGCGGGGCTGGACACCCTCTCCTTGACCGGCTCCGCCAGGTCTTCCTCCGGCCGGGCTTGGAGCACCCGACGGGCTACTACACCTTCGTCGACGAGGCCGGGAACGTCATCCTCCGTACGGCCGTAAGCGTCGCGCGAGGCAGTCTCTTCATCGACCCGGACGACAACCACTACCGCGTCGTCGGGGTCCGCGGGGACATCGTCCACACGGTTCTCGAGCCGGCCGGAGAGGCCGCGCTCCGACCACCGTCTTGGAGCGGTCTTCAGTTGGTGGAGCCGCGCCTCTGGTCCCCGGTCCTGCCGGAAAGCGCCACCGCCCCTGGAGGCCGGGACCTCGCCGTGCCGCTGGGGGCTGCCCGGCACGTCCTCCTCATTTACCACACCCACTCCGACGAGTCTTACACCCCGACCGACGGCCGGCACGCGATTCCGGGAAACGGAGGCATCTACGACGTCGGGGAGACGATGGCCTCGGCTCTCAGCGCCTCGGGCTTCACCGTTGTCCACGACCGGACCGCCCACGACCCGCACGACGGCGGCGCCTACCTCCGGTCCAGGCGAACCGTCCGACGTAACCTCCAGTTTGGGCCGACCCTTCTCTTCGACGTCCATCGCGATGCCTCGCCGGCTTCGGAGTACCTCACGACCATCGACGGCCAGCCTGCGTCGAAGATCCTCTTCGTCGTCGGCGGAACCAACCCCCTGCTGTCGGCGAACATGTCGACAGTCAGGCGGCTCCGGGCTGCGGCCGAGGAGCTCCACCCGGGTATCATCCGGGGCATCCTCGTCTCGCCCGCGACCTTCAACCAGGACCTCGACCCGGGGGCTGTCCTCCTGGAGATGGGAACCTATCTTATCCCCAAGTCCTACGCCCAGAGGACGGCAACCCTCTGGGCCAACGTCGTCTCGGCCGTCCTGGGGGCTCCCACGCCTCCGGAGGCGCCCGGGGCCGCGGGCGATCCGACCCCGTAGGACCTTTCCTGGGCGACAGGCCGCTTTGTGTTGCCAAGCATTGGCAAGGATGACGGAGCAGCAGCCGGCCTGGCCGGCCGTCCCACGCGGTGGCTGCCGCGACCGGCCTTTATCGAGAGAGTGCCGTTCTCGCCAGACACTGCTAGTATCGGCGGTGGTTTCGGCCACCAATACTACCTCCTGACCCTTGATTTGCGGGAGGTGGATACGTGGCCAGAAGAAGACGCCGGGCTCTCGTTCCCGAGGCCCGGACAGCCCTCGATCAGCTCAAGTACTCGGTGCTCAGTGAGACCGGGGTCGCCAAGCAGCCCGAGACCGCCCCGGGAGCCGCCGACCCCTGGACCTACCGCCAGCTCCTCGAGCACTACAAGTGGCATATCGCCGAGGAGCTCGGGCTGGACCAGAAGGTTCGCAGTCTAGGGTGGGCCGACATGCCGACACGCGACGTCGGGGCCATCGGAGGTCACCTGGGCGGCGAGATCGGCGGTCAGATGGTCCGGCGGATGATCGCCCTGGCCGAAGAGCGCATCGCTCAGGGGGCCGGCCTGCAGCCGGCAGCCCCCTTCGGGGTAGGTCCCGCTCTCGCCCCGCGGTTCGCTGCTCCCATGATTCTGCGCGGACACGCAGGTCGGGTCTAGAGCCAGCCTCGAGGGGTCTGGAAGGCCGGGCGGGCTCAAGTGGGGTCCCGCTCGGCTCAGGCGCGCACGGACGGACGGATGCTGACCAGATGGACCCGGCCTGCGAATTCCAGGCGGACAACCGCCCCTCGTGCGCGGCCGCTGTTCTTCTCCGGGGGCGCCTCGACCGCCGAGCCCCGCACCACCGTCTGAGAGGTCCGGGCCTCGAGGCTCGCCGCAGCCGACAGGAGCGCTTCCGGCCTCACGGGCGTGAACCTCACGACGGACCCCGGCCAGGCCCGGCCGAGAAGAGGCAGGTCGGCGCTGACCACCGTGGCTATCTTGGCGTAGCCCCCGGTGGTCTGGTGGTCGGCGAGAAGGACGATGGGCTTCCCCGAGGGGGGGACCTGGACCGAACCAGCCGGCGTCCCGTCTGACAGGCCCGCTCCGTCCGGGGCCGGCAGCCGCGGGCCCTCGAGAAGGCAGGCCCGGCGGTCGCTCGCTTCCAGTACGCGCCAGTCCGAGGAGTAGAAGAGTTCGTGGGCCGCTTCCTCGAAGAGATGGTCCTGAGGGCCCGGGACGACCCTCACCCGGGTCACGCCGGCGGAGCCGGGGACCTCAAGGAGGTCATCCCCCCGACCCGGCGCCGCCAGAGCCCCTCCCGCCCGGTCCGGCGCGGAGGCGGGGGGCGCCACGGAGAGAGGAGCCTCGGTCCGATGGGGGCCGGCATGGATGACGTCCCCGCTCCGCAGGGCCCGTCCCTCGTACCCCCCTAGAGAAGCGGCGAGGTAGGTCGACCGGCTCCCGAGAACCACGGGGCAGGCCACCCCGCCGGCCAGAGCGAGGTAGGCCCGGGGCCAGCTCCCCCTGCCGAAGGACAGCCGCGCCCCCTCGGCAACCGGGACAGCCCGCCCTTCTTCGAGCCGACGTCCGTCGAGCTCGGCCCCTGCTCCGGGGCTTACAGCCACGATGGCCCGGCCCAGAAACTCGAGCTCGAGGCCCCCGAACGTCACCTCGAGCCCGGCGGCTGCCGGCGGGTTCCCCACGGCCCGATTGGCGGCCGCCAGGGCCGGGGGGTCGAGAGCCCCGCTCTCCGGGACGCCGAGCCGCGAGTAACCCCACCTTCCGCCGTCCTGCACCGTCGTTAGGGGTCCGGGGCGCCTGACCACGGCCACCGGCGCCGGAGACCCCGGTCCGGTCGATGGCCCTTCGGGCCCTGCCCCGCCGTCGGCCCCGACCCGGCCGGACGACCCGAATCGCGCCCGGTACCGGCCGGGGCTCGCGTCTTCCCGAACGGCTCCGGAGACGGCCCCGGACGCCATGGCCAGGGCCTCGCGCCATCCCACCTCCCCCGGTCCGGCGTTGACGAACCGCACCCGGCGTCCCGGAGCGAGAAGACACGGCTCCTCATCGTTCTCCGGCCGCCAGACCCGGAGCGGCGTCCGACCGATGATCCGCCATCCCCCGGGAAGCTCCTGGGGGTAAACGCCGGTCTGGGCGCCGGCGATGCCGACGGAGCCGGCCGGCACCCGCGGGCGGGCGACCGCGAGGCGAGGGGTGGCCAGCGCAGGGTCCATTCCGCCGAGGTACGGGAAGCCGGGAGCAAAGCCGACCATATACACGCGGTACCTGCCGCTTGCGTGGCGGCGGATGATCTCAGCCGCCGGGAGCCCGGTATGGCGGGCGACATCACCGAGGTCCGGGCCCCACTCCCCTCCGTAGACGACGGGAACCACCACCTCGCCGGAGACATCGGCCGACAGGGGGTCCGCGACGCCCGCGGCCTCCGGCGAGTCGGGCCCGGATGCGGCACGGACCCGCGCCTGCCCGGAGGCGGCCCTAGCCGCCGTCAAACAGAGCCGCGTTGCCGGCCCGTACCCCAGAAGGGTCGGATCGAGGCGTACGAGGAGGGAGCTGTAGGCCGGCGTGGTCTCGAGGATCCCGGGAGCCCCGGAGGCGAGGAGGATCCGCTCGGTCCGGTAGACGAGCAGGTTCAGGTCCTCGTCGATGCCTTCGCCGAACTCGAGGACGAGGTGCCGGTCTCCGACGGGGCGACAGCGGGGGAACGGCTCGTCTCCGGAGCAGGGTCTAGGCAAAGGAAGCCACCCGGACCCCGGCCTCCTCGAGGGCCTGCCGGACGGCCCGCGCCAGGCGAAGGGCCCCGGGGGTGTCGCCGTGCAGGCACACCGTCTCGACCGCCAGAGGGACGCGCGACCCGTCCCGGCTGAGAACCGCCCTGTCGCGGACGAGCGATACCACCCGGGCCGCCACCGCCTCCGGATCGGTCAGCACGGCGCCCGGCCGGCTCCGAGGCGTGAGACGACCGTCGTCCTCGTAGGTCCGATCGGCGAACCCCTCGGCGACGAAGCGGAGCCCGGCCCGGGCGGCCGCGTCGGCCATGGCCGAGGCGGGCGGGCCCACAAGCGGGAGGTCCCCGCCGGTCTGCCGGAGGGCCTCGGCCACGGCCCAAGCAGCTTCCGGCTCCTGCGCGGCCTGGTTGTAGAGGGCTCCATGGACCTTGACGTACCTGACCGCCGTTCCTTCGGCCCGGGCCACGGCCTGGAGGGCCCCTATCTGGTAAAGGAGGATGTCGATGAGTTCTCCGGGGGGCATGTTCATCGGACGGCGCCCGAACCCGGCGAGGTCGGGGTAGCCGGGATGAGCTCCCACGACCACTCCCCGCTCCCGGGCCATTCGCACCGTGCGTCGCATGGTCCCGGGGTCGCCGGCGTGAAGCCCGCAGGCCACGTTGGCCGAGGTGATGAAAACCATCATGTCCTCGTCGGGTCCCAGGCGCCAGACCCCGAAGCCCTCGCCGAGGTCGGCGTTGAGGTCCACGGTGAGGCTCTCGCGCTCGGGCAAGGTGGTCACAGGCTAACCTCCCGCGCGGACAGACGACCGGAAGTCACCGCAAGTATCGGAAGGGGGTTCGGTCCGTCGGCCCTGGAATCCTGTGCCCGCCGGCCTCGCTAAGAGCCGGCGTCCTGTCCGCCGCGCAGGACCTCTTCGATCCGGTGCCGGAGACGGTGGATGACGGCATCCCTCGTGGCGAGGGCCTTTTCGTAGCGGGCGTTCCTCCGGCGAAGCTTCTCCACTTCAACCTTCAGGGCTGCGACTTCGTGCCGCCGGCGCTTGTCCGCGCTGACAAGAAGGTTGATCAGGACCCGCCTAGAGACGGCCAGGGCCCTGACCCGCGATTCGAGGTCGACCAGGCGGTGGCGCAGACCGTCGGCGTCAGGCCCTCCCGCGAGCCCCTCCCTCTCGGACCGGCGCGACGTCTCGAGAGTGCGGCTCGTCAAACTCGCTCCCCCTCCCCCGGTCCGCGTGTGGTGAGGCGCCCGGCCCCGGCTAGCAACCATATTATAGACCTGGCAGAAGCGGAGTATTCTGGCTGCCCGAAGCCGGGTCGGGAGGGAAGAGCCAGCCGGGCGGCGGGAGCAACCCGCTTGTCGGGCCCCCAGCGGGGGCGGGCCCACTCAAGGGGCCCGCCCCACCTCTCTTCCGGGGCCGCTGTCCCCGAAGAGCGTCAGGACTGCAGCTCAGTTCGAGCCGCGACCCTGTCTTCGCCTCCTAGAACTGCGTCGCCCCCGTGAAGGTGAACTTCCTCAGCTTCATGGCCGGGGCGCTGATCGCACCCAGGCCGAACATCTCGCTGAGCCGGGCCTCGCTCGAGACAGCCTCTATCTCGGAGAGCGCGTCGAGGATGCTGTTGGTGAAGCGCAGGTTCTTGACCGGTCCCTTGACCCGCCCCTCCTCGATAAGGAACGTCCCGTCGCGGGTCATCCCGGTTATCGTCGTCAGCACCGGGTGAAGCGGGTTGGTGTAGTGGAACCGGGTCACGAGAAGCCCGCGCCTGGTGCCCTTCACCATCTCCTCAAGCGTGGCGTCGCCGGTCTTGACAAACATGTTGAGCGGGAGAGGCCCGTAGTGGTACATCGGCGGGAGCGCGTGCCCGGTGGACTTCCGTCCGGCCTCGCGCCCGGCCGTGAAGCTATCGTAGACCACGTTCTTGACCACGCCGCTCTCGATGAGGACCACCTTCCGCCGGCGGACGCCCTCGAAATCGAACGGGAACGGGAGGCCGGCGGGGTCGCTCCCGTCGTCCCAAAGGGTGAAGTCCTCTCCGGTCACCTTCTGACCGAGGCGCCCGCTGGCGAAGCTCCGGCCTTCCTGGAGAGCCAGGGCCCCGAGTCCGAGATAGCCCAGGAAGCCGACGAGGTCGGCGACGGCGGCGGGCTCGAGGACGACCTCGTAGTCCCCGGGCTCGACCGCGACGGGGTCCTGCGCGTCGCGGCACTTCCGGACCGCGGTCTCGGCTACCCGGTCCACATCGATGGTCGAGGCCTCGACCGAGAGGCCGTCGGCGTAGCCGGACCCGCTCGGCCCCATGACGATAGCCGTCAAGGACGCCCGGGTCGTCTCCCCGTACTGCCTGACCCCGAGCGAGTTCCCGACGGCCAGTCTGACCACCCCGGTCTGGAAAGCCCCGGCGGCCTCGAAGCCGTGCCGGGCGGCGAGGGCCGTCACCCGTCCCACCGCGGCGGCCCTATCCTCCGGACTGAACTCGGCCGTGCTCCGGCCGAAGACCAGGTCTCCGACGGGACCTCCGGCGTCCTCGGGTGAGGGCAGGGAGACGAAGTCCGGGATGTCCGGCTGGACCCGAGCGATATCCTCGCTGGCCCTGACGGCTCCCTGGAGGGAGCCGTCGTCGAGAGCGTTGGTCGTGGCGACCCCGATCTTCTTCCCGAAGACCGAACGCACAAAGACCTCGGCGTTGCTCTCAGCGGTGTTCTGGTGGATGTAGTTAGTGGCGTAGCGGGTAAGGTAAGTGTCGCCTCCGATGATGACAACCTCGGTCTGATCGGCCGCGCCGAACCGCAGGGTCTTCTCGAGGACCTCGAGCACGCGCTCTCTCATCATCATCGGCCGACACCCACCTTCACCTTGCGGAACCGCGTCGGCGCCGCACCGTGTCCGACGTGGGCTATCTGCGAGGGTTCGCCCTTCCCGCAGTTCGGCGTCCCCCACAGCTTCCAGTGCTTCCGGTCGGCCACGGCGTCGCACCCGCCCCAGAACTCGGGGGTGATGCCCGTGTAGTTGGGGTTCTTGATCATCTCGCCCAGGGCCCCGTCCTTTATCTCCCAGGCCACCTCACACCCGAACTGGAAGTTCAGCCGGCGGTCGTCGATCGACCAGCTCTTGTTGATCTCCATCAGGAGGCCGTCCTTGGTGTCCCGGATCATCTCCTCGAGCGTCCAGTCCCCCGGCTCGAGGTTGATGTTGGTCATCCGGATGAGAGGCGGCCGGTTCCATCCGTCAGCCCGCATCGTGCCGTTGGAGGTCTGCCCGAGGCGCTGGGCGGTCTCCCTCGAGGTCATGTAGTTCGTGAAGAGCCCCCGGTCGACCAGAACCGTGCGCTGGGCTCGAACGCCTTCATCGTCGTACTTGAACGTCCCGAGTCCGTGCGGAACGGTCGCGTCGGCCACCAGGGTCACGTTCTCCGAGCCGTAACGGAACTTCCCGAGCTTCTCCGGGGTGAGGAAGCTCGTCCCGGCGTAGCCAGCCTCGGTGCCGAACACCCTGTCGAGCTCTGTCGGGTGGCCGCAGGATTCGTGAATCTGAAGCACCATCTGGGTGCTGTCGAGGATGACGTCCTTCTCACCCGACGGGCAGGGCTTGGCTTCGAGGAGCTGGCCCGCCTCACGGCCGACCCTCTCGGCGCTCCCCAGAAGGTCGAGCCTCTTCACGGCCTCCCAGCCGTAACAGCCTGACAGCTCCCGGTCGGCGTTCGGGTACGTCCGGCGCTGCAGCTCCCCGGGGCCGACGGCGTAGGCCGACAGCCCGGCCCCGCACTCGACGATCTCCTGCTCGATGTAGGCCCCTTCGGTGCTGGCGAAGGACTTCTCCTCCCGCCGCGCTCCCGTGCCAGCCTGGGCGACCATCACCTTGCCCTCGCCGCCCTTGCGGACAAGCTTCTCGGCCTCCAGAAGAAGCCCGAGCTTCTCCTCAAGCTTCACCTCGAGGGGGTCTTCCTTGTAGGGTGAGCTCCAGGCGTCCTCGACCGGATCGACCGGCGCCAGAACCGCCCTTTCCCCCTTGACCGTCGCCGACGCCTTGGCGATGCCCAGAGCCCGGTCGGCGACGGCCAGAACCTCCTCCAGGCCGGGAGTGGAGCTCGAAGCGAACCCCCAGGCCCCGTCGCGGAGGACCCGCACGCCGAAGCCCGTGTCCGAGGAGGCCGTCACCCCTTCGACGGCCCCGTTCTTGACCGAGACTCTCTGCCCGCGCCTGGACACGAACCGGATGTCGGCGTAGTCGACCTTGGGGCGCAGGTATTCGAGGGCCTGCTCGCTCAGCTTGCGCCATTCATCGTGCTTAAACCGCACCTCTTGTTGCCCTCCTCCCTTCCTTTCGGCGCCGCAGTTCCTTGACGACGCCGTAGTCCACCGTAACGGCTCCGATGTCCGCCCCGTAGGGCGAGTTCGAGCCGTGGCTGTCCGACCCGCCCGTGGCGACCAGGTCGTGCTCCCGAACCAGAGCCGCGTAGTACAGCTCCTCCCGCCGGTCATGCTCGGGGTGGAAGACCTCGATGCCTTCGAGGCCGGTCGCGATGAGCTCGCGGATGAGGGCCGGCGTGGCGTCTCCCCCGGGGTGAGCCAGAACCGGCACCCCCCCGGCCCGTCCGATAGTCCTCACCGCCTCGACAGGGGTGAACCGCTCCCGGGCCACATAGGCCGGTCGACCGCGCGACAGGTAGCGCTCGAAGGCTTCTCGGATGGTCCTGACGTGCCCGGCCTCGACCATGGCCCGCGCCACGTGGGGGCGACCTACAGAGCCTTCTTCGCGTAGCGAAATAATCCTCTCAAGTGAGACGGGAACTCCCAGGGACTCCAGCTTATGGAGTATCCGGGTGGCCCGGTTGAGCCGACCGGCTCTCAGCCGTTCCAGAGTGCGGACGAACTCCTCGTTCTCCCAATCGATGAAGTAGCCGAGGATGTGGATCTCGCCCTCGTCGAAGTCCGTGTTGATCTCGACGGCCGGGATGACTTCCGGCGCCCCGGGGCCGAGCTCGGCGGCCCGCTGCAGGGCCGGGCCGACTCCTCCGACCGTGTCGTGGTCGGCCACCGCCAGGGCGGCCAGACCCAAGGACGCGGCGGCGTCCACCGCCTCGGCCGGGGAGAACGAACCGTCCGACGCTGTCGTGTGCACATGGAGGTCCGCGCGGCCGCTGCGGCCGCCGGCCTCCCTCATCCTCCACCGGCTCCCGCCGCCGGCCCGCTCCCGCCGTCCGGGCGGCTCCAGGCCCTTCTCAACTCGACGCACCCCCAGCGCGCAGGAGGCCGGGATAGGCCCGCGCTTCTCCGGGAGAGCCTCCCCGCCCTCCGAACGCCGAATACGCTCTACGACCCCGCTCCTCCGGCCGGCCCGGCCCCGGCTAGACGGGCCCCGGCCAGACGGGCCCCGGTCCGGTAGGCCTCGAGATTCGGGATGGCCTTCGCGCCGAACCTGGCCATTATGGCTCGCTCGATGCTCCCGTGCTCCAGCACGCCGCTCAGGGCCACGAGCGCTCCGAGGGCGATCATGTTGGTTGAGCGGGCGAGGCCCAGCTCGCCGGCTGTCCTGACCACGGGCAGGCGGTGGGCGACCCCCTCGGGGGCCCCAGGCCCCGCGCCGGGGACATGGTCCTCGTCAACGATGACCAGGGCTTCAGGGGCCAGGAGGTCGCGATGCCGTTCGAAGGCCGCCCTCGTGAGGGCCAGGAGAGCTCCGGCCCGCCTGACGCGGGGGAAGGCTATGGGGTCCCGGCTGATGACGACCTCGGACCGGGACAGGCTGCCCCGCGTCGCCGAGCCGAGGACCCACTGGGACTGGACCGCCTCGAGCCCCTCGAGAATAGCGGCCTCGCCGAGGACGATGCCGGCCACGACCAGCCCCTGGCCGCCCTCTCCCGCCAGAATAGCCTCCCAGCGGGAGGGCCTCATCCCCTCCGTTCCCCGCGGGCCGTCTTTACCGGGCATCGGGGCCGACCTCCGTTCCCGTTCCAGCCCTGGCCGCCGCCTGGACCCCGGCGTAGCGCTCCGCGAAGGACGGCCGGTCGCGCCGGACAAGGCACCCGAAAGACCCGCCCCTCGCGCGCTCCTTCAGGGCCCGCCACATCTCCGGAGCCGAACCTTCGCGGTTCAGGCGCCCGTAGTACGTCGGACAGGGCGTCAGGACCTCGACGAGTGAGAAGCCGTCCACCCCGAGGGCCTCGGCGATGAGCGTCTCCATCTGGCGATAGTGGTAAGCCGTCGTCCGGGCGACGTAGGCCGCCCCGGCAGCCTCGGCCAGGGCGCAGAGATCGAAACCTTCCTCGGCGTGCCCGTACGGCGAGGTGCTCGTCAGGCTCCCGGCGGGTGTGGTCCCGGAGTACTGGCCCCCCGTCATCCCGTAGTTCAGGTTGTTGGCCACGACGGCCGTAACCCCGATGTTGCGCCGGGCAGCGTGGATGAAGTGGTTGCCCCCGATGGTGGCGAAGTCGCCGTCGCCCATCAGGGCGACGACCGCCAGTTCAGGGCGGTAGGCCTTGACCCCGGTGGCCACGGCCAGGGCCCGCCCGTGGGTGCCGTGGATGGCGTTGGTCCGGATGTAGTCGTCGGCCTTGCCCCAGCACCCGATCCCCGTGACAACCACGGTCATCCGCGGGTCGAGCCCGCGGGACGCGAACGCCCCGAGGAGAGCCTTGAGGACGTTCCCGTTCCCGCAGCCGGCGCACCAGATGTGCGGCAGCGCCGCCTCATCGAGATAGTCCGTGTAGCCCCGGGCCCGGCTCCGGGTCGGACCGGCTGTCCGGTCTTTCACCGGCCGCTCCCTCCCGTCCCGCTCCAGGATTCTCCGGTCCGCCCCGCCCGGGCGTCCCTCCGCCCGCAGACGACCTCCCAGATCTCCTCGGGGGTGATGATCTCTCCGTCGCTCCGGAGGGCGGCCCTTACCGGGCGGCGCCCGGCGACGACCCGTTCGGCCTCGAGCACGAGCTGTCCCGTGTTCATCTCGGCCACGACGACGCTCTCATGGTCTTCGACCAGGGCTGAGAGTTCCGCCTCCGGGAACGGCCAGAGCGTCCGGGGGCGGAAGAGTGTCACGAAGCGCTCCGGGTGATCCACGAGGACCTGCCTCGCCGAGCGGGCGCTCGAGCCGAAGGCCACCAGGAGGACGCCGCCGGCCGGCTTCGCTCCCTTCCCCGGACGGTCGTGTCCGCTCCCCAGCAGCGAGGCGGTGTCCACGATCTCCGGAGGCGGAAGGAGCTCCCAGTTCCGGAGGACCTTCGCCCCCAATCGGGCGATGAGAGCGGCGGCCGTGCCGGCGTCGTTGGCCGAGACCCCCCGTTCATCGTGCATGGAGCTCGTGGCGTGGAACACGTACGGCCCGCCGAACTCGGCCAGGGGGGGAACCCCGTCGGGGCCCGGCCGGTAGGGCCGGTACTCGCTCGGGTCTCCTGACGGCCGCGGGCGCTCCCAGATCTCCAGGGACCCTTCGGGCGGAACCTCGACTCTCTCCCGCATGTGCCCGATGATCTCGTCGCTGAGGACGAACACCGGCATCCTGAGCCTTTCGGCGAGGTTGAAAGCGGCCACGGTCAGCGAGAAGCACTCGGAGACGCTCGCGGGGACCAGGGCCACGGCCGGATGGTCTCCGTGCGTCCCCCACCTCGCCTGCATGACGTCGGCCTGAGCCGGTTTGGTCGCCAGGCCGGTGCTGGGTCCGCTCCTCATCACGTTGATCACGACGCAGGGCGCTTCGACCATGATCGCCAGACCGATGTTCTCCTGCATGAGGGAGAATCCCGGACCGCTGGTCGCCGTGAAGGCCTTGGCGCCGGCCAGGGAGGCCCCGACCAGAGCGGCCATACTGGCGATCTCGTCCTCCATCTGGATGAAGACTCCGCCCAGGGCCGGTAGGCGCCTGGACGCGAGCTCGGCTATCTCCGAGGACGGGGTGATGGGGTAGCCCGCGTAGAAGCGCGCTCCGGCAGCCACGGCCCCCTCCAGGACCGCCTCGTTACCCTGCCAGAATGCCTTTCGGGTCATCCTTGGCGCCCGTCCTCCTCGAAGGGCCAGCCGGGCAGGGAGCGCCGCAGGGGCCTGTCCTGCCTGAGGCCCAGGGCGTACTGCCCGATCATGATCTCGAGAATCTCTCGGGACCCCTCGTAGATGACGGCCCCCTTGGAGTTGCGGAGGAACCGCTCGACCGGGTACTCGTTCGAGTAGCCGTAGGCCCCGTGAATCTGGACGGCGTTCGCCGCCGCCTCAAAAGAGGCAGTGGTGGCGTACCACTTCGCCAGCGCCGTCTCCCGGGTGTTCCGCTCCCCGCGGTTCTTGAGCCACCCGGCCCGGTAGACCAGCAGGCGGCAGGCTTCGACATCGCGGACCATGTGAGCGATCATTCTCTGGACGAGCTGGTGCTCACCGATGGGGACGCCGAACGTGCGCCGTTCAGTGGCGTACCTCACGCAAGCCTCGATGCAGGCCTGGATGAGTCCGGTTGCTCCGGCCGCCACCGTGAACCTCCCGTTGTCCAGACAGGACATGGCAATCTTGAAGCCCTCGCCTTCTTCTCCGAGGAGATTGGAGGCCGGGACGCGGCAGTCCTGGAGAACGAAGGAGCCGGTGTTCCCCGCCCTCACCCCCATCTTCCCGTGGATGGAGCTCGACGAGAAGCCCGGGAACCCTCGCTCGACGATGAAGGCCGATATCCCGCGGTGCCGCGCCTTCTTGTCGGTGTAGGCGAAGACGAGGAAGGTGTCGGCGACGTCAGCGAGAGAGATCCAGGTCTTCTCGCCGTTCAGGACATACTCGCCACCATCCCGGACGGCCGTCGCCTCCAGGGCGGCCACGTCGCTGCCGGCGTTCGGCTCGGTCAGGCCGAAGGCTCCGACGCGCTTGCCGGTGGCCAGGTCAGGAAGGTAACGGCTCTTCTGCTCCTCCGTGCCCCACTGCAGGATGCCCAGGCTCGCGAGGCCGATGTGCACCGAAAGAACCACTCGGAGCGAGGTATCGACCCGCTCGAGCTCCTCGGAGGCCACGGCCAGACTGATGTAGTCCAGCCCCCCGCCGCCGTATTTGTCCGGCAGGCACAGGCCAAGGAGGCCGAGTTCGCCCATGCGGTCAAGGTAGCGCCGGTCGAAGTAACCCGCCTCATCGTGTTCCCTGATGTGCGGGGCAACCTCCTTCTCGGCGAACTCCCGCGCGATCCGACGGACCATACGGTGGTCCTCGCTAGGCGCGAAATCCACGTTCTATCCCCCTCCAACACAAGTAGACCGGCTGGAACGTGGCCGGCCCTAAGCCATTCTGCGCACCGGGCCCAAAACCTGCCCGCCCGACCGGCCCTACGGAAACCAAAGCGGCCCCCCGCAGACCGTCTATACGTCTCCGGGCGGCCGCGTCCTACCCAGCAGGCTGGGGCCTGGCCCCTAGCGGGGCTCGACCGTCAGCTTTATGGCCGTCCTCTTCTCCCCGTTTATCTCGACATCCGTGAAGGCCGGAATGCAGATGACATCAAGCCCGCTCGGAGCGACGAAACCGCGGGCTATGGCGACGGCCTTGACCGCTTGGTTCAGGGCTCCCGCCCCGATGGCCTGGATTTCCGCCGCCCCCTTCTCTCTCAGGACCCCGGCAAGTGCGCCGGCCACCGAGTTCGGCTTTGACTTGGACGAGACCTTAAGAACCTCCATTTGTGGGACCTCCTTAGCCGATGGGTGCTGAGGCCTTATGGAGTTCGGGGAATTCGCCACGATCCAAGTCTTTTCCTGTAATTTTCACAAAACTTTTCCGAACCCGGAAGAGCCGACGCCGACTGGGGGGAGCGGCCCGGCCTACTCCGTAACCTGGACGGCCCGGGCCGACCGGGCCCGCCCGGTGGCCTCGTCGATATCGAAAAGCGCACCGGAGAGGCACGCCGGGCCGGAGGCAACCTCGAACCTGGAAGGAAGCTGGGTGAGAAAGCGCTCGAGAACGATCTCCTTCCTGATGCCGATGACCGAATCGACCGGGCCGGTCATGCCCAGGTCGGTGATGTAGGCCGTGCCCCCCGGAAGGACACGGGCATCGGAGGTCTGGACGTGGGTGTGGGTGCCGAAGACCGCGCTGGCGCGGCCGTCAAGGTGGTAGCCCAGGGCTATCTTCTCCGAGGTCGCCTCGGCGTGGAAATCCACGAGGATGATCCTTGTCGCTGTCCGCATCTCGTCGACAGCCTTGGACGCCGTGCGGAAGGGGCAATCGAGGTCGGTGGCGAAGAACACCCGCCCACCGAGGTTGAGGACTCCGACGGGTAGGCCGGACCTGGAGCGGACGACCGAGAACCCCCGGCCCGGCGCCCCTTCGGGGTAGTTCGCCGGACGGACGACGCGGGGCTCCGCGTCGAGGTACTCGTAGGCATCCTTCTTCCCCCAGGCGTGGTTGCCCATGGTCAGGATGTCCACACCCTTGCCCAGGATCTCGGCTCCGATCTCGGGGGTGATGCCGACCCCGCCCGCCGAGTTCTCGGCGTTGGCCACCACGAAGTCGACCCCGAACTCACGGACCACCTCAGGCAGAAGGGAGGACAGGACCCGGCGCCCGGGGCGGCCGACGATGTCCCCGATGGCCAGCGCGATCATTGGTTGAAGACCAGGACGCGGCCTTCCTCGCGGAAGGCGATGAGGTTAGGCTGAGCCGTCGAGTCGCGCAGGTCGTCCAGCATCTCCTCGATGAGCTCCTCCTGGACGGCAAGCTCGTCGCCGGCCACGTTCGGGATGTGATCCACGACGAGCTCCTCCCCGAAGAACTGCCGCGTCAGGCCGAGGACCATCGATATCTCGTTCTGGGTGAGAGAGTCGACGTCCCGGCGGAGTTCGAGCACGGTCAGCCCCTGTCTTGTCTTGACCTGGAGCTCGCAGAGCCGGATGGCCCGCCTGACCAGACGGGAGTACGCGGTCACGGACTTGTGAAGGAGGTCCCGGAGAACCGCGAGACGTCCCTCGTCGAGTCGCGACTTGACCAGGACCGTCAGCTTGAGGCTGTGGGACTCCCGCCGGTAGGTTACGCTGGCGACTTCAGGATATCGGACGAGGATCGAGACGAACAGGCCGACCGTGCCCTGGTGGGGTGAGGCGTCGCTGATAACCGCTGTGGGGTTGTGAGCCCCCCGACTGCCGACCAAGAGCAACCCTCCTTAACCGCGACCCCGGCGGGTGAGCCGCACGGCCACGGGCTAATTCTCCCAGGCCCCCACATTCCCTTCCGGGGACCGCCTTCCTAATCTTCCCCGGGGCGCCTCGGGGCGGACGCGGGTCGACCGACGATGCCCGGCCGGCCCCACGGGAGGCCAGGCGCCGGCGGGGGCGCAAGGCGGGGTCGGTCGCAAAGGAAGACGAGCCCTCACCGGACCCGGCGAGGGCCGCCTCCGCCCGCGGTCTACTTAGCCGTCTCTACAGCCCGCGTCTCCCGGATGACCGTGACCTTGATCTGACCAGGGTACTCGAGTTCGTTCTCAATGCGCTTCACGATGTCCTTGGCCAGGCGGGCCGAGGTCAGGTCGTCGATCTTCTCGGGCTTGACGATTATCCGCACCTCCCGGCCGGCCTGGATGGCGTAGGCCTTGTCCACACCGTCGAAGGAGTCGGCTATCTCCTCAAGCTTCTCCAGACGCTTTATATAAGCTTCGAGAGTCTCGCGCCGCGCACCCGGGCGAGCCGCCGAAATCGCGTCCGCCGCCGCGACGAGGACCGCCTCCACCGAGCCAGGCTCGACGTCTCCGTGATGGGCGGCGATGGCCTGGACCACTTCGGCCGGCTCCCGGTACTTGCGGGCGAGCTCGACCCCGATATCGGTGTGCGTCCCCTCGACCTCGTGGTCCACGGCCTTTCCGATATCGTGGATGAGGCCGGCGCGCTTGGCCACGGCCACGTTGGCCCCGAGCTCGGCGGCCATGACCCCGGCAAGGTGCGTCACCTCGAGGCTGTGCCTGAGGACGTTCTGCCCGTAGCTCGAGCGGAACCTCAGGCGGCCGAGAAGCTTGATGATCTCCGGGTGAAGCCCGGCCACGCCGGCCTCGAAGGCCGCCTGTTCGCCCTCCTCGCGGATGCGGGCCTCGACTTCCTTGCGCGCCTTCTCAACGGTCTCCTCTATCCGGGCCGGGTGGATGCGCCCGTCGGCGATGAGCTTCTCCAGAGCGACCCGGGCGATCTCCCGCCTGACCGGGTCGAAACCGGAGAGGATGACCGCCTCCGGGGTGTCGTCGATGATAAGGTCGATGCCGGTGAGGGTTTCGAAGGCCCGGATGTTCCGACCCTCCCGCCCGATGATGCGGCCCTTCATCTCGTCGTTCGGGAGGGCCACGACCGACACGCTGGTTTCGGCCACGTGGTCGGCCGCGCAGCGCTGGATGGCCAGGGAGATGATGTCCCGGGCCTTCTTCTCCCCCTCTTCCCTGGCCGTCGCCTCGATCTCCCTGACCAGAGCGGCCGCTTCCTGACGGCTCTCATCCTCCACGTGTTTCATGAGAATGGCCTTCGCCTCTTCGCGCTCAAGGCCGGAGATGCGCTCAAGCTCGGCCAGTTGTCTGGCCTTTAGATGCTCGACCTCGGCCTGGAGCCGCTCGACCGCTCCCTCTCTGGCCCGCAGCTGCTCCTCCTTCCGCTCGACGGCCTCCGTCTTCCGGTCCAGCGTTTCCTCCCGCTGGGCGAGTCGCTGCTCGCGGTTCTGGATCTCGTTCCGGCGCTCCCGTATCTCCCGCTCGGCTTCATTCTTGTGGCGGATAGCCTCTTCTTTCGCCTCGACCAGTGCCTCACGCCGGATCCGTTCGGCTTCGCGCTTGGACTCCTCGACGACACGTCTCGCCGCCTCTTCGGCTGAAGCCAGCCGCGCTTCAGCCAGGAGCTTGCGTCCGAGGTATCCGGCGAGTCCTCCCAGCGCGAGCGCGACTAGGGCAGTGAGGATGACTAGCCCTGTGCTCATGTCCCTTTTCATCCCCTCTATATAGAAAGGAGCCGACAGGAAGTCGGCTCCGGGAAAGCCACGACCGTACCCTCGACCGGCGCGAAGGCAAACAGGCGCGGCGGGCCGGTGTCCGGCCCAACGCGTGCCGCCTCTCCTGCCTGCCCACCAGAAACGAAAGCTTACGCCCGATCTAACCGTATAACGGTAGCAGCTTACTCAGTAAGCCTATTCCCTTTGGAAAATTCTAACCCCTACTATCAGCACTGTCAAGGTGAGCCGGCCTGCCCTGTCGAGTCAAGGTCGTCCGGGACCGGCTCGTCCGCGGACTCCTCCGGCCCGAGTTCGTCAGGGAGCTCCTCGGGCACCTCTTCGTCGTCCGCGCCGGGGCCGGCCACGGCCAGGAGGGCCGCCCGGCAGGCCGCCGCCCCGAAGCCCCTGCGGCGAAGAAACTCCCAGACCCGTCGCTCCCCACCCGGAGCCAGGCCGCCCCGGCTCGCCTTCCGGACGGCCGCCCGCACGGCCAGCTCCTCCTCCGTCTCGGGCGGCATCGCCTCGGACAGGACCTCCGAGACGATTGCCGCCGGAACGCCCTTCTGGCGGAGCTCCCGGCGCAGGCGGGCCGGTCCGCAAGGCCGGTGGCGCGAACGGCTTTCGACCCAGAACTCGGCGAACCGCCGGTCGTCGAGGTAACCGACCCGGAGCATCCGGGCCACGAGCTCCTCGACGGCCGATTCGGTCAAGCCCCTGGCTCTCAGCCGGTCGGTCATCTCCCGCACCGACCGGGGCCGCCGGGCAAGGAGGTCGAGGGCGTAGGCCTCGGTCGCCGCCCGGTCGTCCCCTTCAGACGCCGGTCTCCGGCTCGGCACTGTCCTGAGCGGGCTGGGCCTTGACCTGACCCAGCTGGAGCTTCTCCCGTATCCTGGCCTCGATTTCTCGGGCCAGCTCCGGGTTCTGCCGCAGGGCGTCCCGGACCGCCTCCCGGCCCTGGCCCAAGCGCTGCTCGCCGAAGGAGTACCAGGCCCCGGATTTCTCGATGACCCCCACATCGGCCCCGACGTCGAGAAGGCTCCCCTCGCGGGAGATGCCCTGTCCGTAGATGAGGTCGAACTCAGCTTGACGGAAGGGTGGAGCCACCTTGTTCTTGACCACCTTGACCCGGACCCTCATCCCGATACTTTCGGTACCCTGCTTCAGCGCCTCCACCCGCCGGACCTCAAGGCGCAGGGACGCGTAGAACTTCAGGGCCCGGCCACCCGGGGTGACTTCCGGATTGCCGAAAAGGACACCGACCTTCTCGCGGATCTGGTTGATGAACACGGCCGATGTTCTCGACTTCGAGATGGCCCCGGTAAGCTTACGCAGGGCCTGAGACATGAGCCGGGCCTGGAGGCCGACGTGGGAGTCGCCCATCTCTCCCTCTATCTCGGCCTTCGGGACAAGAGCGGCCACCGAATCGATGACGACGATGTCCACGGCCCCGCTTCTGACCAAGGCCTCGGCGATCTCGAGCGCCTGCTCCCCGGTATCGGGTTGGGAGATAAGCAGGTCGTCGATGTTCACCCCGACGTTCGCCGCGTAGTGCGGGTCGAGGGCGTGCTCGGCATCGATGAAGGCGGCCACCCCGCCGAGCTTCTGGGCCTCGGCGATGAGGTGCAGGGCGACGGTCGTCTTGCCCGAGGCCTCGGGTCCGTATATCTCGATGACGCGGCCCCGCGGGACCCCTCCGACCCCGATGGCCAGATCGAGGGCTATCGAACCCGTGGGAATCACCTCGAGATTGGTCCGCGCCGAAGCCTCGCCCAGGCGCATGATGGAGCCTCGGCCGAACTGCTTCTCGATCTGGGCCAGGGTCAGATCGAGAGCCTTACTTCTGTCCACGGAAACCACCTCCCTGGTTCGGCCCGCCGACCTGCAGCTCTATGGCGCAAAGAGGCCTGTAGACCGGACCGGTCGGACGAAGGACGCTTGAGAAGAGAACGACCCTCGCGGCGGTCACGCTCGGTCCCCGGTAGCCGCCGAGCGCGTCCATGGCCCTCCTGAGCCCGCCGACACCCCTGTCCGAGCGGAGGCGACCCAGGGTAAGGTGGGCCGAGAACGGGCGGTTCTCCGGAGGGAACCCGAGGCCCTTGAGGACCTCGTCGACACGGGCTGCGGCCGCCGCTAGGGCGCCGGCGCCTTCGGTCAGTCCGACCCAGACGACCCGAGGTCTTGCGACCGAAGGGAAGGCTCCCACCCCGCCCAGGACGAACGTGATCGGGCCGACCCCGGCCAGCCCTTGTCGGAGCGCCGCACCGACCGCGGCGATCCGTTCCTCGGGCACGTCCCCCAGGAATTTCAGGGTGACGTGCATGTTCTCCGGGTCGACCCACTTCACGTCGGCGCCGCACCGCTGGAGCTCCGCCGAGACCCGGCCGAGCTCCCGGCGGGCGGCCTCGTCCAGTTCCACCGCGACAAAGCTCCGTATACCGGCCACAACAGCCCCGCTGCCTTTCCCACCCGCGCGCCGCCCCGTCCGCCGCGCCGCCCGGCCTCGCCGCCGGCGTCTAGACCTTCGACAGCCCGGAAGTTGTTCCCTGCCCGGCGGGGCGCCCGTCCCGTCCCTCACCGTCCGGCCTTCAGACTCTCCCAGAGCAGGGTGAGGGCCCGCTGGGCCGACCGCAGCTTGACCAGGCCCCGGTCCCCGCCGAACTCGCACCTCACCAGGACCGGCAGACCTTCCTTCCGCCCGCCGGCGAGGGCGATATGGACGAGGCCTACCGGCTTGCCGGGCCTTGCCCCCGACGGGCCGGCGATACCCGTCAGGGCGAGACCTAGGTCGGTGCGGGAAGCCCGGCGAACCCCCTCGGCCATGGCCAGGGCGACCTCGGGGCTGACGGCGCCGTGTCGGCGCAGGACTTCCGGGTCTACGCCCGCGAGCTCGATCTTGGCGGCGTTGCTGTAAAGAACGAGGCTGCGGTCGAAATAGGCGCTCGAGCCCGGGGTTTCGGTCAGGAGGTGGCCCACCAATCCTCCGGTGAGCGACTCGGCCACAGCCAGAGTCAGGCCGGCCCGCCGAAGGAGCTCTCCGCAGGCCCCGGCCAGGGTCTCCTCGTCGTAACCGAAGATGTGGGCCTCGAGCCTCCCGCGGACGCGCCCCACCATCTCCTGGGCCAGACGCGCGGCCTCCTCCGGACGGCTCGCCCGAGCCGTCACACGGAGGTGGACCTCGCCGACACCCACCAGCGGGGCCACGGTCGGGTTGGGCGAGCGGACAAGGTCCCTGACGGCGTCCTCGACTGCCGCTTCGCCGATGCCGCAGAGCTTGACGACCCGCGACCTCAGATAGACGCGCCGGGTCCCTTCCGCCTCCCGGCGGGCCAGGAGTCCCTCCAGCCGGGACACCAGGTGCTGCCTGACGATGGCCTCGAGCTCGGGCGGCGGGCCCGGCAGCAAGGCTACGAGTTTGGCTCCCGCGGCCAGGAGCAGACCGGGGGCCGTGCCGGAAGGGTTCGGAAGGACGACGGCCCCCTGGGGGACAAGGCTTTGCTTGGCGACGGCGGCCGTGGGGGGCTGGCTCCCGTGACGTCGGACGACGCACCGCACGGCCGCGGCCACCTTCTCATCCTCGACGAGCGGTAGGCCGAGGGCCTCGGCGACGACCTCCTTCGTCAGGTCGTCCTCGGTCGGGCCGAGCCCGCCGACGGTGATAACGAGGTCGCTCCGGGCCAGAGCGAGGTCGAGAGCCTGCCTCAGCCTCGCCCGGTTGTCACCGACGGTCTGCTGGAAGTAGGCCTCGATGCCCAGTCCGGCCAGCGTCTCGGCCAGGAACCGGGCGTTAGTGTTGGTTATCTGACCGAGCAGGAGCTCGGTCCCGACGGACACGACTTCGCCGATCATCGGTGCGATGGTTTCGTCTCCGGCTCGAGCGGACCTTCCGGCCCGGCTTCATTGTGCCCAGGAGCGCCCGGAACTCGTCGCCCTCGAGCCTCTCCCGCTCGAGAAGAACGGCCCGGGCTGCCATGAGCCGCGTCTTGCGCTCACCCAGGAGCTCCCTGACCTTCTCCTCCCGGAAGGTGATGATCGCCCTGATGGCCTCATGCATCGTCGAGGCCGGGACGAGATCCTGCGGAACGATGCCGAGTTCGGACATCCCCCCGGAGACGACCAGCTTGGCCAGGGCCACAGCCTGCTCCAGGTCCTTCATGGCCCCGGTGCTGCGGCTCCCGCAGAAGAGCTCCTCGGCCACACACCCGGCGAGAACGATATCGAGCTGCTCTTCAAGCTCCTCGCGGGAGTAGAGGTACTGGTCGACCTCGGGCGTCTGCCGCACGTAGCCGAGGGCTCCCCCGCGCGGGGCGATGCTGACCATTGACACCGATCCCGGGCGCCGGAGCTCGGCCACGGCCGCGTGTCCGAGCTCGTGGACAGCCACCCGCTCAAGCTCCTCAGCCCGCGGCTGTCGGGCGACCTTCTCGCCCATTATCACCTTGTCGACCGCCTCGACGAAGTGCTCCTGCCTGATTACCCAGGCCTCCTCGCGGAAGGCCAGGATGGCGGCCTCGTTAGCCACGCTCTCGAGGTGCGACCCGGAGAACCCGAAGGTCTGCTTGGCAACGTCGTCCAGGTCGACCGCCGGGTCAAGCGGCTTACCGGCCGTGTGGATTTTGAGAATCGCCAGGCGCTCCTCGCGGTTGGGAAGGTCCACGCGGACCACCCGGTCAAAGCGCCCTGGGCGGAGGACGGCCGGATCGAGGAGGTCGAAGCGGTTCGTGGCCCCGATGACCAGGACGGTCACCTCGTCGTCGTTGCCGAGGCCGTCCATCTCCACAAGAAGCTGGTTTATGGTCTGGTCGTACTCGAGGTGACCCGAGTGCTGGCCCCGTCGCCCGGCCAGGACCTCGAGCTCGTCGATGAAAACGATGGCGCTCGCCCCGCCCTGCCGGCGGGCGCTCTCGCGGGCCCGGGCGAAGATCTGCCTTACCCGCTGGGCCCCGACCCCGGCGTAGACCTCGATGAACTCGCTCCCGGAAGCCGAGAGGAAAACCGAGTTCGTGTGGTGGGCCGCCGCCTTGGCCATCAGGGTCTTGCCCGTCCCTGGCGGGCCGGTGAGGAGGATGCCCTTCAGCGGTCTTATCCCCAGGCGCCTTATCCGGTCCCGATCGGTGATGAACTCAAGGGCTTCGAGAAGCTCGCGCTTGGCTGCCGCCTGGCCGCCGATATCGTCGAAGGTGACCCGGCTCGTCGAAGACTTCTCAACCACCGTGCCCGTTCGGGAACTGCCGAGGAGGTTGGACAGGCCGGCCGTCCGGAGCAGGACGAAGAGAAGCCCGGCCAGGAAGATGACCGGCATCACGTTGTACCCCTGCCAGGTCAGGAAAATGACCAGGGCCAGGCTGCTCCCGATGGCGATCTCTTTGATCAAACGGCCTATCCCTCCCAGGGACAGACGGTCACTTTCAGCGACGAGGCCGCTGACGGCGACGAACGGCCCGGGTCACGCGGGAGGATCTCGTAGAACGAAGCCGCCTCTTGGTGAAGCTGAACGTAGACGTACTCGGGGCCGACGAAGACCCTGTACCTCGTCAGGCGGTTCGAGGCGGCCACCTCCTCCAGCCGGGCCGGGAGAGCTGAGTAGCGGCCCGTGGCCGCGGCCTCCTGGAGGTGGAAGTGGAAATCGTAGTAGACGTCCTGAAGGGACTCGGTCCGGCTGTCGCTCAAGCGAAGCTCGACCCGCTGGTCCCCCTCCACGGCCAGGATGACCCGGGAGAGGGCGGAGACGAACTCCTCGAGCCTCGGCGTCTCGCCCACCCGGACCCGCACGACCAGAGCGTCACTCCGCTGGGTGACGGCAACGTCGAGAACGCCGGGAACCGCGCCGATAGCCTGCTCGAGGGGTCGGTTCAGGGCCTGGTTCTGGTAGACCCACCTTGCCCCGAAGAGAAACCCGAGGCAGACCACAAGGACGAGAGCGATGACCGGGACCCGCATTCCTCGGAAGCTCATCCGGAGCCCCCTTCGAAGCTCTCCAGAGCCTCCCTGGCTGGGACCGCCGACCGTCGACGTCGGGGGAGCGACTCGCCAGGAGGACCCGGAGCGTGGTCGTCGTGGAGCCGGCGCCGGAGCGCGGCACGCGATCCGCCCCGCCGGCAAGACGCGGACGCGACCTGCAAGTTCACATAATTATAGCACGCCCCACTGCCCTACCTGCCGGCTCCCCCGCGTTTCGCGGCGGGAATGATACCCTGGCGAGGTCCCGCCCTCCTGACCAGGCAAAGTTATGAAGAGGAGCCTCCCGGCTCGTGGACGGCCGTGAGGTCGTACGGGCCGGCGCCGGTCACTGTCACCTCCAGGAAATCCCCGGGCGCCGGCGGCCACGGGCCGGAGGTCCGGTCCGCCGGCGTCGTCACGATAACCCGACCGTCGATCTCCGGGGCGTCGCTCTCGGCCCGGGCCACCACGCGGACGGGCCGCCGGACACCTCGCCGCGACCCGGCCCCGGCTTCCTTTACCGCGCCGTCGGGACCTGACCCTGGCGACCCCGGCGACCGTCCCCTGCGGCCGGGGACGACCTCCCCGTCGACGATGACCCGAAGCCGCCGGCCGACCAGTTGACGCCTCCACTCGAGCGAGATCCCCCGCTGAAGGGCCGAAGCGGCCGCGAGCCGCTCCGCCTTCTCGTCCTCGGGCACCTGCCCCGGGAGCCCGGCCGCGGCCGTGCCTTCCTCGGGGGAGTAAGCGAAAAAGCCGGCGTGTTCGAGCCGCGTTTCGCGAAGGAAGTCGAGAAGGACGTGGAAGTCGTCGTCGGTTTCGCCTGGAAAGCCGACGATGAACGTGCTGCGAAGGGTGAGCCCCGGGACTCGGTCCCGGAGACGCTTGACGAGAGCCGTCAGAGAGCGACGGGTCTCCGATCGCCGCATCGCCCGCAGGATCCGGTCGCTGGCGTGCTGCATGGGGAGATCGAGGTAACGGCAGAGCCGTCGCCGGCCACCCGCCGGATTCACCGCCCCGCTCTCCTCGGCCAGAAGGTCGACGAATTCGTCGGGCAGCGAGCCCGGGTGGGCGTAGAGGACCCTCAGCCAGGCAAGGTCCGTTGAGTCGAGCAGCCTTCGGACAAGGGGAGCCAGAAGCGGCTTCCCGGCGAGATCCCGCCCGTAGGCCGTGGTGTCCTGAGCGACGAGGATGAGCTCCCGGACTCCCAGGTCCCCGAGAGCGCGGGCCTCGGCCACGATATCCTCCGGCCGCCGGCTCCGGTACGGGCCCCGGAGGGAGGGGATGAGACAGAACGAGCAGCGGTGCCCGCAGCCTTCGGCAATCTTGAGGTAGGCGTAGGGCCGCGGGGTGCTGACCAGCCGCGGGATGTCCGACCCTGGGAGGTACCCCGGCGGCAGACGGGACCCCGCCGAACGTGCCGGTAGGCCGGCCGTGCCGGGACCGCGGCCCAGCCCCAGAGCCAGCGCCGCGGCGGCCTCCTCGACCTCGCCGGTCCCGAACACGCCGTCGACTTCGGGGAACCTCTCCCGGATTTCCTCGGCGAACCGCTCGGCCAGGCAGCCGGCGACGACCAGCACCCGGCAGGAGCCCCTCCGCCTGAGCTCGGCCGCTTCGGCGATGCGCTCCCAGGCCTCCTCACGGGCCGGTCGGATGAAGGCGCAGGTGTTGACGATGATGGCCGCGGCCTCGGCCGGGTCGGAAGTCAGGGTCAGCCCCGCCCGCCCCACCAGCGCGGCCATGACCTCGCTGTCGACCAGGTTCTTGGGGCAGCCTAGGGCGATGACGGCGACCGGACCCCTCCCCGGCCTCACCCAGGACCCTCGCCTGAGGTCCCTCGGGCGGAGAGGACTTCTTCATAAAAGCTCACGTAGCGCGGGACGATCACCTCGCTCGAGAAAAGGCGGAAGGCGCGCTCGCGCGCGAGGCTCCCGCAGCTCCGGCGCAGATCCGGGTCGGTCAGAAGGGCTCTGAGTCCGGCGGCCATCGCCTCCGTATCGTCCGGAGGGTAAAGGAAGCCGCCCTCTCCCTCCCCGACGACCTCAGGCAGCCCACCGACGCGGGACGCGACGACAGGGACCCCGGCCGCCATGGCCTCCAGGGCGGCCAGGCCGAAGCTCTCCTCGAGCGAGGGGAGCAGGAACGCGTCCGAGCAGCTCAGTATCTCCGTGACCTGCTCCTGGCGACCCATGAAGCGCACCCGGTCGCCGACGCCAAGGCGCGCAGCCTCCTGGTGGGCTTTCGGCACGTCCGGGCCGTCTCCGACCAGAAGGAGCCGGGCCTTCAGGTCCCGGCAGGCGGACGCGAAGACCCCGATGACGACCTCGATCCTCTTCACCGCCCGGAAGTTCGAGATGTGGGTCACGACCAGTTCCCCGGGGCCCGCGAGATAGCGCCGGCAGGCTTCCCGGCCGAGGTCCCGGTAATCGTCGGGGTCGACGAAGTTGTGGATCGTTCGGATATCGCCCCGCACCCGGAACCTCTCGAGGGTCCGCCTCCGGAGGTCGTGGCTGACCGCGGTCACGCCGTCGCTCTGGTCGATGCTGAAGGCGACTATGTCCACGAAGGAGGGGTCCGAGCCCACCAGGGTGATGTCGGTCCCGTGGAGGGTCGTAACGACCGCCGGGCGTCGGCCGCTCCCCGCCGAAGCCAGGATCTGTCGGGCGAGGTAGGCGCTCGCCGCATGGGGTATCGCGTAGTGAACGTGCAGGATGTCGAGCTCTTCGTAGCGGGCGACCTCGACCATCTTGCTCGCCAGCGCCAGGAGGTACGGCGGGTACTTGAAAAGGGGATAGCTCGGAACCTCGACGCCGTGGAAGACGATGTTCTGCTCGAAGCGGGCCAGGCGGAACGGCAGGTCGTAGGTTATGAAGTGGACGGAGTGACCCCGGCGGGCAAGGTGCCGCCCGAGCTCGGAGGCCACCACCCCGCTTCCCCCGTAAGACGGGTAGCAGGTGATGCCGATTCTCACGGTTCTCCTCCTTCCAGACCACCCCGGAGCGCGCGGATCGAGCCCGGAACCCGAGGGGTCGGGCAGGTTCAGAGCTGTGTGACCAGGTCGGATACGGCGAGCGTACCGTCCCACTCGAACCCTTCGGCCCTCGCCGCGCCGACGAGACTGCCGTACCAGGAGTCCCGGAGCTCGACCCACTCGAGATAGCCCCGGTTCAGAGGAGTCGCGTGCCAGCCGGGCCCGAACTGCGAAGAGTAGGCGGCCAGGGCGGCGAGCTTCACCTCGTAGACCTCGGACACGTCGACGACGAAGTCCGGGCGTCCAGGAGCGTTGACGAAGTACCGCACAAGTCGCCCGACCCGGTGGGCCTCTCCCCGCGCCGGGTAGCGCGGGAGCCCGGCGCTGAAGACGCCCTCGCGGACAAGGCGGGCGGCCGCCGCGTGATCGGGATGGCGGTCCTCGGTGGACGGGCCGAGGACGAGACGAGGACGCCACTTGCGGACGGCCTCGGCCACGGTCCGCACCCGCTCCGCCGTCGGTTCGAGGTCCCGGTCGGGGAGCCGCAGGCACTCCCGGGCCGCCAGCCCGAGGATGCGCGCGGCTTCGGTGGACTCCCGCCGACGCTCTTCGGGGCTTCCGTTCGAGGCGAGCTCCCCGAGGGTGAGGTCGACCACGACCACTTCGTAGCCCTGACGGGCGTGCCGGGCGAGGGCCCCCCCCGCCCCAATCTCCGCGTCGTCCGGATGCGCGGCGAAGGCAAGGATGTCGGCCACCCGCATCTCCTCCCTTCCCGGCCGGGACCAGCGGGGCGAGCATCTATTCTAACCGGGCGTTGGGTTTCCTCTCCCGGGGCGCGCCGGCGGAAAGCGCCGGAGACGTTGACGGGAACAGGTGTTCGTGGTAGCCTTTTCCCGGAGCCCCGACCACGTGGCCGGGGCTCTCCCAGAAGACCAGGGAGCCCGGAGGGATGCGGGTGACATCGACGGTTCCGCGCCGGGCCGCCGGCACCTTCGACGGCCTTGACGCACCCGGCGGCCCTGTCGGCCTGGATGCGGCTCTGGCCGCCCTCAAGAACGACCCGGTCGCCGGGGACCGCATCGCGCACTGGGCGGTGCTTCCGGCGCGCGAGGGCCGCTACGCCCCCTTCCCCGCCTGGCTCGACCACCGGCTCGTCCGCGGCCTCTCCGCCCGGGGCATCGACCGGCTCTACAGCCATCAGGCCGAGGCCCTCGAAGCCGTCCGCGCCGGTCGGGACGTGGTCGTGGTCACCCCCACCGCCTCGGGCAAGACCCTCTGCTACAACCTGCCGGTCCTTCAAGGAATACTGGATCGCCCCGAGGCCCGGGCGATCTATCTCTTCCCGACCAAGGCCCTCGCCCAGGACCAGCTCAGTGAGGTCCACGATTTCGTGACCCTCCTCGGACTCGACATCAAGACCTTCACCTACGACGGGGACACCCCCCCGACCGCCCGCCGCGCCGTCCGAGCCGCCGGGCACATCGTCATCACCAACCCCGACATGCTCCACACCGGTATCCTGCCCCACCATACCCGGTGGGTGAAGCTCTTCGAGAACCTCTCCTACGTGGTCGTCGACGAAATCCACAACTACCGGGGCGTTCTCGGGAGCCATGTGGCCAATGTCATCCGCCGCCTTCGCCGCGTCACCTCCTTCTACGGCTCCTCCCCGCGCTTCATCTGCTCGTCGGCCACCATCGCCAATCCCCGGGAGCTGGCTTCGGAGCTGACCGGGACCGGGATGACCCTCATCGACCAGAACGGGGCGCCGGCCGGGCGCAAGCACTTCATCTTCTACAACCCGCCGGTCGTCAACCGCGAGCTCGGCATCCGCCGGAGCGCGGTCCTCGAGGCCGCTCGGCTGGCCGAAACCTTCCTACGCCGCGAGGTCCCGACCATCGTCTTCGCCCGGAGCAGGGTGACGACCGAGGTTCTCCTCAGCTACGTCAAGGAGGCCCTGGGAGAGCCGGCGGGGCGCGAGGACGCCGGTCGACCCTCCCGGGTGAGGGGCTATCGCGGGGGCTACCTCCCGGGGACCCGGAGAGAGATCGAGCGTGGCCTCAGGTCCGGGGAGCTCCTCGGTGTGGTCAGCACGAACGCGCTCGAGCTCGGGATCGACATCGGGAGCCTTCAGGCCGCCGTCATGACGGGCTACCCGGGCACGATAGCCAGCACCTGGCAGCAGGCCGGGCGGGCCGGAAGGCGCCTCGACGAGTCGGTCGCCTGCCTTGTCGCCACCTCCTCACCGCTCGACCAGTTCCTCGTCTCCCGGCCGGACTACCTCCTGACCAGGAGCCCCGAGACGGCGCTCATCGACCCCGACAACCCGCTCATCCGCGCCGAGCACGTGAAGTGCGCGGCTTTCGAACTGCCCTTCGAGGATGGAGAAACCTTCGGCAGGGACGAGCGTCTCCCCACCGCCCGCATCCTCGGTGAGCTGGAGCGGTCCGGCATCCTCCGCCACGCCGGCGGCCGCTGGCACTGGTCGGCCGAGTCCTTCCCGGCCGAGGAGGTCAGCCTTCGCTCAGCGGCCGCGGACAACTTCGTGGTCATCGACACGACCCACCCGCAGCCCCGGGTCCTCGCTGAGGTCGACCGCTTCTCGGCCCCCATGCTCATCCACGAGGAGGCCATCTACCTACACGAGGGACGGCAGTACCACATCGACCGGCTCGAATGGGAGGAGCAGAAAGCCTACGCCCATGAGGTCGACGTCGACCACTACACCGACGCGAATCTGGCCGTTCAGGTGAAGGTCCTCGAGGTCCTGGAGCGGGCCGAGGGCGGCTCCGCCGGAAGGGGGATTCCCGGGGTCGCCCGTTTCCACGGCGAGGTGAGCGTCACCGCGCTGGCGACGGTCTTCAAGAAGATCAGGTTCCACACCCACGAGAACGTCGGCTGGGGGCGCATCAGCCTGCCCGAGCAGACCATGCACACCGAGGCCGCCTGGCTCGCCCTGTCCCCGACTCTGACAGCCGGGCTCCCGACGAGCGAGGTCCAGGCGGGGCTCGTCGGTCTAGGGACACTGCTCGCCAACATCGCTCCCCTCCACCTCATGTGCGACCCCCGCGACATCAGGGCCTTCACCGAGGTCCGGTCGCCGTTCACCTATCTCCCGACCGTCTTCCTCTACGACCGCTACCCCGGGGGCGTGGGGCTCTCGAGACGCCTTTACGACATCCTGCCGGAGCTCTGGGCGGCTGCCGGGCAGCTCCTCGAATGCTGTCCCTGTGAGGAGGGGTGCCCGTCCTGCGTTGGGCCGGCTGCCGAGGTCGGTCCGGCCAAGCCGGCCACGGCCCGCTTCCTTGGGGGGGTCGCGGCCGGGCCGCCGGTGGAGCCGGGAAGAGCGGGGTCGGCCCCGTGACCCGCCCGGCCGCGCAGGGCCCGCGTGACCTCACCGAGGTCGTCCCGGGGACGAGAGTGGAGACCCCCGACGGGACCTGCTATGTCGTCAGCCGTGAGTACCCTGTCACTTACCGCTACGGCGGCGGGCCGCTCGAGGAGGCCCGCTCGACGGCTGGGGCGACACTGGCCGCCCTCGCCCGGGACGAAGGCCTCTCCGGCCTGACCCTCGACCGGGCCTGCTTTCTGGACACCGAGACGACCGGACTCGCCGGAGGGACCGGGACCCACGTCTTCCTGGTCGGCCTGGGCGCGTTCGAGGGAGACTTCTTCCGCGTCGAGCAGTTCTTCATGGAGGACTACGACCGGGAGCCGGCTCTCCTCTCGGCCCTCGAGGAGCGGCTCCAGGCCTTCGAAGCCGTGGTGACCTTCAACGGCAAGGCCTTCGACCTCCCGCTCATCGAGACGAGGTTCATCCTCTCCCGCCGGCGCCCGCCCCTGCGGGAGAGGCCCCACCTCGACCTTCTCGCGGCCTCCCGCCGCCTCTGGGGCCTGCGCCTGGAGAGCTGCCGGCTGGCCGCCCTCGAGGAGGCTGTCCTCGGGGAGTCCCGCGTCGGCGACGTCCCGGGATGGCTCGTCCCCCAGCACTACTTCGCCTATCTACGGACCCAGGACGCCTGGTACCTCCGGCCCGTGTTCGAGCACAACCGGCTGGACGTCCTATCCCTCCTCGCCCTGACCGGACAGGCGGCCCGCCGCTTCGAGTCCTTCCTCACCCGGCCGCCAGGCGAGGATGACCTCGACCCGCTCGACCTCCTCGCCCTCGCCCGTCTCTACCGCTCGGTTGGGTTCCTCGAGCCGGCGGTGCGGTGCTACGAGGCCTGTCTCGGAGCGGGTCCGGCCGAGGAGATCGACCGGGTCGGCCTCGAACTTATCCGGCTCCTCAGACGCCTAAGGCGCACCCACGAGGCCATGGCGGTCGCGACCAGGCTCGCCGACGGCCACCCGCCCCGGGTCTGGGCCCTGGTCGAACTGTCCAAGGACCTCGAGCACCGTCTCCGCGACTACGACCGGGCCCTGGCCGTCGTCGACCGGGCCCTCGGGCTTCTGACGGAGGTTCCCGGGTCCGCTCTCCCCGGGGGCCCCGCCCGCCCTTCCGCCCGTCCTCCTGTGAGAGAGGACAGCCTTCTCCCCGCCCTCGAGTGGCGGCGGGACCGGCTTCTCCGGCGACGCCGGGGGGGGCGCCGGGTCCGAGCGCCCCGGCGGCCGAGCGAGGCAACCTGCCCCGAGGCCATGGTCATAGCCCCCCGGCCCCCCGAATAGACTCAAGCGAATCGACCGTCCGCCGGGGAGGGGTGACCCTTGTACTTCGTCACCGTCAGTCACCGCGCCAAGAGAGCCGTCCGGCTCTTCGTGCTTCTGGTCGCCGTGGTGGTCATCGCCCGGCTGGGCCTGGCCGTGACAACCGGCGAGGTGGCCGTCATCGGCCGCCTCCAGCCGATAAGGACCGTCCCTGGGGCCCAGAACATGGTCGCCCTGACCTTTGACCTCTCCTGGGGCGAAGTCATGCCAGCCAAGGTGCTGGCCGTCCTGAGGGAGCACGGCCTCCAGTGCACCTTCTTCCTCTCCGGACCCTGGGCGTCGAGCCACCCGGATCTCGTGTCCGAGCTCGTCGCTGACGGGCACGAGATAGCCAGCCACGGGTACCGCCACGTGAACCTCTCTTCTCTCGACGAGCAAGGCATCCGCGAGAACCTCCGCCGGGCCGAGGAGGCCATCACCGCCGCCGGCGGCGAGCGTCCGCGCCTCCTGCGGCCGCCCAACGGCGACTACAACGACCTGGTCATCCGGACGGCCGAGGCCATGGGTTACAAGGTGGTCAACTGGGGGCTCGACTCGCACGACTGGATGAACCCCGGGGTCTCCTACATCGTCGACCGGGTGCTCGGCAAGGTCCGGCCGGGAGACATCGTCCTCTTCCACGCCAGCGACACCTGCAAGCAGACGGACCAGGCCCTCCCGGCGATAATCGAGGGGCTGGCGGCCAAGGGCTTCCAGCTCGTCACCGTGAGCCGGCTCCTCGAGGCCGGCGCGTCCGGCGACTGACCGGGATCCCTCCGAGTCTTTCCCCCCACCTGGCGGGGTGCGGCTGCGGGCCGCACCCCCCCTTCCTTTGGGGGCTAACCCACCCCGTGGGCCGCCAGGAAGCGGATGAGCCGGAGGACCGAGGCGAGGATCAGGCGCTCGAGGGTGCGCGCCGGGACGTCCTCGGCGGCGATGAGATTGACGGCCCGGAGGATACGGTCCCCGAGAGCGGCCTCGACAACCCCGGCGACCTGACCCCGCCTGACGGGCGCGCTCACCGGCTGCCGGAAATGGACCTCGAGTTCCAGGGTTCCCCTGTCCCACCGGGGTCTTGACACCCAGAAGTCCTCCGGGACCACCAGGGGGACCGTGAGGGCCGCCCCGCCGCTCACCCGGGCGTGGGCCAGGACCTCGCCGGCCTCGGCCAGACGGACCGCCTCGAAGGACCCGAACCCCCAGTCCAGGAGAAGGGCGGAGTCACGGTAGCGGTCGTCCGAGTGGAGAACGACCGAGAGAAGGCGCCGTCCTCCGCGCGTGGCCGAGGCTACCAGGCACCTGCCGGCGAGGTCGGTCGTCCCGGTCTTGACCCCATCGGCGCCGGCGAAAGTCCACAGGAGGCCGTTGGTGTTGACCAGATGGACCTCCCACTCACCGCCGCGCAGGGTCGCCTCCCGGGTCCGGACCATGGCTGAGAAGGCCGGGATGGCCAGGGCGTGACGGGCGATGACGGCGAGGTCGTAGGCTGTGGTGTAATGGTCCGGGTCGTCTATCCCGTGGGCGTTGCGGAAGTGCGTGTCCAGGGCCCCGAGCGCGCGGGCCCGCCTGTTCATCAGCTCCACGAAAGCCCGCTCCGAGCCGGCGATGTGCTCGGCGATGGCCACGCAGGCGTTGTTGCCCGATTCCAGCAGGGCCCCCCAGACCAGCTCGCCGATGGTGATCTCCTGTCCCTCGTAGAGCGGCATGTAAGAGCCGGGGGTGTAGGCCGCGTTGGCGCTCACGCGGGTAACGTCGGTCAAACGGGCGTTCTCCAAAGCGACTACGGCCGTGAGGATCTTGGTCGTGCTCGCGGGCTGGCGGCGGCCGAACGCCTCCCGGGCGTAGAGAACCTGGCCGGTCCGCCATTCGATCAGGACGGCCGCGTCGGCCGAGATGAGCGGCGGGTCTCTCCGGGCGGGCGCCGCCCCCGGGATGACCCCGGGCTCGTCTGCGGCGGGGGGCGTTGCCACCGAGAGGGGCGGCACAGCCGGAAGGCCGACGCTGAAGATAAGGACGACGGCAAGGCCGGACGAGCGGAGGAGCCGGCCCAGCTCGCTCCAGGTGCCCACGGGGCGTTCCCTCCCACCGGGGGGTCCCGGATCGACCCTCCCCCGGCCTCCTCCCCGTCCCCCGGGGCCTATCCGCCGTCGTTCGAACCGCTCCCGCCGGGCGCACCAGCCTCGAACCGAGCGGTCCGAGGGCTGTCAACCGTCCCGGCCCGGCCGACATCCTGGCCGTCGACGGTTAGCCTTACCAGGTGAGGCCGTCCGAGGAGGATAACCAGCTCACGCTGGGCCGTCCACTCGCCCGTCGTCCCCGGGTCGAGTGTCCGCTCGAGGACGACCTTCCCGTCAACGGTGACTCTAACCCAGCATCGGTCCCCGGTGACCTCGAGACCCACGGTGAAGGGGGCACCATATACTACGTAGGTGACCACCGAGGCAGACTCTTCGGCGAGGCGCCACCCAGGACCGGGCTCCGCCCCTCCCGGGGAACCCGGCGGGTTCCCGCCGCCGGGACCCGGGTCCCCCGGGTCGCCGCCTCCCGGCGGAGCGGTCTCGCCTCCGCCCCCCGGGGCCCCTCCGTCCCCACTACCGGGTGGGAGCTGGCCGTCGGGACCGGTCGCCGGCTCAGAGGACTGGCTCCACGCGTACCACACCCCGGCCGCGGCGACGAGAGCGGCCACGATCACTATGTAGAGGACGTAGCGCCTCAGGCCGGCCGGCCCCCGGGTGGCCCCCGTCGCGCGGAGCCACGCTCTCCCGGCCCGGCCGCCCGAGGGCCCGGCCGGCCCCCGCAGGCCGCCGGCCGACTCGGAAGACCCGCCCTTCCTTACGGAGCCCGCCTCCTCCTGGGCAAGAGCCTCCTTCCAGGCCCGGTACTCCAGGACCATCTCCAGGCCGTCCAACCCGAGAAAATTGGCATAGAAACGCAGGAATCCCTTCACGTAAACCTCGCCCGGGATCGGCCCTTCGTCCCCAGCCTCGAGCGCCTCGAGGTACCTACGTCTGATCTTCGTCTCGGCCTGGACCTCTTCGATGCTCAGCCCGAGCTCTTCCCGTCTGGCCTTGAGGCGCCGGCCCAGTTCCTTCACCGCGCGGTCTCCTTTCCCGCCGCCCGCGGGTCGTCACTCAACCGCCCTCCAACCCCAGCTAGAGGGTATCGCCAGGGTATCGCGGGCCCCAGCGGGCATGCTTCGACCTGGAGGGCTAGCTTCCCTGCTTCTGACATCAGGGGTACAGCCGGTGCAACATACGTGGAAACGGTATTGTTTCCCTAACATGCTCCAGACCCGCGATCCAGGCCAGGGTCCGCTCGACCCCCAGCCCGAAGCCGGAGTGGGGCACGGAACCGTAGCGGCGGAGGTCGAGATACCAGCGGTAGGTTTCCTCGGGGAGGCAGTGCTCGGCGAGTCGCCGCTTCAGAAGCTCGATATCGTCTATGCGCTGGCCGCCGCCGATGATCTCCCCGTAGCCCTCGGGAGCCAGGAGGTCGGCGGACAGGCAGACCTCGGGCCTGTCGGGGTCGGGCTTCATGTAGAAGGCCTTCACGGCCGTCGGGTAGCGGTGGACGAAGACGGGCCGGTCGAACTCCGAGGCCACCGCCGTCTCCTGCGGGGCGCCGAAGTCGTCCCCCCACTCCATGTCGAGGCCCTTACTCCGGACGAGCTCCACGGCTTCGTCGTAGGACAGGCGCGGGAAGGGCGGCCTCACCTTCCGGAGGGGGGCCGTATCCCGTCCGACCGTCTCGAGCTCGGGGAGGCGCCTCTCCAGGATGCGCTGGACAACGAAGGAGACCATCTCCTCCTGGATGCGCAGATTCTCCTCGAACTCCACGAAAGCCATCTCCGGCTCGACCATCCAGAACTCGATGAGATGTCGCCGCGTCTTGGACTTCTCGGCCCGGAACGTCGGCCCGAAGCAGTAGGTCCGCCCGAGAGCCATGGCCGCCGCCTCCTGGTACAGCTGACCGCTCTGGCTGAGGTAGGCCGGATCTCCGAAGTAGTCAGTCTTGAAGAGGGTCGTCGTCCCCTCACAGGCCGCCGGGGTGAGGATCGGCGAGTCGACCAGGACGAACCCCCGGTCGTCGAAGAAGTCGCGCAGGGCGCGGATGAGCTCGGCCCTGAGCTTCAGGATGGCCGTCTGACGTGGCGTCCGGAACCAGAGGTGCCGGTTGTCCATGAGGAACTCCACGCCGTGTTCCTTGAGGCTTATCGGGTAGTCCTCCGAAGGGGCGAGGAGCTCCAACGAGCGCGCCGAGACCTCGTAGCCGCCGGGAGCCCGCCGGTCCGTCCGCACCTCTCCGGTCAGAACGACGGCCGACTCCTGCCCCAGGGAGGCCGCAACTCTGAAGACATCGTCCGGCACGTCCGAGGCCACGACCACCACCTGGACGAAGCCCGTGCCGTCCCTGAGGATGATGAACTCGATCTTCCCGCTCGAGCGGCGGTTGTAGACCCACCCCCGGAGCCGGACTATCCGGCCCGCGTGGGCCGGCAGGTCGGAGATATGAACCAGAGGAACGTCAGCAGAGGCTGTCATGGCTGGCGGGCCACCTCTCCTACCATCTTTCCCCCGGCCGCTTGGAGCTAGGCCCGGAGTCTTGAGCCTTTTCGCAGCCTGCCTCAGAAACCCTCCCGCCCCGGGCCGGCTGCGGCTCGCCAGGCCTCGGTCTCCGACCCACCCCCTGGTCGCAGGCGGGCGACCGCCTCGGCCGCTCGGAGACGGACGCGGGCCGGCGGCTTTACCGCCGCCGGCCCGCGTCCCGTCCGGTCCTTACGGGCCAGCCCGTTTTCGCCCAGGCCGCCGGGGCGGCCGGGAGGACCCGCGGGCTATCTCCCCTCCCGCTCGGCCAGAGCCTGGAGCTGCTCCAGAATGGACTCGAGTTCGGAGAGGTACTGACCGTAGGCGGCCCAGTCCCCTCGCGAGGCCGCTTCCCGGGCCTGTGCGAAGAGGGTGTTGGCCTGTCTCGCGAGTTCGCCCACGGTCGGCCTCTCGCCCGGGACGCCGGGGGTGACGTCCGGACCCTCCACGGCTCCTCCGCCGAAGATGGCCTGGAGCCCCTGGCCCAGCGTCTCGGCCATGACTATGCGGTCCCCGTAGGCCACGATGACCCGCTTGAGCTCCGGCAGGCGGTTGCCGGCCGCCTGGAGGTAGAGCGGCTCGACGTACAGGATGGAGTCCTTGATGGGGACGACCAGGAGGGTGCCGCGGATGACGTTCGACCCGGCCTGGCTCCACAAGGTGAGATGCTGGGATATGGTCGTGTCCTGATCGATCCTGGCCTCGATCTGCATGGGTCCGTAGATGAGCTCCTGCTTGGGGAACTTGTAGACGATGAGGTCGCCGTAGTTCTCCCCGTCGGAGCGGGCCGCCAGCCAGGCTATCATGTTCCGCCGCTCGCGGGGGCTGAAGGGAAGCATCTGGACGAGCTCCTCGCGCTCCTCACCCGGCAGCCGGATTATCATGTAGTGCGGCTGGACCGCGTTACCGCGGCCGGGCTGCGGACGCTCGGCGTCCCCGTAGAGCTGGGTCGGGCGGACCCAGAGGTCCTCCCGGTTGTAGAAGACGAGCGGGTCGCGCATGTGGTAGGTCGTGTACATGTCGGCCTGGATGGAGAACAGGTCCTCCGGATAGCGGACGTGCCGGCGCATGTCGTCCGGCATGGCCGAGGCCGGCGTGAAGAGACTCGGGAAGATGCCGGCGATGGTCCGGGCGATGGGCTCGGCCTCGTCCACAAGGTAGTAGCGGACGGTTCCCGCGTAGGCGTCGATGGATATCTTGACCGGGTTGCGGATGTAGTTGAGCCCCAGCGGGTGCCGCTCCGAGTAGGGGTAGAGGCTCGTCACCGTGTAGGCGTCCTGGATGTAGAACAGGTGCCCGTCGTCCCCGATGACCAGGTAGGGGTCTTGGTCGTAGCGAAGGAACGGGGCTATCTTCCTGACCATCTCGTGGATGTTCCGGTAGATCATCGCCCGGCTCTCGGTCGTGATGGTGTCGGCCAGGAAGACCTGGTAGCTCCCGAGACGGATCGCGAAAGCCAGGCGGATGAGCGGATTCGAGAGCTGGACGCCGCCGGGGCCGGCGTAGTTCGTGTACTGGTTCTGGTCGCCGAGCGGGTAGTCGAACTCCCCGGCCTCGGTGTTGACTATCGCGTAGGTGTTGGTCATCTCACCGAAGTAGATCTCCGGACGGGTCACCCTCAGGCCCGGGACGCTGGACACGGGCGGGATGTCGCGAAGGAAGAAGACCGGCATGCCCTCGCGGGTGGCCAGGGTCGTGGGGCTCATGACCACGCCGTAGCCGTGCGTGTACTTCAGGTGAAGGTTCATCCAGGTCCTGGCCTCGGCCGTCAGGTTATCGAGGTTCATCTCCCTCGCCGCGATCATCACCTGCCGGTAGCGGCCGTCGAGAACGTAGCGGTCGAGGTCCACGTCGGCGAAATCGTAGTAGGGCCGGATGGCCTGAAGCTGCCAGTAGCTCTCACGGAGGGGCCGCCAGTCCCAGAGGCGGATGTTGTTGATCGTCGCCGCCTCTTCCTGAATGTCGGCCAGGACCAGATTGTAGGTAACCGGGAACTCCTGCTCCTCTATCCGGTTCAGCCCGTAGGCCTCCCGCGTGTAGGCGATGTTGTGCAGGATGTAGGGTGTCTCCTTGTTGATCTCGTCCGGCTCGACCTGGAACTGCTGGACGAAGGCCGGGTAGGCTGTCCCAAGGACGAGCGAGGCGGCCAGGAGGAACCCCACCCCGGCGACCACGTAGCTCGTCCGGCGCATCCACCCCGCGGCCACCACGACTCCGGCGACGACCAGGGCGAGAACGACCATGATCCGCAGGACCGGAAGCTGGGCGTGGATATCGGTGTAGCTCGCCCCGACGGCCACCCCCCGCGGCGAGTAAAGAAGGTTGAACTGGGCGAGGATGTAGCCGCCCGCCTTTAGGACAAACCCGGCGGCCCCGAGGACGGAGAGATGACGCCAGGCCTGGCGGGAACCGACGGGATATCCCCGGGCGAAATCGAGCCCGCGGTTGGCGAGGTAGTAGACGGCTGTCGCCGCGAACGTCGCCACCAGGACGAACATCGCCCCATGGTACAGCCAGCGGAGGAACGGCAGGGTGAAGACGTAAAACCCGATGTCCCGCTTGAAGAAGGGGTCGGACAGGCCGAACGGCGTCTGGTGGATGAACTGCAGGACAGTCATCCACCCCTCCCGGGCCGCGGCCCCCACCAGGACGGCGATGACCAGGGGACCGAGCCAGGTCAGCCGACTAACGACCGTCGGCGGGATGGTGATGGGAATCTCAACCTCTCCAGCGAGGATGTACTCGACCGCCCGCGGCGGCCCGTCGCGCCTGGCCACAAGGAGGTTGACCAGCATGAAGAGGAAGGCGGCCAGACCGGCGGCCACGGCCACGAGCGTCCGCGCGACGAGGGTGGTCACGTAGACCCCCTCTAGCCCGAGGTTGGAGAACCAGAGGTAGTCGGTGAAGATGTACGACCCGTAGTAGGACACGGCCACCAGGACGGCAAGGAACAGGAGGATGTTCCTCGGGCTGAAGACACGTCTCATCGCTGCACCTCCACACATTCTCTCTGTCGCCGGGACCCGCGCCGGCGCCGTCCTATCCCCCGCCGGCCGCACCCAGGAAGCCGGAACCGACGAAGACCAGACCCAAGACGGCCAGGCACAGGCCGCACGCGACCAGGACGATCCGGTAGACCCCGGGCGTCAGGAGTCGCCGGCCGCCGGCCACCGCGCCCGCCACGGCCGAGTACCAGACCAGGTCGGCGGCTATGTGCCCGGTGTAGAACGCTCCGATGCCCGGTGCTCCGAGCGGCGCCGCCAGGGTGAGGTAGGAGAGCCCGACCGTGGCCCACCACAACAGCCAGAAGGGGCCGCCGACCGTTGCGGCCACGCCGGCCAGCGCCGGTTCGAGCGCTCCGGCGCGGGGCCGGGCCCCGGCCGCACGGGGGTCGAGCCCGCCGTGCTCCGGCGAGGGCAGGGCAATCGAGTTCCGAAGGGCCGGAGCCGCCGTACCCCACGCCATCCAGACCAGCATGAGTCCACCAAGGACCCTGACGCCGACCACCACTCCTTGCCGGACCAGCACAGCTCCGAGGCCGAGAGAGAGAAGAACCACCAGCAAGAGCTCCAGCAGCACATGGCCCACAACCACGTACCAGCCCGCCCGGAACCCTTGACGCGCCGACTGCGAGATGCAGGCCACGAGGAGAGGGCCGGGGGTCACCGCCCCGGAGAAACCGATGGCCCACGACGTGAGGAAGAGCGCACCAAGGGTCATAACCCTTTGACTTTCTTCCCCGGGGTTCTCTTATCCTGCCCTCAGGCGGCCGGGTTCTTCCACCTCTCGTGCCAGCCTGCGGGCGGCCGGGCCCGGGCCGCCTAACGCCCGGCCGGCGCCGGGCATACGATGGCCCGGGAGGTTATGGAGTTGGACGAGGACACTCTCGGGTCGCTCCAGCCCGGACACAGGCAGCTCTACCTGACCCGCCCCTACCTCGAGGGTCCCGACGTCCTGGCCGTGCAAAGACGGCTCCAGGAACTCGGCTTCGACCCCCAGGTCATCGACGGCCTCTTCGGCCCGATCACCGAGGAAGCCGTCGCGGCCTTCCAGCGCTCCCGGCGCCTTGAGCCGAACGGGGTGGTCGACGACCGCACCTTCCGGGCCCTCGGCTTTGCGCCGCCCCGACCCACGCCGCCGGCCCCAGGCGGCCCGTGGGGACGGCCGAAGGAGATATCCATCCTCATCGACACCGGAGCCCGGCGGATGACCGTATATTCGGGAAGGCAGGTCCTCCGGGTCTACCCCGTCGCCGTCGGTAAGCCGAGCACCCCGACGCCCCCCGGCGACTGGCGGATCATGACCAAGATCGTCAACCCCGACTGGAACGCCCTCGGGACGCGCTGGATGGGCCTCAGCATCCCTCATGGAAACTACGGCATTCACGGCACGAACAACCCGGCCTCGATCGGACACGCCGTGTCCAACGGGTGCATCCGCCTGCACAACGAGAACGTCGAGGAGCTCTTCGAGTGGGCCCGCATCGGAACGCCGGTGCGGATCGTCCGCGGAGGCGGCAGCGGGCAACCTCAGCCCCCCGGCGGTCAGGACGGCAATCGGGGCGGTCAGGGCGGCAATCGGGGCGGTCAGGGCGGCTCAGGCAGCGGCGAAGGGGGCCGTCCCGTTCTCTCCCGGGGCTCGTCCGGGTCCGACGTGGTCGACCTCCAGAATAGGCTCAGGCAGCTCGGCCTTTACAGCGGCCCCGTGGACGGCCGGTTCGGGCCGGCGACCGAGGCGGCTGTCCGGGCTTTCCAGCAGTCCCGGGGACTCGCCGTCGACGGCATCGTCGGGCCCGCGACCTGGCGGGCGCTCGGGTCCGGCTGACCGCCTAGCTCTGTCCCTCCGGCTGATCGTCCCCGCTTTCCAGGACGGGCGGATTCAGCCGACGGCCCGAGCCGGGAAGAGTCAGCACCGGCCCGCGTCCCCGCGGAAGCGGGGCGGCGCCCACACGGGCCTGCTCCTCGGACCGTGCGGCCTCTCCGGCCCGGCGGGCGGCCTCCTTCATCCGCCGGTACTGCTCGAAGGTCATCAGGATCTCCCGTGCCTTGGACCCTTCGAAGGGTCCGACAATGCCCTTCTCCTCCATCATGTCGATAAGCCGCCCGGCCCGGGTGTAGCCCACCCTCAGCTTCCGCTGGAGCATGGAGATCGAGGCCTGTCCGGTCTCCATGACCACCCGAACGGCGTCGTCGAAGAGGTCGTCCTCCGAAGCGGCCTCCTGGCCCTCAGCCGCCTCCTCCGCGGCCAGGGCGTCAGGCGCGTACCGCGGACGGCCCTGGGCCTTGACGAAGGCGACGAGGTCCTCGATCTCCCGGTCCGAGACGTAGGCTCCCTGGACCCGGGTCGGCTTCGTCGCCCCGACGGGCAGGAAGAGCATGTCCCCGTGACCGAGCAGTTTCTCCGCTCCGGGGATGTCGAGAATGGTCCTCGAGTCCACCTGGGAAGAGACGGCGAAGGCCACCCGGGTCGGGATGTTGGCCTTGATCGTCCCGGTGATCACGTCGACCGAAGGGCGCTGGGTGGCAACGACCAGGTGGATGCCCGCCGCCCGGGCCATCTGGGCCAGACGCCAGATAGCGTCCTCGACGTCGACGGGGGCGACCATCATCAGGTCGGCCAGCTCGTCGATGACGATTACGATGTACGGCAAAGGAAGAGGACCGGAGGGCACAGCCGGGGCCGCCCCGGCCCGGCCCGGGTCCTCCCCGGCCTCGACGGTCCGACCCGCGGCCGCCTTGCCACCGGCCGTCGCGGGAGGCGTCGCCGCCCTGGCCGCGTCCGCCCGAGCCTGCCCGACCAGGGCATTGTAGCGCCCGATGTCACGGACCCCGGCAGCGGCGAACAGCTCGTATCTGTCCTCCATCTGCTTGACGGCCCACCTGAGACAACCGGCCGCCTTCTTCGGGTCGGTGACGACGGGCGCCACCAGGTGGGGGATACCCTCGTAGACGCTGAGCTCGACCACCTTCGGGTCGATGAGGAGAAGCTTCACCTCTCCGGGTTTGGCCCGGAAGAGAAGACTGGCGATGATGGAGTTGATGCAGACGCTCTTGCCCGACCCCGTCGCGCCGGCGATGAGGACGTGCAGGAGCCGGCTCAGGTCGCCGGTCACCGGACGCCCGGTGATGTCCTTACCCAGCACGATGGTCAGCTTAGAGGTCGAGGCCGCGACCTCGGGCTCCTCCAGGACCTCGCGGAGAGTCACCGTGGTCACTTCGAGGTTCGGGACCTCGATACCCACCGCGCGCTTCCCGGGGATGGGGGCCTCGATCCTGACATCGTGCGAGGCCATGGCCAGAGCGATGTCGTCGGCGAGGCTGACGATGCGGGCGACCTTGATGCCCGGCGCGGGCTGGACTTCGAACCTGGTCACCACCGGCCCCCGCTTCACCTCGACGACCTTGCCCCGGACACCGAAGCTCTCGAGGGTCTCCTCGAGGACGCGGGTCTTTTCCTCAAGGTCCTGCCGTACCCGCCGTCCCTTGCCCGACGGGGTCGCATCAAGGAGGGTCAGGGGTGGGAGCTGGTACAGGACGTCGTCGGTCAGGGTTATCTGCTCGTAACCCCGCCGGCTGAGGTCCGGGCCGGGGAGGGCGGCCGCGCCTCGGGTGGGGGCGGTCGGAGCTTCGGACCTGGGCGGCCCGTGCCGTTCGGAGGGCTCGGGGGCCTCGAGGTGCCCGGACTCTCCGATCCGCAGCCGGCCAGGGCCCGGCGGCGCGGGCTTGTCGAGAGCGCCACGGAGACGTAGCCGGCCCTCGCGCCCGGCCGCGCTTCCCGTCCGGACCGGTCGAGGCGGGGCCTCGAAAAGCCCGATTACCCGGGCGGCCGTGCGGGCGCCCCACCGCGCCGAAGCGACCACGATGTCCCGCAGGCCGCGGAGAAAGCGGAGGAGCGATAGGTCGGAGGCCAGGAGGAAAGAGATGAGGGTCAGGCTGCCCAGCAGGACGTCGCGCCCGACCGGGCCGAAGACCTCCCTCAGCCCCCAGGTCACCACGGCCCCCACCAGTCCCCCGCCGAGACCCGGCCCGGAGGTTATGTTCATGAACTCGTAACCCTCAAGATGCGGCTCAAGGCGGTGGAGCCAGCCGAGAGCCGTCACGAGACCGATGAGCCATCCCGCGAGACGCGAGCCGGCGAGAACGTAGCCCTTCTGGAAGATGCATAAGAGGCCGGCCAGGCCGGCCAGGGCCGGGATGAACCAGGCCGCCGTACCGAAGACCGTGTTCATGGCGTAGCGGACAAGCTCCCCGAAGCCGCCGGCCGCTGTCGTCGAGAGAGAGATGTAGGAAAGGACCGTGAGCGAGACCAGGACGACTCCCCAGATCTCCTGCCTAGTTTCGTCCTTCAGGTCGGAGAACAACGGTCGCCCCCTTTTCCCCTGCGTTCCGGCGCCCGGATCCGCCCACCACCCCGGGGCGTCGTTCCGGCACCCGCGTCCCCTTCGGCGCCGGGCGCCCGGCCGCTCGGCGTCCCTACCGCCCCGGGTCCACCCGGCTCGATGGCCCGACGCTTCTACGGTCCAGCCGGGAAACCCTTTCCGGTCCATCGGGCGGCAGGCCTCGCCGCCCGCGCCCCGCCCGCCCGCCTCTAGCAGCTTGTGTGACTAAGGTACAGGACTTCGATTCCGGGCGTAGAATCCTTGGTCATGACCAAGACGAAGAAGTTCAGAGACTACAACCCGGCCGATCAGATCATGCTGCTTCCGCCGTCCCCGAGAGACTGGCTTG
>DYFB01000002.1 GCA_020725405.1 Symbiobacterium sp. | reverse complement strand
GGGGCGGGTCTTCAGGGCCGTGGCCGAGAGGTCCCGCATGGGGTCGACGTAGGTCCAGAGCCCGGTGCCCGGGCTTCGGAAGTCGGGTATGCCGCTCTCGGTCGACACCCCGGCCCCGGTCAGGACCACCACCGGCCGGCAGCGCTCGACGAGGGCGGCGAGGATATCGGCCCCTTCCGCCTCTCTCGTCATCGTCCGCGCCCCTTCTCTTCCATCATCGCGCGCCCCTCCCCGCTCACCGTGACCCGGACCCGCCTCGGTCGGGGTCCGTCGAACTCAGCCAGAAAGACGCCCTGCCACCGTCCGAGGGCCAGGCTTCCGCCCGTCACGGGCAGAATCGCCGAGGATCCGACGAGAGAGGCCATGACGTGGGCCGGCGAGTTCCCCTCGCCGTGAGTGTAGGGGGCGTCGTCGGGCGCGAGGGTCTCCAGGCGGCGGAGGATATCCAGGGCCACCGAGGGGTCGGCGTTCTCGTTGACCGTCACCCCGGCCGTGGTGTGCTGGACGAAGACGTGGCAGACACCGGTCTCGATCCCCGAGACCCGCACGGCCTCGGACACCTGCGGGGTGATGTCCACGAAAGCGCGCCGCTTTCCCGTTCTGACGTCGAACTCGGCCTGGCTGACGCGCCACGTCTCGCCGCTCATCGCCGACCTCCGGGCCCGGCGGCCCCGACCGGGGCCGGCCGGCTGCAGAGTCTTCCGGGGGGTCTCCCGGCCGAAAAGGCTCCCGCGTCTCGTGGTCCGAGACCCGAATCTGATGGTAGCAGATGGGCGCCCCAGGGGACAAGAACGGTTGCCGAGGCATCAGGATTACTTACACCAGAATGAGAAACCTCCGCGCCCTTAGAGCTTCAGGCTCTGCAGGCGGTACTGGGTCGGGGAGAGGCCGGTGGCGGCCTTGAAGACCCGGCTGAAGTAGCTCGCGTCGCGGTAGCCGACCTCGCTGGCGATGTCCCCGATGCTGAGGGAGGTTCCGACGAGAAGGGTCTGGGCCCGTTCGACGCGGACCCTGGTCAGGTACTCGACGAAGCCCATTCCGAGCTCCTTGGAGAAGAGATGGCTGAGGTAGGCCGGGCTCAGCCAGACGGTCCGGGCCACCTCGGTCAGGGTGAGCTCGCGCCCGTAGTTCTCGTTGATGTGGTCGAGGACCCGCCGCAGGACGGTGAGGCGGGAGCTCTCGCTGCCGGGGTCGACCGAGTCGACGATGCTGGCGATGGCGCCGCCCATTATCTGCCTCAGCTCGCCGGCGCCGCCGGCCTTGAGGGCGGCCTGGAGCCAATCGGCGCTCTGGTCGAGGGCCTCGGCCGAGTAGGTCCCGCTCTCGAAGACGACCCGGACGAGGGCGAGGAGAATATCGGCCGCGGCGAACTTCACGGCCTGGGCCGACCTGGTCGTGGCCACGAGGTCCTCGAGGACGTCGTCCAGGATGCGGATGGCGCCTTCCCGATCCTTGGCCCGGACGCGGGCGATCAGGGAGGGCAGGGGGTCCCGGGCCGAGACGAAGCGGCCCTCGGTTTCTGTGGAGGAGACCTCGTCGACGTGGACGACGACGTTCTCGCCGAGGAAGAACTTGCGCCCGAGCGCCTTCTGGGCCTCTTGGAAGGAGACGTGGAGGTTGGTCGGGTCGGCGTGGGGGTTCCCGATGCCGACCGAAACGGTTACGGTCGAGGACCCCTGGACCGCGTCCCGGATCTGCGAGGCCAGCTTGAGGAGATGCTCCTTGGCCCCGGGCTCGGCCGACACCCGGACCAGAACGGCCACCCGGTCTTCGCCGATGACGAAGGCCTGCGGAGCCGGGTCGACCTCCTCCAGGGTCTGCCGGATGACCTCGAGGATGCTCCGGCGCAGGGACCTCTTCCAAGCCTCGCTCCGGTCGGCCGCGGCGGTCACGAAGTTGTCGATGGCCACGACCATGACCGCGTTGGGGAGCTCCTTGAGACCGGCCACCCGGCTTCTCCGCCAGACCTCCTTGAGGTTGTCGATGTTCCCGAAGAGGAGGTCGTAGAGGAGCTCGCCCTGGGAGTAGGCCTGGGAATCGGTCCACGGGCTCCCGGCGCCTCGCGGGCCGGAGCAGGCCGCCTCCACGCGCCTGAGGCACTCCACGAGATCGTCCTGGGACACGGGCTTGGCCAGATAGTCGAAGGCTCCCGCCCGCACGGCCCCCACCACGTGGGAGGCCGTGCGCGAGTAGCCCATCACGACCACCAGGGTCTCGGGGAGCGTCGCGGCGAGGCTCCTCACCAGATCGTAGCCGGCGGACCCGGCGCTCCCTTCGGGCCGGACGTGTTCGGGGTCGATGAGGAGAGCGTCGAGCCTCGGTGCGCCGCCTCCGCCCGTCAGGGCTTGGACGCTGTCGCTCTCGAGGACCACCCTGGCCGGGACCGGGCCGTGCTTGAGCATCCACTTGACCGCGGCGCGTTCGAGCTCTTCCGCATCGACTATGGCCAGCCGCAAGTGGATCACCCCGCTCTAGCCACGTGGCAGGAGTGGCACCTTGAGCCCCAGCTCTATGGCCTTCCGGACGGCCGGCCGGGACCCGGCGTCGGCGAAGCGGACGACACTGAAGGCGCAGTCGGCGGCAAGGACGCTCCGGAGCTTCGCGCCGGCGAGCTCCGATCCGTCGGCGATGACGGAGTAGCCCGCGTGGATGGAGTTGCCGATGCCCACGCCCGGGCCGTGGTTCACGCAGACCATGCTCGCCCCGCAGGCCGCGTTGAGGAGGGCGTTGAGGACTGGCCAGTCTGCAACGGTGTCGCTTCCGTCGGGCATGCCCTCGGTCTCGCGGTAGGGCGAGGCCTCCGCTCCGGTGTGGGAGAGGTCGCGGGTGATGGCCACCGGGGCGGAGAGGGTCCCCTTCCGGACCATCTCGTTGACCAGGACGCCGAGCTCCTGCCGCTGCTCGTACGTGAGCCAGCAGGCTCGGGCGGGCAGACCCTGGAAGGCCACGCGCGATTGGACGAACTCCAGCCAGCGGACGAGGTTCGCGTCAGCGGCGAACCTCCGCGAGAGGGCCTCGTCGATGGCGTAGATGTCCCCGGGGTCGCCCGAGAGGGCTATCCACCTGATGGCGCCCTGTCCCTGGCAGTAGAGGGGCTGGAGGTAGCCGTTCACGTAGCCGGGGAAGGCGAAGGCCCGCTCCACCCCGGCCTTCAAGGCCTGGTCGCGGATGCCGTTCCCGTACTCGAAGACCACCGCCCCGCGGTCCAACATCTCGAGCATGGCCCGGACGTGACGGCAGATGGAGTCCAGGGCGGCCGCCTTGTAGGCCTCCGGGTCGGTGCGACGGAGCTCCAGGGCTTCGGCGTAGGGCATGCCGTTGGGAATGTAGCCGAAGAGCATGTCATGGGCTGAGGTCTGGTCGGTGACGACGTCGGGGACGACGTCGCGCTCCAGGAGGGCCGGCAGGATGTCGGCCGCGTTCCCAAGGAGGGCGATGGACCGCGACTGGCCGGACGTCAGAGCCTCGCCGGCCAGGCTGAGGGCCTGGCCCAGGTCGCGGACCATCATGTCGCAGTAGTTCGAGGCCAAGCGGCGCCGGATGCGCCCCTCGTCGACCTCGACGACCAGGGCGACGCCGCCGTTCAGAGTGACGGCGAGCGGCTGGGCCGCGCCCATGCCGCCGAGGCCGGCGGTGACGACCAGTCGTCCCCGGAGCGTGCCGCCGAAGTAACGCCGGGCCACCTCGGAGAAGACCTCGGCCGTGCTCTGGAGGATGCCCTGGGCTCCGATGTAGGACCAGGACGCGGCCGTCGACTGGCCGAAGCAGGTGAGGCCGAGATCCTCGAGCTCCCGGAAGATGTTCCAGGTCGCCCACTTGGGAACGAGCATGGCTGTTGACATGACGACGCGCGGGGACTGGGGGGCCGTGGCCAGGACGCCCACCGGCTTACCCGACTGGATGAGGAGGGTCTCGGCGGGGCCGAGCTCCCTCAGGCTCGCGGCGATGGCCTCGAAGGCCTCCCAACTGCGGGCGGCCTTGCCCGTCCCCCCGTAGACGATGAGGTCGTGCGGGTTCTCGGCCACCTCGGGGTCAAGGCAGTTCATCATCATCCGGAGCAGGCCTTCCTGCTCCCACCCCTGGCATGAGAGGTCCGTCCCTCGCGGCGCTCGGGCTGCTGACTGGCTTAGCGTCACGAGCCTATCCCTCCGAACCGTGGCTTCTATCGCCCTTTCTTCGTTAAGGATAAGCTCTAACCTGCCATATAGGACTATCTTTAAGAATGCGGATTCGCTTTGTACCGGTCGAGCGAAGAGCCTGGGCTGCAAGCCTCCACGGCCTTCCTTCTCCCTCATCCCAGCCTCGAATCTCCGAGCGTCGACCTATGAGTCACAAAGAATAGTCAAAATACTCTAAAGCCCTGTCAAAGGACGCCTCCGGCGGCCGGGTGAAGTCTGGACCCGGAGTCCCCGGCTCCGCGCCAGGCGCACGTCTCCCGGCAGGGGTCGCTGCGACGGGCCCTCTATCCGGAGCGAGGAGGTGGTGAGATCCGGCCGCCGGCGAGGGGCGGGACGGGTGCTTCCGCAACGTCAGAGCTTCTAATTGGGAGGTTTTGCCTCGTGTCAGCTTACAGGGGGAAGTGGGTGAACGCTCTACTCGCCGGCCTTCTCATCGTGGCCTTGGCTTTCAGCTTCGCCGGCTGCAAGCCAAAGGAGCCCCAGGTCGTCAAGATAGGCGTCTTCGCCCCCATAACTGGGCCGGCCGCGGCTGACGGCGCGGCGGCCACCAACGCGGCCATCCTGGCTGTCGAAAAGGTGAACAACGCGGGCGGTATCAACGGCGTGAAGGTTGAGCTCCTGACCTACGACGACCAATTCTCCAGCGCCCAGGCCGTGGCCGTCGCCCACCAGATGATCGAGCGCGACGGGGTCGTGGCCATCGTCAGCGGTTCCTACAGCACGCCGACCCGCGCGGTCGCGCCCATCGCCCAGGAGGCGAAGATACCCCTGGTCGCCGGCTACGCGGTCCATCCGGACATCACGGCCGCCGGCGATTTCTGCTTCCGCAACAGCTTCGTCGGCACGGTCCAGGGTCTGGCCGCCGCCGAGGTGGCGGTCCGGGACCTCGGGGCCAAGAAGGTCTCCATTCTCATGGTCGACACCGACTTCGGGCGCATCCTCGGCGAGACCTTCAAGCAGACTGTCGAGGCCCGGGGTGTGAAGGTTCTCTCGATCGACGCCTACCCGTACGGGGAGAAAGACTTCTCGGCCCTGCTAACCAAGATAAAGGGCCTTAACCCAGACCTGCTCTACGCGACGGGCTACTACGCCGAGGGCGCGGCCATCGCCCTGGGAGCCCAGACCGTTGGCCTCACCTGCCAGATCCTCGGCATGGAAGGCATGGACTCGCCCAAGTTCCTGGAGCTCGGCGGGGCCGCGACGGAGGGCATCATCATCACGACCAACCTCAACCGCGACGACATGCGGCCTATCGCTCAGGAGTTCCTGCAGGCCTACGAGAGCCGGTTCAACGTGCCGGCCGACATGGTCGCGGCTTCCACCTACGACGCCATCCTCATCGTCTGCGAGGCGATGCGCGTCGGAGGGTTCGAGCCCCAGGCCATCCGCGACGCGATTGCCGGGCTCACCAACTTCGAGGGCGTCACCGGCGTCATCCAGGCCTTCACGCCTTCGGGAGAAGTGATCAAGCCGGTCCAGGTCCAGATTGTCCGCGACGGTGCGTTCCACTTCTTCTCCGTTGTCGACGATCCGGCCATCATCACTCCTCCGAACTGAAACGAGCCTTGACGTAGGTGTGCTGACGGTCCCAGCGGCCGCTCAGCGCTTGGCGGGACGGGGCCCGCTACCACAACTGTCCCCTGCCGGAGCGGGCCCCGCTCCCTTCACCCGGTCGCGGCAAGCAAGAAAGGAGGCCGGATAGCTCTTGGTCGTCCAGCAGATCGCCAACGGTGTGGTCCTGGGAAGCCTCTATGCGCTCGTCGCCCTGGGACTCACCCTGGTCTACGGCGTCCTGCGTATCCTGCACGTGGCCCACGCCGGGGTCTTTGTGCTCGGAGCCTACGTCGGGGTCCTGGTCTACCTCCCGACAGGGAGCCTGGCCCTGGCTATCGTCTCGGCGGCGGTGGTGTGCAGTCTCGCCGGGCTGATTATGTACCGCTTCCTCTACCGCCCCGTCCTGGGCCGGCCGCCGCTGGTCCCGCTCATCATCAGCATAGGGGCGTTCATGTTTCTCGAAGACCTTTACCGTCTCGTTATGGGACCTTACATTAAGTCTCTTCCGGTCACGATCAGGGCCGCCGGGTTCGAGACCGCCGCGGTGCGGCTGACCGGCTACCAGCTCTTCATCGTGGCCGCGGCCGCCGGCCTTCTCCTCGGGCTGTGGTGGCTCATGAGGGGAACCAGGCTGGGCCTGGCCTGGCGGGCGTCGGCCCAGGACCTAGAGACGGCCGCCGCCCACGGCATTAACACCGATGTCATTATCGGGGTGTGCTTCGTCATCGGCTCGGCCATCGCCGCCGTGGCCGGGGTCATGGTCGGCGGCTACTACAACCAGGTCTACCCCTCGATGGGCAGCGTTCCGGCCTACAAAGCCCTGGCGGTCATCGTCCTCGGCGGGATGGGCAGCGTGCCGGGGACGGTCATCGCCGGGCTCGCCCTCGGCCTGGCCGAGACCTTGACGATGGTCTGGGTGGGGACGTTCCTGCCGCGCGACGCGATAGCCTTCCTGGTCCTGATCCTGATGCTGCTGGTGAAACCCACCGGCCTTTTGGGGAGGGCGAGCTAGCGTGATCAGTTCACTCTACCTGGTCACCGTCGTGACCATGACCTGCATCTACATCATCCTGGCCTCGGGGCTCAACATCATCACCGGCTACGCCGGCCAGCCGAACCTCGGCCACGCGGCCTTCTTCGGCATCGGGGCCTACGCCTCGGCTCTCCTGACCACGAAGGCCGGCCTGTCCTTCTGGGCGGCCCTGCCGCTGGCCATTCTGATCACGGCCGTCGTCGGGCTCGCCCTCGGGGTGATAAGCCTTCGGGTCAGGGACGACTTCCTGGCCATCACGACCATCGGCGTCAACTTCGTGGTCGTATCGGTCTTCCTCTACTTCACCTTCTTCGGCCGGGCTCTGGGCCTCGGCGGCATCCCCCGCCCGACCCTCTTCGGCTACAACCTGCAGAAGCCCCAGTACCTGGTGCTGGTCCTGGCCGTGGTGGCTCTGGTCATGGCCCTGTGTTGGGTCTTCTCCCGCTCACGGCTCGGCCTCATGGTCACGGCCGTGCGGGAGGACGAGATCGCCGCGCGCTGTCTCGGGCTGGACGTGACGAGGCTGAAGATCATCGCCTTCGTCCTCGGGACGTCCCTTGCCGGTCTCGCCGGGAGTCTCTACGCCCACTTCATGACCTTCATCAGCCCGTACGACTTCGCCTTCCCCGTGTCCATCACCATCATGTGCATGGTCGTCCTGGGCGGGGCGGGCACGCTCTGGGGGCCGGTCGTCGGGGCCGTGGTCCTGGCCTCCGCCCCGGAGCTCCTGCGGTTCATCCAGGATTACCGCATGCTCGTCTACGGCAGCCTTCTGGTCCTGCTCATGCTCTTCCAGCCCTCGGGCCTCCTCGGAATGGGGAGCGCCTTCGCCGGGCGGGAGCTGCGGCTGGCCGCACGCGCGAGGGGGAGGGTGAACCAGGGTGGCTGACACCATCTTCACCGTTCGCAGCGTGACCAAGGCTTTCGGCGGCCTCACGGCTTTGAAGGCCGTCACCCTGGAGGTCGGCCGGGAAGAGATTTTCGCGGTCATCGGCCCGAACGGGGCCGGGAAGACGACCCTGTTCAACGTCATCTCCGGGGTCTACCGGCCGGACGAGGGCGAGATCTACCTCGCCGGCCGCCCGCTCCACGGCCTGACGACCCACCGGATAGCCCGGCTGGGCGTGGCTCGGACCTTCCAGATAACCCGGCTCTTCAAGCAGCTCACCGTCCTTGACAACGTCGTCCTCGGCTTCGGCCGCGGCGACATCGACCCCCGGGGTCTGGTCGGCGGCGCCAGGCGCCCGGCCGAGGTCGAGAGGGCCAAGGAGCTCCTCGCGGCCGTGGGGCTCAAGGACAGCGCCGGGCTCACGGCCGGCACTCTGGCCTACGGGGACCAGCGGCGCCTTGAGCTGGCCCGGGCCATGGCCATGGACCCGACGCTCCTCCTGCTCGACGAGCCCTGCGCCGGGCTCACCCATCACGAGGCTCTGGAGCTAGCCGCCCTCATCCGCCGCCTGAAGGACTCCGGCGTCACCGTCGTCCTGGTCGAGCACAACATGTACGTGGCCATGGGGGTCGCCGACCGGGTCGCCGTCCTCGACCACGGCGAGAAGATCGCCGAAGGGTCGCCCGAGGCCATCCAGCGCGACCCGGTGGTCATTGAGGCCTACCTGGGCCGGGGGGAGGCGGGTGAAGACCGTGCTTGATATCGAGAACCTCACCGTGCACTACGGCCACTCAGTGGCCGTCAGCGGCGTCTCCCTGACGGTCGGGGAAGGCGAGCTTGTCACCCTGGTCGGGGCCAACGGCGCCGGGAAGACGACCATCCTCCGGACCGTGATGGGCCTCCACCGGCCCACCCAGGGCTCTATCCGCTATCAGGGACGGGATGTGGCGGGCCTGAGGCCGTGGGTCCGGTCGAGGATGGGGGTAGTGATGATCCCCGAAGGGCGGCGGATCTTCCCGGAGCTGACCGTCCTCGAGAACCTGCGTATCGGAGCCTACGCCCGGACCGACCGGGACGGCGTGGCCGCCGACCTCGAGAAGGCCTACGCCATGTTCCCCATCCTGAGGGAGCGCGCCGGTCAGATCGGCCGGACCCTCAGCGGCGGCCAGCAGCAGATGCTGGCCATCGCCCGGGCCCTGGTCGCCCGGCCGAAGCTTCTGCTCGTCGACGAGATATCCCTCGGCCTGGCTCCCATCCTGGTGGACGAGGTCTTCCGGGCCGTCGAGACCCTCCACCGGGAGGGTGTGACCATCTTCCTCGTCGAGCAGAACGCCAGGAAGGCTCTGGAGATAGCCGACCGCGGGTACGTCCTGTCGTCCGGTCGCCTCGTGCTGGAGGGCACGGCGGCCGAGCTCCGGGCGAACCCGGAGGTCAAGAAATCGTACCTGGGGGGCTAGACGGCCCCCGAGGTCGTGTCCGGGGGGCTGACCGGTCCCCCGCCTGGAGGAGGCTCAGTCTGTGGCGACTCCTGCGCTCAGCGGCATCCGGGTCCTCGACCTCTCGCGGGTGCTCGCCGGTCCCTTCTGCACCGCGCTCCTCGCGGACATGGGCGCCGAGGTGATAAAGGTCGAGCAGCCCGGGCGAGGCGACGACTCACGCCACTTCGCCCCGTTCAAGAACGGGGAGAGCGGCTACTTCATCTCCCTGAACCGCGGGAAGAAGAGCATCACCCTCAACCTCAAGGACCCCCGGGCCGTGGCCCTTTTCAAGAAGCTGGTCGGCAGGTCGGACGTGGTCGTCGAGAACTTCAAGCCGGGGGTGCTGGAACGGCTCGGCCTCGGCTACCCGGAGCTCTCGCGGGTCAACCCCCGCATCATCCTCGCCTCCATCTCCGGGTTCGGGCAGTGGGGGCCTTACGCCGGCCGGCCGGCTTACGACATCGTGGCCCAGGCCATGGGCGGTCTGATGAGCGTCACCGGCTACCCCGACAGCCCTCCGACCCGGGCCGGGGAGTCGATCGGGGACCTGACCGCCGCGCTCTACGCGGCCTGGGGGATAGTGACCGCCCTCTACGCCCGGGAGCGCACCGGTATGGGCCAGCATATCGACGTCTCCATGATGGAGAGCGTGTTCTCGCTGCTAGTGACGGCCACGGCCATCTGCAACTACGGGGGTGTGGTCCCGGGGCGGGTCGGAAACCGGCACCCCATCAGCACCCCTTTCGACAGCTTCCGGGCCGGTGACGGTTACGTCATCATCGCCGTGGCCAACGACGATATGTTCGCCCGGCTGGCCGAGGCGATGGGGCGCCCGGAGCTGGCTCGCGACCCCCGGTTCCTGACCGACGAGCTCCGCACCCAGCACGAGCCGGAGCTCAAGCGACTCATCGAGGAGTGGATAGACGGCCGGCCGGTGGCCGAGATAGTCGCCGTTCTCGACGGCTACTCAATCCCCGCCTCGCCGATCCTCTCCGTGGCCGAGGTCCTGGCCGACGAGCACGTGGCCGCCCGGGGCCTCGTCCGCGAGGTCGACCACCCCAAGGCAGGTCGGGTCCCGGTCGTCGGCCAGCCGGTGCTCTTCTCCCACACCCCGGGCCGGGTCCGGGGTCCCTCCCCCCTCCTCGGGGAGCACACGAGGGAGGTTCTCACGACCCTGCTCGGCTTGAAGGAGTCGCAGATAGACGCCCTCGAGCGGGAGCGCGTGATTTAGGGGTCTGGTCAACACTTTCTTGGGGGGATAGCCGTGGATTTCTCCTTCACCGACGAGCAGCTCAGCATAGCCCGACTGGCCAAGTCGTTCGCCGTCCGGGAGCTCCTCCCGGGCGCGGCCGAGAGGGACGAGAGCGGGGAGTTCCCGCTCGACATCGTGAGGAAGCTCGGCGAGGCCGGACTGATGGGCATCTCCTACCCGGAGGAGTGGGGGGGCATCGGGGCCGACTCGATAAGCCACATGCTGGCCATGGAGGAGATCTCCTACGCCTGCGCGGCCATGGGGTCGATACTCGGGGCCCACTATCTCGGGTCGGACGGGGTGAACCTTGCCGGCACCGATCAGCAGAAAGAGAGGTACCTGCGCCCGGCCGCGGCCGGCGAGAAGCTCGCCGCCTTCGCCCTCACCGAGCCGGGAGCCGGGTCGGACCTCGGCTCCCTCTCGACCACGGCGGTCCGCAAGGGCGACCGCTATATCGTAAGCGGCGTCAAGCACTTCATCACCAACGGCGGAGTGGCCGACTATATCACCCTCTGCGCCAGGACGGAGAGGGGGGAGGGGACCCGGGGGCTGACGGTCTTCATCGTCGACCGGGGCGCCCCCGGTTTCCGGGTGGGGACCAAGGAGAACAAGATGGGCATCAGGTCGGCCTGCACCTGGGAGCTCGTCTTCGAGGATTGCGAGGTCCCGGCGGAAAACCGCCTCGGCGAGGAGGGCGAGGGCTATAGGCTGGTGATGACCATCCTCGACCGGGCCCGCGTCGAGGTGGCGGCCATGGCCGTGGGGATGGCCAGGGCGAGTCTCGACGCCGCGCTGAAGTACGCGGCCGAGCGGGTCCAGTTCGGCAAGCCCATCATCACCCAGCCCGTCCTCCGGGAGATGCTCGCCGACATGGCCACCGAGATAGACGCGGCCCGCCTTCTCGTCTACCGGGCCGCCTGGCTCAAGGACCGCCCGGGCCGGATAAGCAAGGAAGCCTCCATGGCCAAGCTCTACGCCTCGGAAGTGGCGATGAGGGCGGCCCACCGCGCCGTCCAGATCCACGGCGGCTACGGCTACATGAAGGACTACGCCGTCGAGAGGTACTTCCGCGACGCCCGCATCCTCGAGATATTCGAGGGGACGTCCCAGATCCAGCGGATCGTCATCGCGAACCAGCTGACCAGAGGGTAGGGAGGCGACTCGATTGCCCAGGCAAGTCAAGGCAATGCGGGGCCCCACCCTGCGCTGCAAGGGGTGGCGCCAGGAAGGCCTGCTCCGCATGCTCGAGAACACGGTCGAGAACGGGGAGAAGCCGGAGGAGCTCGTCATCTACGCCGCGACGGGGAAGGCCGCCCGCAACTGGGAGGCTTTCGACCGCATCGTGGCCAGCCTGAAGGTTCTGGAGGAGGACCAGACCCTGGCCGTCCAGTCCGGCAAGCCCATCGGCGTCTTCCGCACCAACCGGGAGACGCCGCTTGTGGTCATGGCCAACGCCAACCTCGTCGGCAATTGGGCCAACTGGGAGACCTTCTGGGACCTCGAGGCCCGGGGGCTCATGATGTACGGCCAGTACACGGCCGGTTCGTGGGCCTACATCGGGACCCAGGGCATCATGCAGGGGACCTTCGAGAATTTCGCCGAGTGCGCCCGCCTGCACTACGGCGGCAGCCTGAAGGGCCGGCTCGTCCTCACCTCCGGCCTCGGGGGCATGGGGAGCGCCCAGCCTCTCGGGGTCACCTGGAACGGGGGCGTGGTCATCATCTGCGAGGTCGACGAGGAGAAGACCCGCCGGCGCCTCGAGGCCGGGCTCGTCGACCGCATGACCCACGACGTGGACGAAGCCCTGCACATGGCTCTCCAGGCCAAGGAGCGCGGGGAGGCCCTGTCGGTGGCCCTGGTCGCCAACGGAGCGGAGGTCTCTAACCTCCTGGCCCTGAAGGGTATCGTCCCCGACGTGGTTACCGACCAGACCTCCGCCCACGACGCCCTCAACGGCTACTACCCCGCCGGGCTCAGCCTCCAGGAAGCCGACGAGCTCCGGCGGACCGACCCCCAGGAGTACATCAGGCGCTCGATGGAGACCATCGCCCTCCACGTTCGGGCGATGCTCGAGTTCCAGTCCAAGGGGGCCATCGCCTTCGAGTACGGTAACAACATCCGCGGGCAGGCCAGGGCGGCCGGCGTGGCCGACGCCTTCCGCATCAAGGGTTTCGTCCAGCTCTTCGCCAGGCCGAGCTTCTGCGTCGGGCGGGGGCCCTTCCGCTGGGTGGCCCTCTCGGGCGACCCGGCCGACATCGAGGCTATCGACCGGGAGCTCATCCGGATGTTCCCGGACGACGCGAACATGGTTCGCTGGCTCGGACTCGCCGGGCGCGTCCCGCACGTCCGCGGCCTACCCTGCCGGACCTGCTGGCTCGGGTACGGCCCGCGGGCCGAGGCCGGGGTGATGATCAACCGGCTGGTCCGGGAGGGCCGCCTCTCCGGTCCGGTGGCCATGACCCGGGACCACCTTGATACGGGAGCCGTGGCCCAGCCCACCCGGGAGACCGAGAACATGCGGGACGGCAGCGACGCCGTCGCCGACTGGCCGCTCCTGAACGCCCTTCTCAACGCCAGCGCCGGCGCCGATCTCGTGGCCATCCATCAGGGGGCCGGGAGCGGGATGGGCGGGTCGATTTCGGCCGGAGTGACGCTGATCGCCGACGGGGACCCGGCCTCGGACGACCGCATCCGGCGGGTCCTGATGTCGGACACGGGTATCGGGGTCCTGCGCCACGCCGACGCGGGCTATGAGGATGCCGTGGAGCTCGCCAGGCGCGAACAGCTCCTTCTCGAGTAGATGGGAGGTGCGCTATGCCTGAGGGGCGGAGGCTCGTAGGCTACGCCCTGGCCGTTCTGGCCGGGTGCCTGTGGGCCCTTCTGGTCGTGCTGGGTAAGCTTCTCGTGGCCACGGGAGTGGACCCCGTGACGATGGTCGGCGTGAGGGCGGCCATGGCCTTCATCATGCTCGGCGGGGTCCTCGCGGTCGTGAACCGGCGGCTCATCACCCTGGAGGCCGGGGACATCCCGCTCTTCCTGGGCTACGGAAGCTGCGTGGCCCTGAACTACGCCCTTTACTTCTACGCCTTCAAGTACACGACCGGGACCATGGCCGTCATCCTGATGTACACCTACCCGGCCTTCGTCACCGGGCTCGCGGCGGCCCTTCTCGGAGAAAGGCTGGATGCGGTGAAGGTCACTGCGCTGTTCGTCACCCTCGCCGGGTGCGTTCTCGTCGTCCAGGCCTACGACCGCGGGGCCCTCCTCTTCAACCTGAAAGGGGTCCTGAGCGGGCTCGGCTCGGCCCTGGCCATGGCCCTCTACAGCATCATCGGGAAGACGGCCATCCGCCGCTACAACTCCTGGACCGTCGTTCTCTGGGGCTTCGGGTTCGGCTCGCTGCTCCTGCTCGGGAGCCGTCTCGGCGACCTCGGCGCCGTGGCGCGGATGCCGCCCGAGGTCTGGGGCGGCCTCTTCCTGGTGGCCCTCTTTCCGACTCTCCTGGCCTATGCCGTCTTCACTCGGGCCATGGTCTACATCGAGGCCTCCCGGGCCAGCATAACCGCTTCCGTCGAGCCGGTGGTCGGGGCCGCACTGGCCTGGGTCTTCCTCGGGGAGCGGCTGGAGACCCTGCAGTGGCTCGGCGGGGTGGCCGTCATCGGCGGGGTTCTCATTCTCCAGGCCGGGGACCTGCGCCGGGACTCCGCGCGTTCCAGGGCCGGACGGCCGACGGGGGCCGCCGCGGGCCCGCCGCCGGGAGGGTAGGCTGCCGGTCGGGGAGCAGGGCGACCCGCGGCAGGGCGACCGCCGCCCGTGGGTAGGTTAGGCTAGAGTGTTAGTAGTTAAGCGGAACTAGGTTTAACAAGGGTGTCCTTCCTGTGGGAAGGAATCAGGCCGGGTGACGTCCGACCCGGGCCGGCCGGAGGTCCGGTCCCCCGGCGCCGGAGGTCCAGACGATGGCGCTCATCCCGGATGCCGTCCTGGCCTCCCCGGTCCCCGGCGCCGGAGGTCCAGACTCCGAGCGGCGGCGGACCCGGTCGCGGCCTGCCGCCGGCCCCGAGCCCGGAGAGGACACGAGCCCACAATAGGAGGTCCGCGACGTGAGTAGAGTGTTGAGAGCCCCGCGGGGCGCCGAGATCTCGTGCAAGGGGTGGCAGCAGGAGGCCGCCCTGAGGATGCTCCACAACAACCTCGACCCCGAGGTGGCGGAGCGTCCCGAGGACCTTGTCGTCTACGGCGGCCGCGGCAAGGCCGCGCGCAACTGGGAGGCGTTCGAGGCCATCGTCCGCACCCTGCGGGAGCTGGAAAACGACGAAACCCTTCTCGTCCAGTCAGGGAAGCCGGTGGCCGTGTTCAGGACCCACCGGATGGCCCCGCGCGTCCTCATCGCCAACTCCCTGCTCGTTCCGGCCTGGGCGAACTGGGACCATTTCTGGGAGCTCGAGGCGAAGGGGCTCATCATGTACGGCCAGATGACCGCCGGGAGCTGGATATACATCGGGAGCCAGGGGATCATCCAGGGCACGTACGAGACCCTGGCTGAACTCGCCCGCCAGCACTTCGGCGGTCCCAGTCTGGCCGGTCGCCTGGTCCTCACGGCCGGCCTCGGCGGCATGGGAGGAGCCCAGCCTCTGGCGGCGACCATCGCCGGCGCGGCCGTGCTGGCCGTGGAGGTCGATGAGAGCCGTATCAAGCGGCGTATCGAGACCGGCTACTGCGACATGATGACCGCCGACCTCGACGAGGCGGTCAGCCTGGTCATGGAGGCAAAGGAGAAGGGCCAGGCGAGGTCCGTGGCCCTCCTCGGAAACGCCGCTGAGACCCACCAGCAGCTCCTGCTCAGGGGGATTATTCCCGACGTGGTCACGGACCAGACGTCGGCTCACGACCCGCTCAACGGTTACATTCCGGCCGGGCTCAGCCTGGAGGAGGCCGCCGAGCTCCGCCGGACCTCGCCCAAGGAGTACGTTGCCCGGGCCCGGGAGTCCATCGCCATCCACGTCCGGGCCATGCTCGACTTCCAGGCCAAGGGGAGCGTGGTCTTCGACTACGGGAACAACATCCGCCAGCAGGCCCTCGAGGCCGGAGTCAAGGAGGCTTTCGACTTCCCCGGCTTCGTCCCGGCCTACATCAGACCTCTCTTCTGCCAGGGGAAGGGACCGTTCCGCTGGGTGGCCCTCTCGGGCGACCCCGAGGACATCTACCGCACCGACGAGGCCGTCCTCAGGACCTTCCCCGAGAACGAAGCCCTCGGCCGCTGGCTCAAGGTGGCCCGGGAGAGGATCAAGTTCCAGGGCCTCCCGGCGCGCATCTGCTGGCTCGGCTACGGCGAGCGCGACCGCATCGGCCTCCTTTTCAACGAGATGGTTAGGAAGGGCGAGCTCAAGGCCCCCATCGTCATCGGCCGGGATCACCTCGACGCCGGCTCGGTCGCCTCGCCGAACCGCGAGACCGAGGGCATGCGCGACGGAAGCGACGCCATCGCCGACTGGCCCATCCTGAACGCCCTCGTCAACACGGCGGCCGGGGCGAGTTGGGTGTCGGTGCATCACGGCGGCGGCGTCGGCATCGGCTACTCCATCCACGCCGGCATGGTCGTCGTGGCCGACGGGACCGACGAGGCCGCGGAGCGGCTGGGACGCGTCCTCAGGACCGACCCGGGGACGGGCGTCTACCGTCACGTGGACGCCGGCTACGAGCTGGCCATAGAGACCGCAAAGGAGCACGGGCTCAGGATACCCATAGAGAAGTGAGCCGCTGCAGGCGGGGGGGTGGCGGCGCGGCCGCCTGATGCGGGGCCGGCGCCCCTGACTCACCGGAAAAGAGGTAGAGCATGTACAAGCAGGACGATCGGGTGCTCCCGGCCTACGCCGGGCTGGCGACGTTCCTCAGGTCGCCGGCCGTCTCGCTCGACGAGGTGGTCGAGGGGCTGCGGGTCGTCGTCGGCGTCCCCTTCGACGGGGGTTGCGGATCGAGGCCGGGAGCCCGCTTCGGGCCGCACGCCATCAGGTATTCCTCGCTGCACCTGCACTACTACGCGTCGAGCTCGCCTGATCCGGTCATGGTCGACCTCGAGACAGGGGAGAGGTTCGACCCGGGGGTAGGCGCCGGGTCGGCCCCGGCGGCTGGCGGCCTGGCCGACTACGGGGACGTGAGCGTCTACCCGTCCAGCCCGGAGCGCACCGCGGCCAGCGTAGAGGACGCGCTCCGGCGACTCGCCGGCCGGGGGGCCGTCCCCCTGGTCCTCGGGGGCGACCACTACGTGACTTACCCCACTGTCCGGGGGGTCGTCGCCGGCCTGGCCGACCGCTTGGGCCTCCGGCCCGAGGAGGTCCGGCTGGGCTACGTCCACGTGGACGGGCACTTCGACCTCGGGTCGGACAACGCCATTTACGGGCGGCACTTCCACGGGACGACGGCCCGGCTTGTCTCCGAGCTGCCTTCTGTCGGCCTCGGCCGCATGGCCTGGCTCGGGCAGCGAGGTTTCGTCCGCCGGGAGCAGTGGGAGTTCGTCAGGCGGGAGAACCTCCGGTACTGGACCGCGGCCGACATCCGCCGCCGCGGCCCGGCCGAGGCGGCCCGGGAGGCCCTGGAGTTCGTGGCCGGCGCCCCCGCTGGCGAGCCCGGCGTTCACGGTCTCTACGTGACCATCGACATCGACGTGGTCGACGTGACCGAAGCTCCGGGGACGGGGGCCATCCACTTCGGAGGGCTCACCGCTTCGGAGTTCCTGGCCCTGGTTTCCGGACTGCGGGATGAGAGGGTGGTGGCCCTCGATCTGGTCGAGGTCGCCCCACCCTACGACCCGTCGGAGAGGACGGCCCGCCTGGCCGCCCTGGCCCTGGTGCGCTTCCTGGCCGGCCCGTGAGCCGGCGGCGCGACGCCGGCCGCGGAATAGATGCCGGCCGCAGGGCCGGCGCCGGTCGGAGGGCCGGACCCGGCCCCGCGACCGGCTGGCTCCCGGTCTGGCGAGAGGAGGTGTTTCGTTGGCCAACGCTGTGGAGATAGTCGAGTGCGTGCCCAACTTCAGCGAGGGGCGCCGCCCCGCGGTCGTCGAGGCCATCGCCGCCTCGATGCAGGGGGTGGCCGGGGCCGCTCTCCTCGATGTCAGTCTCGACGCCGACCACAACCGCTGCGTCCTGACCCTGGTGGGCTCTCCGGACGCGGTGGCCGAGGCCGTCTTCCGGGGCGTCAGGACCGCGGCCGGCCTCATCGACATGGAGAGGCACCAGGGCGGGCACCCGCGCGTCGGGGCGGCCGACGTCATCCCCTTCATCCCCGTGCGCGGCCTGGACATGAGCCGGTGTGTGGACCTCGCCCGCCGGGTCGGTGAGCGGATAGCCCGCGAGCTGGAGATCCCCGTCTACCTTTACGGAGAGGCCGCGGCCCTGCCCGAGAGGCGGAGCCTCGGCGCCATCCGGAAGGGCCAGTACGAAGCCTTGAAGGTGGAGATAGGGCGGCCCGAGCGCCGGCCCGACTTCGGACCGCCCCGGCTGCACCCCACCGCCGGGGCCACCATCGTCGGGGCGAGAAAGCCGCTCCTCGCCTACAACGTGGACCTTGCCACCGAAGAGAAGACTCTCGCCGACGCCATCGCCCGCAAGGTCCGGACGTCGTCCGGCGGCCTACCTGGCATCATGGCTGCGGGGATCGAGATGAAGGAACGGCGGCGCGTCCAGGTCTCAATGAACCTGACCGACACCGACGTGACCCCGGTCCAGGTCGCCTTCGAGGCCGTCCGGCGCGAGGCCGAGGCCCGGGGGGTGGAGGTCGCCGAGAGCGAGATAATCGGCCTGGTCACCCTGGAGGCCCTTCTCGACGCCGTCCGTCACTACCTGCGGATGCCCGGGCTGAAGGCCGAGCAGGTCCTGGAGGCCCGGCTTCTCGCCCTCCTCCTCGAGGAGAGAGGAGGGGGGGCGGAATGAGCCGCCCGGCCGTCGATCTTCTCGTCGGTCCGGCCGCCCAGGTCGTCACGGTGGCCGGGTCCGGTCCCGACCTCGGCGTCATCCCCGGCGGCCTGGTGGCCTGCTCGGCTGGCTGCATCGTGGCCGTCGGGTCGGCGGCCGAGGTCCAGGCCCAGGTCGAGGCCCTTCCCGGATGCGTCCGGGTCGAGGCCGCCGGGAAGGTGGTCACGCCCGGCCTCGTCGATTGCCACACCCATCTCGTCTTCGGCGGCTGGCGGGACGAGGAGTTCGAACTGCGCCTCCAGGGCCTCGGCTACATGGACATCCTCCGCCGGGGCGGCGGCATCCTCAGCACGGTCCGGGCCACGCGCCGGGCTTCGGAGGAGGAGCTCTTCGACCTCGGCCTGCGGCGCCTCGAAGCTTTCCTCTCGGTGGGGACGACCACCGTGGAGGCCAAGAGCGGCTACGGACTTGACCCGGAGACGGAACTCAAGTGCCTCCGGGTGGCGCGGGAGCTCGCGGCCGCGCACCCGGTGGACGTCGTGTCGACCTTTCTCGGGGCCCACGCCGTCCCGCCCGAGTTCGAGGGCCGGACCGGAGCCTACGTCGACCTCATCGTCGAGGAGATGGTCCCCCGGGTGGCCGCCGAGGGCCTGGCCGAGTTCGTCGACGTCTTCTGCGAGGAGGGCGTCTTCGGGGTCCGGGAGTGCGCGAGGGTCCTCGAGGCGGGGGCAAGGCACGGGCTCCGGCCGAAGGTCCACGCCGACGAGTTCGCCCCCTCAGGGGGGGCCGAGCTCGCCGCCGAGATGGGGGCGGTCTCCGCCGACCACCTCGAGAAGAGCACCGAGGCCGGTCTCCGGGCCATGGCCGCCGCGGGCGTCGTGGCCGTGGTCCTCCCGGCGACGGCCTTCTTCCTCCGCCTACCCGAGCCGACCTCCGGCCGGGCCATCCTCGACCTCGGGGCCGAGGTCGCCCTGGCCACGGACTTCAACCCCGGGAGCTCGACCGCCGTCTCCCTGCCCCTGGTCATGACCATCGGCTGCCTGGAGGCCGGGCTGACGCCGGCCGAGGCCCTCCGGGCCGTGACTATCGGCGGGGCCCGGGCGCTCGGACGAGCCGGGAAGCTCGGGAGTCTGGAGCCGGGGAAGGCGGCCGACCTCGTCGTCTGGGACTGCCCGTCCTACCGGCACCTCGCCTACCGTTTCGGCGAGAATCTGGTGGAGAAGGTCATAAAGGGCGGGCGAGTGGTCCTGGAGCGGGAGCCGCGGCCCCGGACCCGGCCGCCGGCCGGCGGCCGGCGGGAGAGGGAGGGAGAGGAGTGCTGACGGTCGAGAGTCTCACCCTTCCGGCTCTCCGGGAAGCCTTCGCCGCCGACGGCTACGTCTGCGGCGACGAGATCATCGTCCCGGTCTACGTTTCCATCGCCCTCGGAAAGCCTCTCCTTGTCGAGGGCCAGCCGGGGGTGGGTAAGACCGAGATAGCCAAGGTCCTGAGCCGCGTCTTCGACGCTCCGCTCGTCCGGCTGCAGTGCTACGAGGGGCTCGACGAGAACAAGGCTCTCTACGAGTGGAACTACCAGAAGCAGCTCCTCCGCATCCAGGCCTGGGGGGCGGGGGCGGGCCGCCCGCGGGACGGCGAGGCCGGCGTCGGCTCCGGCAGCTCCGGCCGCTCCGGCGACCTCGACGGCGCCCCCGGCCCGACGGCCGTTCCGGCCGTCTCCGACCTCGAGGCCGAGGTCTTCTCAGAGGAATTCCTGCTCGAGCGCCCTCTCCTCCGGGCCCTCCGCAGCCGGCGGCGCGCGGTCCTCCTCATCGACGAGATAGACCGGACGGACGACGAGTTCGAGGCGTTCCTCTTCGAGATCCTCTCGGAGTTCCAGGTGACGATTCCAGAGCTGGGGACGGTCGTCGCCCGGCACACGCCCATGGTCGTCCTGACCTCGAACCGCTCGCGGGAGCTGTCCGACGCCCTCAAGCGCCGCTGTCTCCTCCTCTACATCGATTTCCCCGACGCCGAGAAGGAGCTCCGCATTCTCCGGAACAAGGTGCCCGGTCTCAGGGAGGAACTCGCCCGCCAGGTCGTCCTGGCCGTGCGCCAGGTGCGGGCGAACGAGCGGGTCCGGAAGAAGCCGTCCGTGGCCGAAAGCATCGACTGGGCCCGGACCCTCGTCGCCCTCAACTGGACCGAGCTTGACGGCGAGGCTCTCGCCCGCACGCTCAACGTCATCCTCAAGCATAAGGACGACCTGGAGCTCTACGCGGACCCGGCCGAGGCTGACGCCCTGAGGCTCGCGGCCCACGGGGAGCCGCCCGCCCCGTGACCGGTCACGGTCGGGCCTTCGGGGCAGGTCCCGCCGGGAGCCGGGCCGTTCCCCTCATCGCCGGCCGCGGTTTCGAGGGAAGCCTGGTCGCCTTCGCCTCCCTTCTCCGGCACCTGGGGGTGGGCGTGTCGACCGCCGAGGTCATGGACGCAGTGGCCGCCCTCCGGGTTGTCGGCCTCTCCGACCGGGCGCAGGTCAAGACGGCCCTCCAGGCCGTCCTGGTGAAGGACCTCTCCGACGTTCCCCTCTACTCGGCCCTCTTCGACGCGTTCTTCGTCCCTCCGGAGGAGCGCCGACGGCAGATAGCCCGTCACGCCCAGCGGGCGGCCGCCGCCCGCGAGGGCTCCGATCGGGCCGCGCAGGACCTGCGTCTCGGCGACAGGCCCCTCTCCCTCGAGGAGAGGCACCGTCGAACCTACGCCGGCCTGTCCGAGGAGGAGCGGCAGCGGATACGCCGCTTCCTCGATCGGGCCGCGGAGGACGGCCGGCGGCAGCCGAGCCTCGAGGCCATCGTCGACCGGGTCGTCCGCCGGTACCTCGAGGACCGGTCGCCCCTGTCGGCCGGCCGGCCCCACCGGGAGCCCGTCCCGCTCGGGGACGAGAGCCTCGACGCCTGTCTCAGCGAGGCGTGCCTCACCCTGGCCGAGAAGGAGGAGGGCCTCCGCTTCGTCGACCTCGAGTCGGTCGACGAGGCCCAGCTCCCACAGGTCGAGGCCCTCATCCGCCGCCTCTCCCGCCGGCTGGCGACGATGCTCTCCCGCCGCTACCGCCTGAGCCGGCGAAGGCCGGCCATCGATATCCGCCGGACCATCCGGAAGAACATCGGGACAGGCGGCGTTCCGTTCCGCCTGAGCCACCGCTCGAAGAAGGTTCGGAAGCCGCGGCTTCTCCTCGTCAACGACGTCTCCGGGTCCATGGCCCGCTACGCGGCCTTCGTGACCATGTTCCTCTACGGGCTTACCGGCCCGGCCGGGAGGGTGGAGGTCTTCATCTTCTCCGAGGACCTCGAGCGGGTCACCGACCGGCTGACATCCGGGTCCGGCTTCCGGGAGACCATGCGCTGGCTCATGGGAGGAACGCGGCAGTGGGGCCGGGGGACGAACCTCGGGCAGGCCCTGAGGACGCTCTTCCGCGACCATGAGGAGCTGCTGACCCCGTCGACCGTGGTCCTGGTCCTCAGCGACACGAAGACCCTCGCCGTGGACGAGGCGGTCGGTCGACTGGCCGAGGCCGGGTCGAGGGTCCGCGATATCCTCTGGCTCAACCCCGTGCCGGCGGCGGAGTGGGAGCGCGTGCCGACCGTGGCCGCCTTCCGGGGCGTGGCCCGCATGTACGAGTGCTCCACCGTCCAGCATCTTGAGCGTATTCTGCACGAGGTCATGCTGCGCGGAACGCCGGGCGGCCCGCTGCGGGGGTGAGGCCGGTCCCGGCCGCGCGGCGCATCGAGAGGAGGCCGGGCAGTGAAGCCGGATTGGTTCACGGTCAGTGACCTCGGGGACGGGGTCCACCTCATCTCGGAGTCCCTCAGTCGACTCGATCCGAGACTGGCCATGCCGACCATCAACGCCCATCTCATCGTCGGGGAGAAGCGGGCCCTGCTCTTCGATACCGGGACGGGGCTCGGCGACATCTGGGCCCGGGTCCGGCGCCTGACCCGGGGGCCGGTCACGGTGGTCAACAGCCACGCCCACTGGGACCATGTCGGCGGGAACGTGGACTTCCCTGACATCCGCATCCACCCGGCGGAGGCCGAGGACCTCCTCCGGCCTCGCCTGCCCATCATGCTTCCCGGCATGGCCCAGCTGAGACCCCGCCGGCCGAAGGAGCTCGTCTCCGACGGGGCCGTCATCGACCTCGGGGGCCGGAGCCTGCGGGTCGTTCACACCCCGGGGCACTCCCCGGGGAGCATCTCCCTCTTCGAGGAGGAGAGGGGACTGCTCTTCACGGGGGATGCGGCCGTTTCCGGAGCCATCCCCCTCGGCGGGGTCGACGCTGACCCCGCGGCGGCCCTCGACTCGCTGAGGCGCCTCGCCGGGCTGGCCGGCGGCCTTACCGGGGTCATGCCGGGCCACGGCCCGTCCCCGTGTCCTCCGTCGCTCCTCGAGACCCTCATCAGGGCCCTCGAGGGAGCCTTCGCGGCCCTGGAGCGCGGCGAGGAAGGCCAGCCGATGCGCGTGGAGGAGCGCCTCGTCGGGCGCTGCTTCGTGGTCGAGGGCGTCGAGGTCATCCTCCCCCCGGGAGGCTCTCGGTGACAATCCGCGCTGAACCGCGGGAACGCCTCCTGAGGGCCGGCGACATCTTTTCCCCTACCGGCCGGCGGATACCGAGCTGGCCAGCACCTCCACGGTGTGAAGGACCCTCTGAGCGGAGCCGGTGTGCGAGAGCCCTTCCTCGAGGTGCATGCGGCAGGAACCGCAGCCAGTGACGATTACGTCGGCCCGGGTTTCGGCCGCGTCGGCCAGCTTCTGCCGCCGGACCTTGTCGGCGAGGTCATAGTGTCCGAAGGCGAAGGCTCCCGAACCCCCACAGCACCTGTCCGGGTGTCTCAGGGCGATGAAGGTTATCCCGGGGACAGCCCGGAGCAGGTCGACCGGTTCGCGCTCGACTCCCAGGCCCCTCCCGAGATGGCACGGCTGATGGTAGGTCACGGCGAGGTCGAGCGGTCCGAGAAGCGCGGGGTTCAGCGAGCTGACCGAATGGAGGTAGCGGCTTATGTCGTGGGCGCGTGAGGCCAGGGCGGCTGCGGCCGGGCCGAGCTCGCGGTCCTGTGCCAGGAGCTCGGGATAGTGGTGGATGAAAGCCTCGCCACAGGTCCCGCACAGGGTGATGACCGCCGCAACATCCAAGCCGCTGAACAGGCGGACGTGAGAGCGGGCCATTTCCCGGGCGAGATCCAGCTTTCCCGCGGCGATGATGGGATACCCGCAGCAGTGCTGGCCACGCGGGGCCACCACCGTCTCCCCGTTGGCCGATAGGACGCGCACGGCCCCCAGGGCGACGTCGGGATAGACGTAATCGGCGAGGCAGCCGGTGAAGAGCGCGACGATACGACCTTCCGCATGGGCCGGGGCGGGGGCCGGGGCACGGGCCGGGGCGGGGGACGGGGCACGGGCCGGGGCGGGGGACGGGGCGGCCCCGCCCTGGCTCGGACCGGGGCGGCCGGGAGCCGGCGGGGAAGCCGGGGTAACTTCGCTTGAGAGCTCACGGAATCCGGCCCGCGGGAGGGACGGGACGACGCGCCGCATCCCGAGGCCCACGGGAAAGCGGGGCGACATCCCGAGCTCCCGTCGCCTGAAGACCAGCCCTTGGACGCGTGACAGGAGCCTGGCTCCCGCGTGGAGCAGCGGGCGGTTCGGCATCACGGCGCAGGCGGCCCGCTTGGGCAGGGGTAGGAGACCGGAATCGGCCATCACGGCCCGGGCGGCCAGGACGATCCGGTCGACCCGGACGCCGCAGGGGCAGTTGGCCGCGCAGGCGAGGCACGTGAGGCAGGCGTCGAAACGGTCGGCGAGCACCCGGGAGGCTTCCACGTCACCCCGGAGCAGGGCCTCGCCGAGGTGGACCTTACCCCGGGCCACCATCGACTCCCTCAGAGTGACGCTATAGAGCGGACAGACCGCCTGGCAGTTCCCGCAGCGCATGCACCTGGCGATGTCCTCGGCGACCGCCGCGAGCGCCGGATGGTTCAACCGGGATCCACTTCCCCGTCGGCGCCGGCCGCCGGAGCAGCGGGGATGAGCTTCCCGGGATTGAGCAGGTCACGGGGGTCGAGAGCCCGCTTGATGGCCCGTACCACCCAGACCCCTTCCTCGCCCATCTCGAGCGGCAGGAACCGCTTCTTGGCCAGGCCGATGCCGTGCTCCCCGGTGAGGGTCCCCCCGAGCGAAAGCGCCGCGCGGAAGATGGCCCCGACGGCCAGCCGCACTCTCTCCATCTCCTCCTGGTCGCGGGCGTCGGTGAGGATGGTCGGGTGCAGGTTGCCGTCACCGGCGTGACCGAAGGTTCCTATGGTCAGGTCGTATTCCTCGGCGATACCGTGCAGGGCCAGGAGCATGTCGGTGAGCCGGCTCCGGGGAACCGTGGCGTCCTCGAGGATGGTGGTGGGGGAGACCCTGGCCAGGGCCGGCAGGGCGGCCCGCCTGGCGGCCCAGAGCTGCTCCCGCTCGTGGTCATCGGCCGCGGTCCGGAGCTCTCCGCCGCACCGCCGGACGATGCCGGCGACCGTCTCGGCCTCGCGCTCCACAGCTTCGGGCACCCCGTCGACCTCGATGAGAAGCACGGCCTCGGCCCCCACGGGGAGGCCCGCCCTGGCGTAGCTCTCGACCGTCTCGATGGTCACCCGGTCCATGATCTCCAGAGTGGCCGGAACAACGCGGGACCGCACGATAAGGCGTACGGCGTCGCCGGCTCCGGTGAGAGTGGAGAAGGCGGCCAGGAGGGTCTTCCTGGCCGCGGGAGCCGGGATGAGCCGCACGGTGGCCTCGGTGATGATGCCCAGGGTGCCCTCGGAGCCGGTGAAAAGGCGGACCAGATCGTAGGCGGTGACGTTCTTTACCGTCCGCCCTCCGAAGCGGGCTACCCGCCCGTCGGCCAGGACCACCTCGAGGCCCATCACGTAATCGCGGGTCACCCCGTACTTGAGGCCCCGGAGGCCCCCGGAGCACTCGGCGACACTGCCCCCGATGGTCGCCGTGGCCACCGTGCCCGGATCAGGCGGGTAAGTGAGCCCATGGGGGGCGACAGTCTCGTTCAGGCGGTCGATGACCACCCCCGGCTGGACGACGGCCAGGAGGTTGTCGGGGTCCACTTCGAGGATGCGGTTCATCTTCAGGGTGGAAAGGACGAGGCCGGGAACCGTGGGGATCGAGCCGCCGCTCAGGTTCGTGCCGGCTCCCCGGGGATAGACGGGGACCCCGTAACGGCCCGCCAGGCGGACGACTTCCTGGACCTCGGCCGTGGCCGAGGGCGTGACCACCGCCACCGGCACCACCCGGGGAAGGTCGGGGGTGGCGTCGTAGGAGTAGCAGAGGAGATCCTCCCTGGCGGTAATCACCTCGTCCGGTCCGAGGGCCTTCTTGAGTGCGTCGATGAACTTTGGCAGATTCGGGCCCATCCCGAGGTCCCGCCTCCCCTTGGGTCGCGCCGGCAGGTTTCGCCCCCCAGGTCCCGCCCCCGCGGCGTCGCGGGCGGGCCCCGCACGTCGCGGGCGGGCCGTGGCGGTCGATCACCGGTGGTCAGTTGCGCCGATCGGTCACGCCGATCGGTTACGCCGGTCGGTCACGCCGGTCGGTCACGCCGGCCCGCACCGGCCTGCTCCTCGCGGAGGATTTCTCCACGGCCAGAAGGATTCCCGCCGGTTGGCCCGAAAGATATGGCACTGGTAAGACCAGTGACCATATAAGGCAAGGAGGAGGCCTATTCGTGAAGGCGGTCCAGTTCGACCCCATCACCCGAGACCTCTTAGCTCACAAGGTCATCCGCCAGATTACTGTCGCCATCAAGAACGGCCAGCTCAAAGCTGGGGACAAGCTTCCCTCCGAACGGGACCTCGCCGCCCAGATGGGCGTCGGCCGGCCGGTGATAAGGGAGGCGCTCCGGGCGCTCCAGCTCCTCCGCATCCTCGAAGTCCGCCACGGCGACGGCACCTACGTGCGGGTCGTTGACGAGGAGACTCTTGTCGATGCGTACGACGTTCTGCTCTCAGTGGGGGGAATCACCCTGAGCGACCTGTTCGAGGCCCGGCGCTTCCTGGAAGTCTCCACCGCCTCGCTGGCCGCCAAGCGAGCCAGCGAGGAGCAGGTGAGCCGGATGCGCGAGTGCGCAGCCAAAGCCCTGGAGGCTATCGATGACGCGGAGCGGTTCCTGGAACTCGACCTCGAGCTGCACTCCCTGGTCATCGAGGCGGCGGCCAACCCGGTGCTGAGGACCATGATGGCCAGCATCAGCAACCTTCTCCGAGAGAGCCGGGAACTGACCATCAACCTGCCTGGGATCCGGGCCCAGGTTGCCGGTGACCATGAGCGGATAGCGGAAGCCATAGCCAGGCGCGACCATGCCTTTGCGGCGGCGGTGATGGGCGAGCACATCGACCGCGTCCGGACCGCGGCTCTCCGCATCGCCGCGTCTTCCGTCGCCAGGGTTGAGGGCTTGTGAGCCGCTCCGTGAGACCATCGCTCAAGACAACAGCGCTCGTGAGGTATTGGAGGACCGACTCATGACGGGGCACAAGACGCGGGACTGGTTCACGAGCCCTTGGAACAGATGTTCAGACGTGGCTCTCACCTTTCCCCCGAAGATCATGCTTCACGATGTCTCCCTGCGGGATGGCGAGCAGCAGGCCGGCGTCTCCTTCAAGAAGGACGAGAAAATCCGCCTGGCCGAGATGCTGGCCGAGGCCGGCGTCCATCGCCTGGAAGCCGGGATGCCGGCCGTTCACCCCGAAGACGAGGCGGCCCTGCGCGAAATCGTCAGACGCGTGGGCCAGCACATTGAGGTCTTTGCCTTCGCCCGCTGCATCGTTGAAGACATCCGGAAAGCCGCCGATGTCGGCGCCAGCGGCGTGACCATCGAAATACCCGCCAGCGAGCACATCGTCCAGAAGGCCTACGGGTGGTCGCTTGAGAAGGCCTTGGACCTCTCGATTGAGGCCTCAGCCCTGGCGGGCGAACTGGGGCTCAGGACCGTCTTCTTCCCTATTGACTCCTCACGGGCCGATATCGATTGGGTCATCAACCTCTTCGAGCAGGTCATCCGTCACGGACACGCCGATGCGGTCACCCTGGTCGACACCTTCGGGGTCCTGGGTCCCCACGCGGTGGGCAGTTATGTCAGGCGGATCAAGGAGCGAATCAACAAGCCCCTGGAGGTCCATTTCCATGACGACTTCCGGCTCTCGGTGGCCAACACCATCATGGCTCTGGCCGCCGGCGCCGAGGTGGCCCACACGACGGTCTCGGCCATCGGCGAGAGGGCCGGCAACACTCCGTACGAGGACCTGACGCTGGCCCTTCTCACTCTTTACGGCGTGGACCTCGGCATCGACACCACCAAATTCCACTCCATCTCCCGCTACGTCCAGCAGGTGGCCCCTCACCGCGTGCCGACCAACCGCAGCGTGGTCGGCGACCGCATCTTCGACATCACTTCCGGTATCATCGCCGGCTGGTACGAGCAATGCGGCGAGGAGGACCTGACGGAGCTCTTCCCCTACCGGCCCGAGCTGGTCGGTCATCCGGGAGTCGAAGTGCTCCTCGGCAAGATGAGCGGTCTGGCCAATGTCGATATCTGGTGCCGGCGCCTGGGGCTCGACCTTACCGAGGACGAGCGGCAGGTGCTTCTCTCGCGGATCAAGGACCGCGGCTACGAGCGCAAGGGCCTGATCGAGCCGGGCGAGTTCATCCGGTTGGTCGAGGAGCTCGGCTTCGGTCGGAGTCGTGGGGTTTCACCAAGCAAAGCATCTAGGGTGATAGCCAGTCGATGACCGGCAGGAGTACGAGAGGAGGGGAGTACGTTGGACTTCGGCAGCAAGGTTCTGATGTTCCTGGTCATGTGCCCGTTCTTGCTGTCACTGGTTTTCTACGCCCGCGATACGCGCGTGGGCAGAGGGTAATCGCCGAAACGGGGTGATGAACAAGTGAGCAACCACCAGATAATGCTCCTAGTGTTCTTTATCTACCTCGCCGTCATGTTCGTCCATGCTTTCAAAGTTTACATCAAGAAGCAGGACAAGAACCTCGAGGACTACCTGCTCGCCGGCCGTCAGGTGAGCCCCCTGGCCACCGCCTTCAGCGCGGTGAACACCGGCGCTACCGGTTGGGTCTTCACCGGCTGGGTGGCCGCCGGCTACCTGATGGGCATCTCCGCCCTGTGGTACGCTCTCACCCTGCCCCTGATGGCCCTTCTCTCCTACCGCTTCGTGGCTCCGCTCCTCAGGCGCCAGTCGCAGCAGGTCGGGGGCCTCACCGTCGACGACTTCCTCGCCCAGCGGCTGGGTGACCCGTATCACCTGATCAGGATCGTCGGCAGCCTCATTATCATCATTCTGCACCTGGCCTACATCGGGACCAACGTCGTCGCGGCCGGCATCACGATGGAGGCGGCCTTCAAGCTCAACTACGTCACGGCCATCGCCATCGTCTCCTTCGGCATGCTGCTTTACTGCTTCCTCGGGGGCTATCGTTCGGTCGTCTGGACCGACACGTTCCAGGGACTGATCGTGCTTCTGGCCCTCTTCTTCACCCCCATAGTCCTTCTCGGTCATATCGGCGGCTGGGGTGCTCTCGTGACCCAGCTTAAGGACATCAACCCGGTCCTCCTCACCTGGACGGGCGGGAAGACGGGCTACGTCCTGGCGATGTTCGTCCTGGGCTACTTCGCCATCGCCAGTTCCTACTTCGGCTTCCCGGGCATCGTGACCCGGTTCATGTCGATCAAGAGCGAGAAGGGCCTGAGCGCGGCCATGGTCATCAACGTTTTCCTGGAGACCGCTCGGATGACCTGCCCCGTCATCATCGGCCTCTGCCTCAGGGTGGTTCTCCCCACCATCGGCAACCCCGAACAGGCCTTTGCGACCTGGGCCGTGACCTACCTCAACCCGGTGATAGCCGGCATTATGATGGCGGCCGTCCTGGCGGCGATCATGTCGAGCGTCGACTCCTTCGTGATGCTCATAACCGGTGCCATCACCCAGAACATCATCAGGCGGATCTTCGTGCCCGACCTGCCCGAGGGTAAGGACCTGGCCATCGGCCGGGTCGTCACCGTGGGCACGGTCATCATCGCCTTCATCATCGGGGCGATCAAGATCAAGAGCATCCTCTACTTCGCCATGTTCGCCTTCGGCACCCTGGGCATGAGCTTCGCGGCCTCCCTGCTCCTCACGCTCTACTGGAGGGGCACCACCCACTGGGGCGGCCTGGCGGGCATGGTCACCGGCTGCCTGGGTTCGGTCGGCTGGATGCTCTACTCCCCGTATTACCCCGCCGTCCGGGAGGCGTTCTTCGCCTTCCCGGCCGCCCTGCTCGCTACTTGGCTGGTGAGTCTGGCGACCTCCAAGTCGCTCAGCGTCAAGCGGGACGTGTCGGTGAGCGCAGCCGACTAGGGAGCGCCGAGCGGCGAACGCGCCGCCTAGGCCGCCTGGTCAAGGGTTGTGCTGCAGTGTCGGGGGGCCCCGGCCCCGCGCTAGGGCCCCCCCCTGGGAGGGATCACGATGCCCCTGATGTTCACCCGCCCGAAACCGCTTGACGAGCTGTCGGCGCTTCTCGAGGAGCGTCCTAGCGTGTTCGTCCTGGGCTGCAACGGTTGTGAGAACTGCTTCGGCAACGGCGGAGTCGAAGGGCTCTACCGTTACCAGCAGACCCTGGCCGAACTCGGGCGGACCGTCGTGGCGGAGGCCCTGATCGACCTCGCCTGCGAGGCCACGCACGACCGCCTCTGGCTCGACCGCCTGGCGCCGGAGCTCGCCAGGGCCGACGCCGTGCTGGTGGTTGCCTGCGGCGTGGGAGTGCAGGTGGTGGCCGGCCTTGTCGACAAGCCGGTCGTCCCGGCCCTTGACACCTTCTCGCCTGGAGGCCGGGTAGGTCAGGCCTGGGCCTTCGAGTCCTGCGCCGAGTGCGGCGAGTGCCTGCTCGGGCTCACCGCTGGCATCTGTCCCGTGACCGCCTGCGCCAAGGGACTCCGCAACGGGCCGTGCGGTGGCTCCGTGGACGGCCGCTGCGAGGTCAATCCGGAACTCCTCTCGTGCGGCTGGGCCCGGATTGTCGAGCGGCTCAGGGCTTCAGGGAGGCTGGACAGCCTCAAGGCCCTCATCCCGGCGGCCGACCACTCGCGGCGCCGGCCCTCCGAGGAGCTGCTCACCGCCATCGCGGCGCTGCGAGGAGGCGAGTCGGGCCGATGACGACTCTGAGACAACGACTGGCGCGCCGAGAGTACGCCATAACAGTGGAACTCCAGCCCCCCAAAGGGTCGGACGTCAAGCGCTTCATCAGCAAGGGTGTGGAGTCCAAGGGCTACGCCCATGCCGCCAACGTCACCGACCAGCAGGGTTCGGTGATGCGGATGAGCTCCCTCGCGGGCTGCGCGCTGCTCCTCCGCTCGGGGATCGAGCCGATTCTCCAAGTGACCTGCCGAGACCGCAACCGCATCGCCCTGCAGTCGGACCTTCTCGGCGCCCACGCCCTGGGCATCGAGAACATCTTGGCCCTGACCGGTGATCACACGGCGCTCGGCGACCACCCCCAGGCCCGGCCGGTATTCGACCTCGATGCGCCGCTCCTGCTGAGCGCGGCCAGTTGCCTCGAGCGGGGGACCGACCTGGCGGGCGGGGACCTTCAGGGGGCGCCCACCTTCTTCAAGGGAGCGGCGTGCAACCTCGATCCCCAAGACCCCGAACTCGAGCTGTTCAAGATGGAGAAGAAGATCAGCGCGGGCGCCCAGTTCTTCCAGAGCCAGGCGGTCTTCGACGCCGGGCGGGCCCGCTCTTTCCTCAAGCGGGCCGGGCGCCTGGGTGTGCCCATCCTGCTTGGAGTCGTGTTCCTCAAGTCGGCCGGAATGGCCCGTCGCCTGGAGTCCATCGCCAGGGGAACCCGGGTGCCTGAATCGATGCTGAGGCGGCTCGAGACCGCCGCCGACGTCCGGAGGGAGTCGCTCGCCATCGCTTCGGAGACAGTGCGGGACCTGGCCGATTTGGTCCAGGGGCTGCACTTCATGGCCTTCGGTTGGGAAGAGCTGATCCCGGAGGCTCTGCAGGGGGCCGGCCTGGCGCCCACCGCCCGGGCCGAGTCCGACGAGGAGGTGACCTCCGGTGACTAGAGACAAGCAGAGTGTCGTCGCGATTGTCAGGGAAGCCGACGCGGAGCGGGCCGTGCGCGAGTGCCTGGACCTTCTGGCCGAGGCCGGACTTGACTTCAGCCGGATGGGTAGGGTTCTGCTCAAGCCCAATCTGGCCCTCCCCGTCCCCCACTCGGTCAGCCCGGAAACCACCAACCCCCTGGTCATCGGAGCTCTGGTCGAAGAGCTGCTGAGGCGCGGGGCCAGGAGCGTCGTGGTAGGGGAGGCCCCCGTCTGGGGCGTGAAGGCCGAAGACGCCTTCAGGTTCACGGGGGTCGAGGACGTTGTCAGGCAGAAGGGCGGAGAGGTCACGTTCTTCGACGCCGAACCCCGGGAGATAGTGAAGGTACCCGGTGCGGTGGCCGTCAGGACCGTTTCCCTCCCGCGCTCCGTACTCGAGGCCGACACAATCATCAATGTGCCCAAGATGAAGACCAGCTTTATCATGAACCTCACCCTGGCCATCAAGAACCTGCTGGGCTGCATCCCCTTCGAGCACAGGAAGCTCCTCCACCGTGAATTCGACCTCGCCTACCTTCTCTGCGACATCGCCAAGGTCGTCAAGCCCGCCCTGCACATCGTCGACGGGTCGGTGGCGATGGAGGGCTACGGGCCGCACGCTGGCGACGCGGTCAGGAGCGACCTGATCGTTGGTGGAAGCGATATCGTGGCCGTCGACGCCGTTTGCGCCGCAATCATGGGCTGCGACCCGATGGAACCGGCCTCGACTCAGATCGCCGCCAAGCAGGGGCTCGGCTGCGCCGACCTCCAGTGCATCAGGGTGGTCGGGCGCTCCATCGATGCGGTCAAGACCTACTTCGCCCGCCCGGTTCTCAGCGCGGTCCACCCCGCCCCCAACGTCCAGAGCTACGTGGGTGGCGTGTGCCCGGGCTGCAAGCCCCGGGTGAAGGCCATCCCCATTGAGGTCGAACCTGACGTGAAGTACGCCTGCATCTTCGGCCGCGAACCCCTGGCCATCGCTGAGGACGTCCTTAACGCTGACGAGGTCTGGCTGGTGGGCAACTGCGGCATCCGGGCCGGGATGGGCTACCTCCTCAGCCGCCGGCTCATGCCTGGCTCCGCCCAGCGCGCCAAGAAAGACATGAAGATTGTGCGCGTCCCGGGCTGCCCGCCGTTGGAGTGGTACGCCGAGGCCACGGCCTTCCGGCACCTCCGCGATAAGGGCTGGATCACCGGCCACGCGGCGCCGCTGAAGCCGATCAGGTAGCCGGGCCGCCGGCAGGGGCGAACGGCTAGTGGCAGCCGGCCGGCGTCGAACGGCTTGTGGCAGCGGGCCGGCGGGCGCGTGGGCCGGGGTTGCTTAGAATAAGCGCAGGTATGGAGCAGGAACAGACAGGGAGTGATAGCCATGACGGCAATCGGCAGTGTGCTGGCCGCGACGGTGACGCCGTTCGACGAGGAGGGTCGCCTTGATCTCGGCGCCCTGAAGGCCCACATCGAGGACGTCCTTTCCTGCCCGGGTATCGCCGGGGTCGTGCCGAACGCCCACGCCGGTGAAGTCGACGCCTTGACGCGCGAGGAACGGGTTCAGGTCCTCAGGCAGGTGGTGGCCGTCGCCCGCGGTCGGGCCAGGGTCGTCGCGGGGGTCTCGGCCCAGTCGGCGCCCGAGGCGGTGCTCCTGGCCAGAGACGCGAAGGACGCGGGAGCCGACGCCATTCTCCTTTGCCCGCCCGCGGCCTGGCTCATCGGCCGGGCACCGGGCGCGGTCCGGATGTTCTTCGAGGAGGTAGGCCGGGCCGGCATCCCCATCATCGTCTTCCAGTACGCGCCCTGGATGGGGAACGCCGCCTATGATCTCGAGACACTATCGGAGATCGCCGGCATGGAGAATGTCGTCGGAGTGAAAGAGGCCAGTTGGGAGGTTCTCGCCTACGAGAGAGCCTTCCGGACGCTCAAGGCGCGCCATCCCGACTTCGCCGTCCTCAGCGCCAACGACGAGCACCTGATGCACACCTATCTGACGGGCTGTGACGGGACCCTCGTCGTCTACGCCGCGTTGACGCCCGCTCTCATCTGCGAGCTCTACGACGCCTGCAAGCAAGGCGACTACGCCCGCGCGCGCCGGATTCACGATCGCCTGTGGCCTATCACCGAGGCTGTCTTCTCCGTTCCCCCCAAGTCCAACTGGTGCGTTCGGGTGAAGGAGGGGCTGAAGATGATGGGCCGCCTCTCCTCGTCGCGGGTCCGCTCGCCTCTCGTGCCGGCCTCACCGGACGAGATCTCG
>DYFB01000014.1 GCA_020725405.1 Symbiobacterium sp. | reverse complement strand
CGGAGGGATACGCGGTGGGTTTCCTCCATACCCCCGTCACTATCGGGAACGTGAGAGTAAGGAACCGGATCGCCATGGCTCCCATGACGACCCGGTTTGCGACCGCCGACGGCTGTGTCACCCAGCGGATGATCGACTATTACGTCGAGCGGGCCCGTGGCGGTACCGGGCTCATCATCATCGAGATGGGGGCCCCCCACCCGTCCGGGCGTCACCGGGTCGGGGAGATCGGCCTCTACCACGACCGCTACCTGGAAGGGTTGAGCGCTCTCGCGCGGGCTGTCAAGGCCGCCGGAGCGGTCCCCGGCATCCAGATCGGGCACGCCGGAGGGCGGACGACCAGGAACCTGACCGGCTGTGAGCCGGCCGGGCCGTCGCCGGTAGAACATCTCGTCTACGAGAAGGGCCGCCTGGAGCGGGTTGTCCCGCGCGAGCTCAGCGTCGACGAAATCAAGGCCCTGGTCATGGTCCACGCGCACTGTGCCGAGAGGTTGGTGAGGGCCGGTTTCGAGGTCATTGAGCTTCACGGGGCCCACGGCTACCTCATCGCCCAGTTCCTGTCGCCTCTCGAGAACCTGCGGACGGACGAGTACGGAGGCGATCGGCGCCGGCGGGCTCGCTTCGCCCTCGAGGTCATCCGCGCCTGCCGTAGCGCGGTGGGGGATAGGGCGGCCCTGACCTTCCGCTTCAGCGCCGACGAGTTCGCTCCCGGCGGCTTCGGACCCGCTGACGCCCTCGAACTCACCTCACTCCTCGAGGAGTCCGGGATCGACGCCCTCCACGTCTCGGCCGGCAGCTACCGCTCGGGTGATCCCCACACGATGACGCCTCCGATGAACTACCCCGAAGCCTGCTACCTGCCTTACGCCCGGGCCGTGAAGCAAAGGACGGGCCTTCCGGTCATGGCCGTGGGCCGTATGAACGACCCCGTGTCGGCCGAGGCCGCTCTCGCCCGGAGGGAGGCCGACCTGATCGTTCTGGGTCGCCAGCTCATCGCCGACCCCGAGTGGGCGGCCAAGGCGGCGACCGGACGGACTCGGTCAATCCGCTACTGCCTCTCGTGCAATTCGTGCGTGGACGGCATGCGGGACGGCGACTCCCTGGGATGTGCCGTGAACGGCCGGGTCGGCCGTGAGAGCGAGTGCCGCCTGGAACGGGCCGTCCGGCCTCTCAGGGTCCTGGTGATCGGAGGCGGGCCGGCCGGTCTGGAGGCGGCACGGCTGGCCGCGGCCCGCGGCCACTCGGTCACCCTGGTCGAGGCTTCGCGGCGCCTGGGCGGGCAGTTGAGGCGGGCGGCGGAGGCCCCGTTCTTCGAGAACGTCGTCGCGAGGCAGCAGCCTTTCGAGCGGTTCCTGGCCAGCCTCGCGGCCCAACTTGAGGAGCTGGGTGTCGCGGTCCAGACCGGACGGAGGGTGCGGGCGCAGGACATCGGCTCCTACCGGCCGAACGTCGTGGTGGTGGCCACCGGTGCCCGCTATCGCCCGGGCCCCGGGCTGGTGGTGGCCCTCAGTCGCCCCTTCTGGGCGCTGATGGGGCGAGGACGCCCCGGCGGGCCGTTCGCCCGGGCGGTCAAGGACTGGCTGCTCAGACGTGCCCGCCGGCCCGTCAGGACCCTGGGGGGCCTGGAAGCGGGAGCTTCCTGGACGAACCCGCTGTCCGCGTCGAGCGTGGGCGCGGCCGACGCTGAACCTATCACAGTCCACCTGGTCGGCGACTGCCGTGAGCCCTCCGGTACCAGGGATGCAATTCGGTCGGCCACCGACCTGGCCTGCCGGTTGTAGCGGGACCGCGGGCCATGACGGCTGAGGGCCTCGAAGGGACCCGGGGGCTCGGCGGGGTACTGGGGGCCCTCAATCCGCGGGGAGACGCACTGAAAAGGACGTGAGGAGCGCGTGGCTCGGCTGAGCCTTCCCTACGCCGATACCCACCTTGAGTTCGAGGTCCCCGACAACCGGCTGCGCGCCGTCCTGCGCTCGCGGCTGGACGAGTCGCCGGTACCGGCAGAGGGCCGGGAAGTTGTGGCGAACGGCCTCGCCAACCCGATAGGGTCGCCTCGGCTCGGGGCCCTGGCCGCCGCAGCCGAGCGGGTGCTCGTCATCACCAGTGACCATACCCGACCGCTCCCGTCGAGGGTAACCCTGCCGCCTCTGTTGGCGGACATCCGGGGCTCGAACCCGTCGGCCGATGTCGTCATCCTCGTGGCCACCGGGTACCACCGGCCGACAAGCCGTCCGGAGCTCGAGGACAGATTCGGCCGGGAGCTTGTGGAGACGGAGCGCATCGTCGTTCACGACTGTCGCGACCGCCGGGCCCTCAGCTTCAAGGGCGTCCTCCCCTCCGGAGGGGAGCTGTGGCTCAACTCTCTGGTGGACTGGGCCGACCTCGTCGTGGCCGAGGGCTTCATTGAGCCGCACTTCTTCGCCGGCTTCTCGGGTGGTCGCAAGAGCGTTCTCCCGGGGATCGCCGGCGAACAGACCGTCCTGGCCAACCACTGCGCCGCCTTCATCGCCCACCCGGCGGCAAGGACCGGGAACTTGGCCGGAAACCCCCTCCACGTCGACATGCTGCACGCGGCCCGGGCGGCCGGGCTCCGGTTCATCCACAATGTCGTGGTCAACAGCCGGAAGGAAGTGGTGGCCTCCTTCGCCGGGCATCCGGAGGAGGCCCACGAGGCCGGCTGCGCCTGGCTCTCGGAGCGCTGCCGGGTCCGGCCCGTGCCGGCGCCCATCGTGATGACCTCCAACGGCGGCTACCCGCTGGACCAGAACATCTACCAGGCTGTCAAGGGGATGACCGCGGCGGCGGCCACAGCCCAGCCCGGGGGTGTTATCATCATGGTTTCGGCCTGCGAGGACGGGCATGGCGGCCAGGCCTTCTACGACTGGTTCAGGGACGCCCCGGGGCCGGAGGACGTCGCGCGCCGGATAGCCTTCATTCCCCGGGAGGAGACCCGGCCCGACCAGTGGGAGGCGCAGATTCTCGCCCGTATCCTGACCCGGCACAAGGTCATCCTCGTGACCGACAGGTGTGACCCCGGGCTTGTAACCGGCATGCACATGCTGCATGCCTCTACGGTCGAAGAGGCTCTTCGGACGGCCGAGTCGATGGTCGGCGCCCGGGCGCCGGTGACGGTCATCCCGGACGGGGTTTCGGTGATAGTGGACTGCGAGCAGTTCCCTCAAGCCTGCGGGCCGGAGCCGAGAAGAGCCCCGTAGTCGGCGATGGCGGCCTGGACCACAGCCGCGGCGTGGCCGCGGCCGTATACCCGCTGCACGGTGATCTGCGCCTCCGTCCCCGGGACAAGCTTGTAGGTGGCGAAGTAATGCTGTAAGCGCTCGACGAGGATCTGCGGTAGGTCGGTCAAGTCCGACGCATCCTGCCAGACGTAGTCCCCTTCCAGGACGGAGATGATCTTGTCGTCGGCCTCCCCGCTATCGAGCAGCTGAATCCCGCCCACGATGCGGGCGGGCACGATGACCTCGGAGCGGGATATGGGACGCTCACTGATGACACAGATATCGAGCGGGTCTCCGTCTCCCCGGGCTGCACCCGGGCACAGGGCTTCGACCCTGGCCCCGCAGTAGGTTCGCGGGATGAAGCCGTAGAGCGCGGGAGGATTGGCGGACGTGCGCAGGGGACGATCTACCCGCAGATAGCCGGTAGTCTGGTCGACTTCGTACTTGATGAGGTCGAACGGGGTGATCTCGATGTAGGCGTTCACGTGCTCCGGCGGCTTTCGCCCAACCTCGAGTCCGTGCCAGGGGTGCGGCCGCCAGCGCGAGAAGCGCGGTTGGTCCATGTTCCGTTCCGCCTCTCATGAGATTGGTAGTGTCCGAGCGCGCCCACGAGGCGGATCACCGCCGGCCGGTTGGGGAAGATGCCGACGACGTTCGCCCGGCGTTTGATCTCCTTGTGCGGGCGCTCTAGAGGGTTCGTCGAGTGCAGCTGGCGCCGGTGCTGCTCCGGGAAGGACATGTAAGCCAGCACTTCCTCCTCGGCGTCGGCAAGGATCGCGGCTGCCCTTCGGATACTGTTGCCCGAGGGTCGCCGCCACCCTGCGGAGCTGAACCCGGGCTGTCTCCTGGTCTTGTCGGCCCCGATCCGATACCTAGCCTCGAGCTCGGTGACGGCTTGGGCCAGCATCTCGACGCTCTCTCGCAAGAAATCGCTGTCCCCGTCTCTCCCGGCCTTGCGTAACGCCTCCAGAGGTCAGACTCTATCAGCGGCCACCACGTTCGGTCCCTCCTCGCGTTGTAGGCGACGCTCAACGCTTAGGAACCACGCGGTGGCCTTCCTGCTTCTCTAGACCGAATTTACACCACTACCTGGGACTCTAACATGAGAAACTCCTCCGGTGCAATGCGCCAGAGGACCCCGGTCAGGGGGATGGCGTTCGGGGCAAGATCGGTTGTCTCGATTTGCCCGAAGCCGAGGGTCGTGCCCCCGGGGGCGAACGCCAGGCCGATAGCGCGCTTGAGACCTGATCTGTACCTCCCGGTCCGGACGTATAGAGGTTCTCTCCGCGCGGAGCCAGGCTCCCGACAAGGCCTGCCACCAGACCGGCCAGAGCCAGCCTGCCGGTTCCGACCATAGCCATGTGCCCCATTTCTTCCGCTCTTGCTCTCCAGAATGTCACGGAAGACGGGAGCTTATAACGGTCGGGACGGGGCTAGGGTTAGGGAGCGCCCCACGCCAGGCGTGGGGCGCATAAGCTGCAAGGCCCGCCTTTCGCAGCCTCAGCGCGGGCGAGGTCGAGGAGCTCGACGCCGGCGTGGCGGGCTGGGGGTCCGTTGACTGCTACGGGGCCTACGTGGCGCGACGACATGGTCGTGAAGGCCCTCTCCTGGGCCCTGCGGTCGCTCATCCGCTGGGACCGGACGGCCGTGGGGAGTTCGTCGCCGCGCGCGCCGGCGTCCTCCGCGCCCGGGTCAGACGTTAGGTGCTCCACAAGCTGCGGACGAGGCTGGAGAACCCGTCGGGGTGAGATCAGTCTCGAATCGGCAGCTGCTCCGCAATGAAGCTCATCGCCCGCCGGGCGGTCTCAAGAGCCCTCTCCGCGTCGCCCCTGTCAAACGCCTTCGATGGGGTCCCCCCGGGTAGCCCGTTAGGGTAGCGTGTCGGGATGTAGAACTTGTCGAGTGGGGCGACGATGTCCACGAGAGCCGCGAAGGGCTGATGAACCTTGGCGGCTTCGGAGCAGAGGTCGGCGACGGAATGCCCCCGTACGTCCCACGCTCCACGGGAGAGCAGGAACGCCTTCAGAGCCTTCTCCACGGCCTGCTGGGCTAGAAAGCAGGTGTGATTGTGAAAGCCGCCGTTGGTCATGTGCACAGCCGCTGCGATGTCGTCCTGGGCTTGCTCGAACCAGCGTCTTGCCTCGTCAGCGGGATTGGGCTTCATAGATGACCTTTCCCTCCTTGACGGCCGACTGAACGAAAGCCCTTGAGCGGCGGAGCTCCTCGAATTCCTCAGGCGTGTAGACCAGGACATCAAGGCCGACCCGGGGGCGCAGGGCACGGATGATGTCGTCGAGGCGGTCCACGAAGCGTTTGGTGGTGTCCATAACAAGTATGAGGTCTATGTCGCTGGACGCAGTCACATCCCCCCGAGCGAGAGAGCCGAAAAGGATGGCCTTCCGCACTCCCAGGTCGGGAAAGAGCCGAACCATGCGTTCGATCTCGCCTTCCAGAAGCCTTCGCCTATCCTGGTCTACCCCGATTCTGACCGGCACTTCCGGACCCCCAGTCAACTCCGTGACCCTAGTTTGTCAAGCCCAGGCGCCGTGACAATAGGCTTCTGCGAACCCTCAGGCGGCGAACCGCTTGGTGTCCCCCGCTCTGGCTCAATTGGCGGGATACCCTCCAGTCCCTGCGAGCAGACGAGACGCCAGGACGGTTTCGTGGTAAGGCCCTGCCGACCGGCCTCTCCGGGAATCTGCGATGCGAGGCGATGGCGGGCACGTCGAGCCACTTCTCGGCGTGCCCGCCATCCAAAGGCCCGCCCTGCTTCCCCTCATATGGCAGCCGACGTGTTTTTCCGGTGTGTGCCTCCAGGAGCTCTTCGAGCTTCTGGGCCTTCCGGACCAGCTCCTCGCTTTCCAGCCGCCCGACCTCGAAAAGGTGCGTGAGGTGGGGATAGAGCCGGGGAGACCCAGGCTGTCCTCGACCTGCTCCCGCACCCACTTGTTGTAGGCGATGGGATAGGTGCGCGGGGCGATGAAGAGGGCCTGCATGAACTCCTGGAACACGTGCCACAGGCGGCCGAGCGATTGGGAGTAGAGCCCTCTCCGGACGTAGAGCGGGATGTGAGCCACTCGGTCCGCAGCCGGCCCCAGCGGTCTCCGCCTTCCCAGAGCGGGACCGCGTAGACCAGCGTATTCCCGATCTCGAGCTCGAACGAGTCCGGCCCCGAGGTCCAGCCGCGCCTGGCCGGCTCGAACCGGCCGTCGTGCATGTCGACCTCGACTTCGGAGTACGCGCCGACCCGACGGATGGCCTCGAAGACGAGGGCCGTGTTGTAGCGGCGCTCCCGGGCTCGCGCCAGAGAGGCCCGCTCGTGCTCCGGTGTCGGGTAGACGGGTAGAATTGTGATGCAGGCATCCGCCTCATGCTTCCCTCCAAGGCGAAAGGGCCGTGCCCGCCCGGGTGGGGCCCGGGGGGTCACCCCTTGACTGACGGACTGATGGCGAGAGCGCGCCTGGCCCCGCCCCGCGGTCACTCACCGGACGCCGAGTAGTCCGCGAGCTTCATGACGAGGCCTGACTGCGCGTTTCGGTACTGCACCAGCTGGTGCGGCGGCTCAACGGCGATCCAGGCTGTCTGGCCGATGCCCTTGAGCTCCACCACCCAGCACCGGAAAGTGCCCGCCGGAGAGTCCACCTCCTCCTCCCCCGTCACAGCGACGGTTATCCGCGCCTTGGTGGCGTTCCGAGTGACGATGTCGTTGAGGGCCCGTGACCAGCCCTCGGCCAGGGGCAGGGCCCGCAGGGTGGTGACGAACTGCTCGTTGTCGAAGTAGGGGGCATCGGGGAGTTTGACTGTGGCCTTCTGTCTCTTGCCGAAGACGTCCGCCGTCAGGGTGGCCTTGCCCGCGGCGTACAGAGCTGTGTAGGTGGCCGTCCCGTCGGCCGTCCGGAGTTCATAGTCGACACGTGCCGGGAGAAGGTCATCCCGCCCTACGCGGACCGAGCTCCTCTCCTCGAACCCCTCTGCGGAGAGGAACGAGCTCAGGACCCAACCCGGTCCCGGGTCGGCCGCCTCCACTCTGAGCTCCCACGTGCCGACGACGCGGCCGTCCGCCGCGCTTTGGATGGTGAGGACGGAGATCTCTCCGGCCACCCACGGAACCCTGAGGGCGAGCGGCTCCTCGGGCGCGCGGGCGCATCCCCCGGCGGCCGGGAGGGCGCCGGCGATGACGGCGACGGCCACGATGATAGCGACGGTCGCCGTGTGTCCCCGCGGACGTCGAACCCTTCCTCGGTTTGGTCCGGTCATCTGCTTTCCCCTCCTTCGTGGTCACGGGAACGCATGGTCCGCTCTCGCTGTTCTCTCCCGCTCCCGCGGCCTCCCCGCCAGTCCCCCCTGGCGAGGAGGGCCGTCAGGCCCAGGGCCGTGACCAGCAGGCCGGCTTCGACGAGCGGCGCGCCGGCCAGGGGTAAGAGGACGACGGCGGTGTAGTTCACCAGGCCGTGGACCAGGGCGACCGCGACCAGCACCGGCCAGGCTCCCCGGCCCCGGGCGCCCCACGCCCCCGTGACGAGCCCGGTCAGGGACATGTGGATGAGGACGGCCGAGAAACGCTCCAGGGTCGGCAGGACCATGACTCCGAGTCCCATCCCGGCTGCCGCCTCGAGCGTCCGGGACAGGAGGTGTGACGCCTCGTACCATCCGAAACCGGCCCCGGCGGCCACGCCGAGAATCCGGCCGAGGTCGCCTCCCGGACTCCTGCGGCCGGCCCGGCCGAGGAGACGGACCGCCGCGGAGACGGCTACGAGAGCGGCTGCGAGCTTCGCCGGCTCCTGGACCAGTCCCGAAGGCAGGACGACGGGCAGCAGGAGAACGGCCTGCTCAGCCGTTGCCAGGCTGGCCATGACCCATCGCGAGACGGCGTTCTGGAGGGGGACCTGCAGAAGGGCGATGGAGGGCGCGAACACGGCCGCCCCCAGGACGAAGGCGACCACGGCCCCCGGGGCGGCCGGCGCCAGGCGGAACCGCTCCCACCACCGGCCGCCGGCGATGAGCCGCACCGCCCCGAGCGCCGCGGCAAGGACGGCCGCGGCCAGCAGCGCGCCCGAGGCCGTCATCCACACGAAGGTCTTCAGCACCTACGCCCCCTCCCGCTCCAGGAAGAGGGCCAGATCCCGCTCTATGGTGTCGCGGTGGAACTTCTCGTGGTAGGCGAAGCGCCGGAAGAGCTTGCGGGCGGACCAGACCTCGTGGTCTGTCTTTAGGGTGCGGGCCCGGTCCTCGGCAGTCATGCCGCCGAGCATGGAGAGGGCCCGCCCGCGGTTCAGCTCGAGCTTGTGCCAGACGTCGCGGGAGCGCGGCAGGCGCGGGAGGTTGTCCCAGAAGCGGCTGAGGTACCACCGGTCGCAGCCGGCGATGTGTCGGAGCTGCTCCTCGATGGTCATGCGGTGGGGGAGGGACCGGAAGGAGTAGCCTTCCGGCGGGATGCGGTCCCTGAGGGCCCAGAGGGTAGTGCGCAGGGCGGCCAGCCACCGCAGGAAGCCGGGGATTTCATCCCCGCTCACCGGCACGAGGTCTCGGGCGAAGGTGGCCTTCGTGCCCCCGTGGCTCACCTGGTTCCGGCCCCTGACCGTCTCGGCGACCTTCAGCTCCGGCGTCTCCCGTGCCTCCCAGGCCTCCTTGAGCACTCCGAGAAGACCGTGCTCGGCGAGTAGCCCCCGCAGCGCGGCCGCCTGGCCCGGCGCTTCCCTCAGGGCCTCCTCGCGACTCCGGCCCCAGGCGAGCAGTCCCGGCGGGTCGAAGGTGAAGAGGTGACACCCGCCGTCCACCCCTAGCTCCTCGTAGACCTCCAGGACCGGCACATCGGCGCCCCCTTTCCGCGGAGGCTTTTCGCTGGAGGCTGGCGGCCTCCTCCCCCAGGCCCGTCGGTCCCCCCCACAGGACATTATCACCCGCTCTCGAAATCTTCCTCCCGCGGAACGAGAAGGGAGACTTACGATGGCGAAACTGAGGTCAGCGCTCGGAGCGCTCAGGCCAAGCCGGAGAACCCTGGTCAGAGTCGGGGCGGCCGCGGCCGCCGTGGTCCTCGTCGTCACCGGGGTCTTCTCCTACCGGTCGTGCCTTCCCGGGTTTGTCTTCGACGATGGCCGGGCCCTGGCCGCGACGCTAAGGCCGTCGGACGAGGACGCGCTGGGGGTGGCTCCGGACGCCTCCTTCGTCCTCACCCTTGAGGAGGCTCTTCCCTTGTCTGTGGTCAGGCGGGCCGTCACCATCGAGCCGGCGGTGGAGTTCACCGTCGCGGCCGCCGACGGGGGCGGAGGAAAGGTCTTCGTGATCCGTGCGTCCGAGCCCCTGGAGCCCGACCGGGTCTACCGGATCCGGTTGGCCCTCGCCGGACCGGAGGAGCCCGGCTATAGCTGGGCCTACCAGGTCCGGGGAGACCTCCGCGTGGTGGCCACGCTCCCGGGGAACCGCTCGTCCGGGGCTCCCCTCCGGACGGGTATCGAGCTCGAGTTCAGCCACGACGGGGTCAACGACCCGTCCGAGTTCTTCACCATCAGTCCCTCTGTCCCGGGCAAGTGGGAGCGTTACCGGCGGGTCTGGGTCTTCGTCCCTGCCGTGCCCCTCGACCCCGCCACCGTCTACACCTGCACGCTCCGGGCCGGGCTCGGCGCGGAAGGGACGAACCAGGTCCTGAGAGAGGACTACGTCTTCGCCTTTGAGACCGAACCGGCCAGGTCAGGAACTCCGGCCGGGTTCTATTTCTACCTCCACGAAACAGGGGGCGTCCAGGCCTTCGCGCCGGACCAGGCCCCATTTTTCGGTGTCTCCTACTACGACCTCGGTGGCGAGGCGGGAAGTGGTCGGGTTCCCACGGCCAGCACCGAGGTCTATCGCTACTCGGACGCCTCCGCCCTGGTGGCCGCCTTGAGGGAGCGCGATAGGGTACCCTATTGGGCCCAGGCGGCTCGGGAGGGGTACCGTCCGGACACGACCGGGCTCGAGCGCGTCCTCAGGGCCGACCTCGAGCTCCGAAGCCTCGGGTGGGCGACGTACATCGTCCTGCCCGAGCCGCTTCCCGAAGGTTTCTACCTGGCCGTCTTCCGCCTCGGGGGCGTGACCCGCTTGGCCTGGTTCCAGGTTACGGACCTTGCCGGGTACGTCATCGCCGCCGTCGACGAGACCGCCCTCTGGTTCAATGACCTGTCCTCCGCGGCTCCGGTCCCGGGCGTCGAGGTCAGCCCCGCATCGGGCGGGGCCCGTCTGGCCGCCTCCGGGCCGGACGGCGTGGCCCGTTTCACCACACCCGCGGAGCTCGTTGATCCGGCCTCCGCAGCCCGGCCCGGCGGAGGAGATCCCGCCTCCAACTGGGAGTCGGTCGCGCCCTATTACGTGCTCGCGACTTCTCCAAGCGGTTCGCGGCTCATCCTCGATCTCTCGCCCCGTTGGGGCCGCGAGGACTTCGAGCGACGGCGGACCGTGGATAGTTACTGGGTCTACCTCCACACCGACCGGCCTCTCTACCTTCCGGACGACGAGGTGTGGTTCTGGGGGCTCGTCGAGCCGCTCGCTCCCGGCGCCGGGCAGGTCCAGGAGCTCACGATCGAGCTCCGGGCCTCGCCCTACGATGTCTGGTCGGGAGCCCTCGGCGGCCGCGGCGACCCCGGCCTCATCTCCCGTCAGACCATCCGACTCAGCCCGGGGCACACCTTTGAGGGCAGTGTGCGTCTACCCAATCTCCGTCCCGGGTACTACCACCTGAAGGTCGCCGTCGGGAACGTCGCCCTGGCCTGGAAGTACTTCGAGGTGGCCACCTACACCAAGCCCGCCTACAGGGTCGACCTCGACGCGGACAGGAGAGCCGTCTTCGCCGGCGAGAAGGTCTCCTTCACCCTCACCGCCGAGTTCTTCGAGGGAACGCCGGTCGCCGCCCTAAGGTTCGACTATGGCGGATCGCCGGGCCACGGCACCCTCACCACGGGCCTCGACGGCAGGGCTGTCCTCGTCCATCGCCCGGCGGCGGGGGGTGACCCCTCGGTTCTGGAACGCCAGGACACCCTTTACGTCAACGCGGACCTCCCCGAGGCGGGCTACATCTGGGCCAGCGCGGGAGTAAGGGTCTTTGAAAAGGACGTGGCCATGCGGGCCGATGTCCGGCGGGAGGGGCAGACCGCGTGGGTGGAGGTCTGCCTGAACGCTGTGACCCTCGACCGGATCAACGCTCCCTCTGAAGGGGGCGGGGTCGGGAACGGGGCGCCGCGCCCGAGCGGGGTCTACGGCCCCGGCTGGGCAGATTACCTCGGCGACCCCGTCGCCGGCCGCCCGGTGACGGCCCGGCTGTACGAGCAGCGGTGGATAAAAGAAGAGGTCGGGCAGTACTACGACTTCGTCAATAAGGTCGTTCGTAAGACCTACTTCTACCGGGAGCAGCGGGAGTTCCTGGAGGAATTCGTCCTCACCACCGGTTCCGACGGACTTGCCGCCTGGTCGTTCACCCCCGACCCGGGAAAGACGTACATCGTCACCCTCACCTCCACCGACAACTCGGGCCGGGTGATAAGTCGGGAGGTCTTCGCCCACGGCCAGTTCACGGCGGGGCCGGACGAGGAATGGCCCTGGTACCACCTGGAGCCCTCCGACCGCAACCAGGCCCGGTACTCGGTCGGCGAGAAGGTTGACCTGACGGTGAAGGACCGGGGCAACCCGGTCGCCGACCGGCCGAAGGCCTTCCTCTTCTATACGGCCCGGCAGGGCCTCGACGTCGTGGAGGTGAGCGGCAAGGCCGGCTGGTCCTTCACCTTCGAGAAGGGCTTTGTCCCGAATACGAACGTCGGCGGCGTCTACTTCGACGGGCGCGAGTACCACGAGCTTTCGTGTCTGGCGGTGCGGTTCGAGTACTCCGAGCGGGGCCTTGATGTGTCGGTCACTACCGACCGCGAGACCTACCGCCCGGGCGACAAGGCCGTCATCACCGTCGCGGTGACCGACGCCGCCGGCAATCCGGTCCGGGCCGAGGTCAACCTGTGCATGGTCGACGAGGCGCTCTACCGGCTCATCGACCAGCGCGTGGCCTTCCTCGACGACCTCTACGCAAAGCACATCGGGACCTACATCTTCCACACCGCGGGGTCGCACCGCAAGCGCGCCGTCCCAGGGGAGGGCGCCGAGTCGGGCGGCGAGGGCGGCGGCGAGCGCCGCGACTTCCGCGACACGGCTCTCTTCAAGACCCTCACAACCGGGTCGAGCGGCCGGGCGACGACCGAGATCGTCCTTCCCGACAACCTGACCTCCTGGCGGATCACCTATCACGCCTACGCTTCCGGAGTGAGGGCGGGGAGCGGGACGGTGAGCGTCCCCGTGAAACTCCCCTTCTTCGTCGAGCTGTCCCTGAACCAGACCTACCTCGCCGGCGATGAGCCGGTGCTGCCGGTTCGAGCCTACGGGACGGCCCTCACTCCGGGCACCAGCGTGACCTTCGAGGGGAGCCTGGTGCGGCTCCCGGCCGGCGGGTCGGAGTCGGTCGGGGGTGCGGCGGGGGGCTCGACCGGTCCGGGCGGCGCCGGCGGCGAGGTGGCCGCCGAGTTCACCGGCCGCGGAGAGGCCTTCGTTCCGACCGGCCTCGCCCTCGGCCAGCTCACCGCGGGTAGCTACGAGGTCCGGGTCACCGGCCGGGCTGCCGGGCCGGACGGCACCCCGCTTGTCGATACGCTTGTCCTACCCATCACGGTGCTCGACACCTACCTGCGCCTTGACCGGGTCGACTACTACCGGGTAGCCGCCGACCTCAAGGTGGCGGGAGCGCCCGGGGAGCTGACCACCCTAACCTTCTCCGACGCGGAACGCGGGAAGTACCTGGCGATGCTCGAGAGGCTCAGTGGCGGCGGGGCGCGGGCGGACATGAAGGCTGCCCGGGTGGCCGCGGTGCGGCTCCTCGTCGAGCACTTCGGTCTGGACGAGTCCAGGCTGGGGGAGGCTCCCACCGCCAGCGAGCTGGCTGCCTTCCAGGCGAGCGGCGGGGTGGCCCTCCTGCCCTACGCCGATCCCAGCCTCGAGCTGACGGCCAAGGCGGCGGCCCTTGTGGCGGCCGGACAGGGCGTCGGTTTCGATCGGAATGGTCTCCTCGGCTACCTCGGAGCGGTCTACGACGACCCGAGGGCGACGCGCGAGCGGCTCTGTGTGGCCCTCTTCGGCCTGGCCGCCCTGGGCGAGCCGGTCCTGAGCGAGCTCAAGCTCCTGGCTGCCGCTCCCGATCTCAGCGACAAGGAGATCCTCTATCTCTGTCTCGGACTCACCGAACTCGGGGACGAGGAGAGGGCCCGGACTCTCTTCGCCGACCTCCTCCGGCGCCGGGGTGACCGCATCGGCCCGCTCCTGCGCCTCAACGTCAGCCGCGACCCGGAGGAGACCATAGCCGCCACGTCCCTAGGGGCGGTCGTCGCCGCCAGGCTGCGCCTGACCGAGCGGCTGGCCATGCTGGACTACCTCCTCGACAACGCGCCGTGGGAGGAGCTGAACCTCCTCGATATGGCCCTCTACCTCTCGTTTGCCGTGCCGCGAACCCCGTCGGAGGCGGTGTCCTTCGTTCTGGGCCCCCAGGGGACCAGGGTGACCCTCGCCCCGCAGGAGACCTATAGCCTGACCCTGCGGAGTGAGGAACTCGCCGCCCTGACCTTCTCCGATATCCAGGGGAACGTGGGCCTCTGCGTCCGCTACCGGGCGCCGGTGGACCTGGACCAGGTGAAGGTGAGGAGTAACGAGATCTCACTGACCCGCAGCTACTACGTTGGCGGCCGCCGGGTGACGGCCCTCCGGGCCGGGGATCTGGTCAAGGTCGTCCTCGAGTACCGCGTGGCGGCCTCCGCGCCCGAGGGACCCTTCCAGGTGGTGGACTTCCTGCCCTCCGGCCTGAAGGCCGTGCCTCGTCCGCTCTACGTCAGCGAGCGGGACGGCGATGTGCAGTGGCCGGTGGAGGTCGACGGCCAGAAGGTCACCTTCAACCTGTGGGTCGAGCGCAGAACCGACCCCAAGACGGGTCGGGTCGTCTCCCGGGAGGGCGCGGGGCGTATCGCCTACTACGCCCGGGTGGTCTCGACCGGGACCTACCAGGCTGATCCGGCGCTGGTCCAGCACGTGAAGAGCGGCGAGATCTTCGCCGTGACGGAGAAGGACATCCTTGGAATCAGATAGCCGTCGCCGCCGCCCCCGCCCGACCGGACGGGGGTCCCGCCGCCCCCGCCCGACCGGACGGGGGTCCCGCCGCGCCCGCCCGACCGGACGGGAGTTCCGCCGCGCCCGCCGGGCCGGGCGGACCGGACCGGTCGCGGGGGCGGTCGCCCTGGTAGTAGGGGCCGCCCTGGTGGCGGCCGTCAGCCTGTGCGGAGCGGCCCTTCTGGGGATGATCGACCCACCCGCGGCGGCCCGCTCGGGAGACCGCTCCGGCGGGCCGGGCAGGTCGGTCGGGCTCCCGGCCCATTCCGACCGGTTCGTCACCCCGGAGCAGCTCGACCGCGCCACGGCCGGGGCCGCGCCGGTCGCCCGCCGCGTGGTCGTGAGCCTTGGCGGAGGCCCCGCCTCCACCGCCACCAAGGAGAGCCCCGTCGGGGCCCGCGGTGTGGGCGGCGTCCGCGCGGCCATCGTCCCCCACCACCTGGTCGCCGGGCACCTCGCGGCGGGGCTCCTGGCGGCGCTGGCTGAACGTCCGCCCGAGACGGTCGTCATCGTCGGGCCAGATCACTTCGGGGCCGGTCCGGCGGTCGGGACCTGCCGTGCGGCCTGGAACACAGCCGTGGGAAGGGTGGAGGCCGATACTGACCTGGTCTCGGCCCTCGTCGCGCGCGGGGCGGCCGTCGAGGCCTGGGACGTGCTCGAACGGGAGCACTCCGTCGGAGCGCTGGTTCCCCTGGTCAAGAGGTACTTCCCGGAGGTCCGGGTCGTTCCCCTGACCGTGCGGGCCGGCGTCTCTTTCGAGCGGGCCGCAGCTCTGGGGCGACTCCTGGCCGAACTGGCCCCGGGTCGCGGTGCGGCGGCCGGAGGCGGGGTCCTCGTCATCGCCTCGGTGGACTTCTCTCACTACCTGCCCCGGGCGGAGGCCGACCGGCGCGACGAGCTTACCCTCCAGGCCCTCCGAAACGGAGACTGGGACGTTCTCTTCGCCATGGGCCCCGCCCACCTCGATTCGGCCGCCGCCCTGGCCGTGGCTTTCGCCTTCGCCGGGTGCGCGGAGGCGCCGCGGTTCGAGGTCGTCTGGCACGACAACTCCGCGGCCGTCCTCGGAAGGCCGAACCTTGCGGAGACGACGAGCTACTTCCTCCTGGTCATTCCCTGAGCCGTCGTGTGGGTTTTGCCGCCCGGCGGGGCGGTGCGTAGACCACGAAGTTACGCAGATGCTGCTCGAGAGGCGCCCTTCGCTGGGCGTGTCAGTTGCGGGTAGGGCCCAGCGGCGGCGTCCACGGACACTGCCGTCACGGGAGCGTTCCTGGGCAGCGGCACCGCGGATGGAGGGAGAGGCAACACCCTAGCTGTAGTTATTCCCGTGCTTTGGACAGAGCTTCCCTGTTCCGTTACAGGTCTTACAGGGATTCTCCTCGCCGTGGAAGAAGCCTATATAGACCCAGCCCTTGCCATCGCACCTTGCACATTCTACCAACCGGCTGCCACACCAGCAGTAATCGTCGGCCACTCGTCCTCACCCTCCTTGGCTCGCTCACCTATAAGGTCATTCTATGGCAATGAACTCCAATCCTCTGAGGACTCCGCGTGTAGGGAGTGAGCACAATGCTCTGGGCTGGGGCCGCAGAGGCCGAGCCGGCGAAAGGGGGAAGGAAGAGAAGGGAGGTGCTTTGGGCCATGCAGCGCAGAACTCGATGCGCGCTTACCTGAGGGCGTGGTGCTCAACTGGGAGCCGCCCGAGCGCGGGGCGGACAAAGTGGTCGGTTACATCACTACCGGTCCGTTTCGGAGTGGGGCGGGGAAGGCTACCCGCTCAACGACTTCGCCGAGCGGGGCCTGACCTGGACCGACCGGACCATCCAGGAAGGGCTCATCTACTTCTACTACGCCACCGCCGTGACCCCCGACAACTCGGAGTCCGCGCCCTCCGACAAGGTTCAGGTCGGAGGAGCGAGCCCCCCGTGCTGGTCAGCGACCGGGTCCTGGTCCCGCTGAGGTTCCTGGCCGATGCCTTCGGCTGGCAGTTGGGTTGGGATCACATCAACCGACGGGTCACGGTCGGTCTGAACTGAGCCCGACGCGGCGGTGGCGGCCCACTCCCCGGGGCGGTACTCGCGCTCGTGGCGCTGCCGTACTGGTGGATGCTGACGGCGCTGACGCGACATTGCGGAGGCAGTCCGGCCCGCCGCCCAGGGGTAGGTCCACCGCCCCCCCCTGCCTGGCGAGGCTCCGGGCCCGGACCATGCGGTAGAGCTGCTCGTAGAGGCCGGCCCAGTCCATGTTCGCGTAGCGGATGGCGTAGGTCCCGTGGGAGACGCGGACGACCGGGCCGTAGACCGATCACAGAGCTTCCTTGCGGACGGTCCAGAAGAGGCGCCCGACGAGGCGGACCCTGATGGGCACCTCCCGGACCTCGAGCTCCCGCCACTCCCCGTCGAGAAGGTAGCGGTTCGGGTCTTTAGGGTGGGTGGTCAGGACGTAGATGTCGATGAGGTCGGGCTTGTTCACGGTGAAGGCCCACCCGCGGTAGGGGCTCAGGCCGTGGACGATGAGAGGCATGCCCGGGAAGAGGGCTCCGGCCACGTCGGGACCTTCCTCGCTGTGAAGGCTGGCCTCGTACCGGGTCACCGGCCCCTCCCAGGGCTGGTGCGAGTTCAGCGCCAGGTAGGTGCGTCCCTCCGTCGAGCGGAGCGGCGAGACGGCGAAGGTGTTGGAACCGAAGTCGGCGGGGAGGCCCGGCAACCAGGCCAGGCGCTCGGAGACCTCCCGCCGTCGTTCGGGGGCGAACATCTCGGCCAGGGCTTTGTCGAGACCGAAGAAGAGCGGCGACTTGTGGACGGAGCCAGCCACCACGTCCTACCTGGCGTCCACCGTGTCCCAGAGGCGGAGGAGCCCGAGCACACCCGAAGACGTGCGGGACGCCCCGCCTAGCGCAGGATGCGCACCTCGTAGGCCTCGACGGCCCGGATGTCTGCTGGCAGGATGCAGTACATGGTCCGGAGAAATCCTAGGAAGCCCGGACCAGGAAATGTAGGAGTAGCCAGATGGATGCGCTGAGAAGCCTCTTCACGCGGAGGGTGCAGGTCCGGACGGTGGCCGGCCTGGCCCTGGCCGCCCTCATCGCCGGTGGGCTGGTCGGCTTCTCGCTCGGTAGGCCGGATCTGCCGCTCCCGTCCAGCGGCCCAGAGGGGGCCCCGGACGACGTCGCCTGCACCGATGCACCGCGGGTAGTCTCCGTGTCTCCAAGTCCCGGAGGCCGTGTATCAGTTGGTCCCGACGGGCAGCTGAGGATTCAGGTCTCCTTCGACCGGGCCGGACGGATGGACGACATCCGCTGTGCGGTCCACCGCGCTCCCAAGCCCGGCGACCTCACAGCCAGCGGCGCCCTCCCTTCGTGGTTCGGGTTCTCGTCCTCGGCCGAGCCCCTGAACCTCTCCGGCCCGTCCCTGGGCGGTTTGGTGCGGAGGGCCAGCCTCCAGACCGGCTCCGACGAGGCCGTGATTGACCTCACTCTGGACTCCGGCGCTCTTCCGGTTCATTTCCAGCTCGCGGCCGTCTTCACCGACGAGGGGGGACGCCAGTCCCAGTTCCTCTGGCGGACGGAGCTGGCTTTCTCGCCTCCGGACAGGGCCGGCACCGCTTTGGCGGGTGACCCGGGGGTCGAAGTTGTCTGCCTGTGGCCCCCGGCCGGGTCCGTCGTCCACCTGCCCTCGAGCGGCCTGATGGAAATCGGGCTTCAGTGCCTGGGGGAGATAACCAGCGAGGAGTTCGGGCTCGCCGCCCACACGGTCAAGGGCGACTTCGAGAGCACCGAAGGCGACTGGGGTGGTGACACGAGGACGTTCCGGGTCACGACCTATCCCGGCAAGGAGCTGTGGTTCACCGTCAAAATGCGCGCCCCGAGCGGCCAGAAAGCGGACTTCGCCTGGCCCGGGCCGATCATAACGGCTCCCGAGGGAGACCCGGACCCGACCCTGGCGGCGGAACTCCACCTGAAGGCCTGGAAGGACGTGGTGGCCGACGCGGCGTCCGGCAACCGGCTCGCCCGCCTGGCCCTCTACTCCACCCGGAGTCTCGCCGTCCGCCACCCCGAGGTCTACCTCCGGGCCGACCGGCTCTTCTACCGGACGGCGTCGACGGTAAAAGGCTTTCGGGAGCTTTACGCCTATGACCCACAGACATGGCGGCTCGATCCGGAGACCGCAGCGGCTGCCGAGATAGGGTTCCACGGCGTCCTGGGCGAGGCGGAGCGCACGGGACATCCCCTGGGCTTCGCCGCCCTTTACCTCTCCCGCTACCGCGTCGTCGACCGCCGCGCGCTGTTCCCGGACGGGGCGCCCTTCCTCCGCGTCATCGACGAGCGGGCGGGCTTCCTCCCCGCGGTCCTGAAGCGGCTCGACGGGGCGGTGAGCCCGGTCGAGATGGCTTTCCTCCGCTACTTCGTCTGCGTGGCCAAGGGCGGGCCCGAACCGTTCATCGTGGTCTGGGAGGACGGGACTGCCAGCCTGTGGTCGCGCGGCGCGGGCGCCGGCGGGCAAGACCTCGGTTGGGGCCTCGTGGACCCGGCCACCGGAAGCCCGACCGACGCGGCGGGGCGCCGGCCTCTTATCATCTTTAACGAGCGAGCCGTCTGGTATCCGCTCATGGGTCGCGACGACACGGCCGCCGACTCCCGTCTGGCTGGCGCCGTGGCCGCGCTCACCCGTGGTTTTGGCGCAGGCTCCGCACTTCCGAGCTCATATTTGGAGTCTCTCCCCGACGCAGAGAGAGGACTTATCAGCGCCCTGCGGGATGCCAGCGCCCTCGGGGAGAGCGACGTTCCCTATGCCGTCTGGGCGGCCGCCAAGGTCCGCTACCGCGCCTACGCCTACGCCCCCTACCGCGAGGGTCTCGCGGCGATACCGTCCGCCAAGGGGTACGCCTCCCTCTTCTCAGCCGGGTGGCACGAGATGCACGTCCTGGGCCACACGCTACAGGTGGCCTCGAGCCGCCTCAGCCCGCTCGCGGCATGGCTGGCCGCCCACGGCGCGGAGGACCCTCTCATTCGGGCGAGAGCGGTCACAAGCGGGTACTACAACATGGCCCGCGCGGGTCCGTTCACCACGGGCCGGACAGTCTGGCAGGCAGAGTTCCTCTGGTACGACATCGAGGACGCAGTGCTGGCCAAGGCCGGGACCTGCGCCATCCAGACGGGGATTGTGCTGGCCCTGCTGGACCTGGCCGAGGTTGAGTGCTACGCCGTCTCGATATGGAGCTACGACGGCGGCCACGAGTACGTGTTCCTCCCCAGCCTCGGGAAGGAAGTCAACAACGGTTACCTGACCGAGACGGAGGGTTTCCTTGACCGGGAGCTGGAGCCAGGCTCGAAGTGGATAGCCGGCCTCGGGTCGGCCGAGGGGTTCGTGAGCTTCGGCGTGAGCCCGTTCGTCTCGACCATGCCCGGTGAGGAGGCCGAGCGCATCCTCCTGACCTGGAAGGACAAGTTCGGGCGGGTCGCGGCGTACGGGTGGGAGGAGACGTGCACCTACGACGAGGTCCTGGAGCTTCTTGGGAAGGGCACGATCCAGGTCGTCGGGGGCGACTGACCGGGGCCCGGACACTCGTCGCCACCCGGGCTTCGGCGGATGAGGAAAGGGAGGCTCAGACAGAT
>DYFB01000013.1 GCA_020725405.1 Symbiobacterium sp. | reverse complement strand
TAGCGGTGGACGGGGGCTCCGCTCGGGTCATCACCGGTGTCGTAGCGACCTCGGGCGATCGGCGTCCCGCGGCGCGCCCCGTGGAAGCACAAGGCTGCGATGAAGCACAGGATGGCGGCAGCCCCACAGGGTCTGCCTCGGGCCACACGAATGGGGCGTCTTCTCGAGGCTGGTCATGTCCAGACCGAAGCGACACTCTCGTGCGGACAACTCGGCGTGCCGGGAGCCGTCGAGAAGGGTTATCCGGGTCAATCTGCGCGAGGCCGCGGAGCGATATCCGGGGAGTTCGGCCCACCGGCTTGCCCCGTAGGCCGCGGGAGCACGTTCCAGGAGACGGAACCCGGAACGGACCGCCGGGTCATGAAGCGCACCGCGAAAGACCGGGCGTAGCGCTCGGCGTGGGCCGGGGTATCCCACTGGTAGAGACCCCACCATTCGTCGTTTCTATCGTCGTAAAGCCAGAGCTTCCCCCGGAACCCGGGGAACCCGACGAAAAAGGGGATGGGTAGGAGCGAGAAGACCTTGTTGGCCCGGGGCCCCATCCCGGCCAAGCGGAAGCGGACCCGGAAGGTCGCTCCGGGCTTTTCGGGCTGGCCTCGGCCGGGCCTGACAACAACCTCGCGGAAGACCACGGCGCGGTGGCCTTCCTCGAGTTCGACCGTCTCGCCCACGCGTCCGCGTGGGAAGCGGATGCGCCCGGTCAGAGCTAGCCCGAGGGTCCGGAGAAGTGAAACGAACGGGCTGAACACGCGGTAGACTCCCCTTTCTCTCTTTCCTCCTTGCTCTCTCTACCTTGGCCAGTCGGACCTTTGCCTGTCAAGCCGGGCGCCGTTGTGTGGAGTAAAATCGCGTAATTCAGGCAACGGCCGAAAGGATACCCTGCGCGCAGGTTAGAACTAAGGGTTTGTGTCCGTTGCCCATCCCGCGCTGGAAGCCAGGGCAAGGAAGTACTTCCACCCCACAAGATCACATAACCGGGTCAGAAGGGAGGGACTAGATGTGGCGACCACCGCCGAGATATTCGAGGAGATGTCCAAGAGGATAGCGGCTAACCCCGCGGCCATCGCGGGGCTGAACGCCAACTTCCAGTTCGAGCTTTCCGGGGAAGACGGAGGAACCTATCACGTGAACGTCGCCGGCGGCAAGGCTGAGGTCGGCCCGGGACCGACCCAGGCCAACGTGACCATCCTGATGAGCGCCGCCGACTTCAAGAGCCTGGTAGCCGGCAGCCTGAACGCCACCCAGGCCTTCATGACCGGAAGGCTCAAGATTCAGGGCGACATGAGCCTGGCCATGCGCCTGCAGAGCATTCTCGGCTGAGCGGGCCGGATAGGCCGGCCGGGTCGTCCGGTCGGCGCGCTTCGTCCAGCCAGCTCGGTTCGTCCGGTCGCGCGCGGGAAGGGTGGTCAGTGTGCTTGACGGGCTGAGAATCCTTGATCTTACCTTCTACCTTCCCGGCCCGTACGCCACCCTGCTCCTCGCCGACCTGGGCGCCGAGGTCGTGAAGATCGAGAACCCGGCCGGGGGCGACCCTCTCCGCGGGCTTGGCCCGGGGGGAGACGACCCGGCCGGGTCGGTCTTCTTTCGGGCGGTGAACCGCGGGAAGAAGAGCGTCACCCTCGATCTGAAGGCCCCCGAGGGTCGGGAGGTCTTCCTCGGCCTGGCCGCCGGGGCCGACGCGATCGTCGAGCAGTTTCGGCCGGGGGTCGCCGCCCGCCTCGGTGTGGACTACGGCTCCGTCCGGCCGCGGAACCCGCGGGTCACCTACGTTTCTCTGACCGGCTACGGCCAGACCGGACCGCTTTCCTCCACCGCCGGACACGACCTGAACTACATGGCCGAGAGCGGCCTCCTCAGCCTGTTCATCGAGGGCGGTCGCCTGCCGCTTCCCCCCATCCAGATAGCCGACCTCAACGGCGGCAATCTCGCGGCCGTCGCCCTTCTGGCCGGGATGCTCTCGGCCCGCCTCACCGGGCAGGGTTCGTGGGTCGACGTCTCCATGACCGACGGCCTTCTTTCCCTCATGGGTCTTACGGCGTCGAACTACCTCTCCGGCGGCCTTCCCCCGGAGAGGGGGAACCTGTTCCTTGCCGGCGGTGAGCCGCCCTACAACGTCTACCTGGCCGCCGACGGGCGCTTTCTGGCCGTCGGCGCCCTCGAGCCGAGGTTCTGGACGAACCTCTGCCGGGTCCTCTCCGAGCACGACCCGGACAGGCGCCCGGTCAAGGACATCGCCGCGAGCCGGGAAGAGGCCGGCCGGGTCTTCGCCACGGCGACCTCGGACGAGTGGCTCGCCCGTCTGGATGGGCTCGACGTCTGCGTGGCCCCCGTCCGCACCGTAGCCGAAGCCCTGTCCGGGGAGCTCGTCCGGAGCCGGGGGATGGTCATCGAGAGCGGGGGAGTGAGGCAGATAGGGCCGGCTCTGGCCTTCTCGGGACCGGCGGCGGGTACCGACCCGGGCGCCGGTCCGGGTTCGGACCCGGGTTCGGACCCGGGTTCGGGCCCGGGTTCGGGCCCGTATCCGGCTCCGGCCCGCCCCGCTGTCGCGCCGCCGGCGCCCCGCCTGGGAGAGCACAGCCGCCCCATACTTTTGTCCCTGGGCCTGTCGGAGGCCGAGTTCGAGGACCTCGTGGCCCGGGGAATCACGACTTGCGCCTGACCGCCTAGAGCCTGTCGCAGGAGGAGATGAACGTGTCCGAACCCGTCATCGTCCAGGCCGTCCGCTCGCCCGTGGGGCGGCGGAACGGAACGCTGAGTCACGTCCGCCCCGACGACCTTCTCGCTCTCGTCCTCGAAGCCCTCGTCGAGAGGGCGGGCATCGAACCCGGGATTATTGAGGACGTCATCATGGGCTGCGTCACGCCGATCGGGGAGCAGGGCTTTAACATCGCCCGCGTGGCGGTCATGATCGCCGGCTTCCCGGTGGAGGTCCCGGGGGTGCAGATAAACCGGATGTGCGGCTCCAGCCAGCAGGCCGTCCATTTCGCCCACCAGGCCATTGCCGCCGGGGACATGGACGTCGTCGTCGCCGGAGGGGTCGAGGCCATGAGCCGGGTGCCCATGGGTTCAGACGGCGGGACGTTCTCAACCAGGCTGATGGAGCGCTTCGCCCTCATCCCGCAGGGCCTCTCGGCCGAGCTCATCGCCGACCGGTGGGGGATCAGCCGGCGGGAGATGGAGGAGTTCGCCCTGGAGAGCCACAGGAGGGCCATCGCCGCCACCGACGCCGGCTACTTCCGCCGGGAGATAGTCCCCATCGAGGTCGACCTGCCTGACGGGACCAGGGTCACCGTCAAGGACGACGAGGGGCCGCGGCGCGACACATCGCTCGAGAAGATGGCCGCCCTGGCCCCGGCCTTCAAGCCCGACGGGAAGATAACGGCCGCCATCTCGAGCCAGATCAGCGACGGGGCGTCCGCCGTGCTCCTCATGAGCCGGGAGAAGGCCGCCGAGCTCGGACTCACTCCCCGGGCCCGGCTCATCGCCCGGGCCGTCGCCGCCGTCGACCCGGTGATGATGCTCCACGGCGTCATCCCGGCCACGAGGAAGGTCCTGGAGCGGGCGGGGATGACCCTCGACCAGATGGACGTCATCGAGATAAACGAGGCCTTCGCCTCCGTCGTCCTGGCCTGGAAGAGGGAGCTCAATCCGCCGGACATGACCCGCGTAAACCCGAACGGCGGGGCCTGCGCCCTCGGCCACCCGCTCGGAGCGACCGGGGCCATCCTGATGACCAAAATGCTCCACGAGCTCGAGCGGACCGGCGGGCGCTACGGTCTGCAGACCATGTGCATCGGCCACGGCATGGCCACGGCCTCGATCATGGAACGGCTCGGCTAGCGCCGCGCCGGCCGGCCGAAGGGGCGGGTCACGTGAAGGTCCTGATGGTCGTGGACATGGAGGGCGTCTCGGAGATAACCACGCCCAGGGTCTCCTGGGTCTGGAACGGGACCGAGGACTGGGAGCGCTTCGGGCGTGACCGGGTCACCGCCGACGTCGTCGCCGCCGGGCGCGGGGCCGTGGCGGGCGGAGCCGAGCGGGTCACCGTGGTCGAGTTCCACAACCAGCGGAACTCCGTCCGCCCCGAGGCCCTCCCGGAGGGGGTCGACCTCGTCCGGATGGACGACTACCTCGTTCCCCTGGGCGGTATCCGCCGGGACCACGGTCTCCTCTTCATGGTCGGCTTTCACGCCAAGGCCGGGACGCCCGGGATACTGGCCCACACGGTTCACGATCCGGTCGAGGACATCCGCCTGAACGGGGTCAGCGTGGGTGAGATAGGGTTCTTCGCGGCCTCTTTCGGCGTCCTGGGCCTCGGCCTGGCCCTGGTGACGGGGGACCGGGCCGCCTGTGAGGAGGCTTCGGCCCTCGCCCGAACGGTCGAGACAGCCGCAGTCAAGGAGCGGCTGGCCGACGGCTCGGAAACCGCCCTGCCGCTCGAGGAGGCCGTCGCGCTCATCGAGGCGCGGGCCGCGGCGGCGGTGAGGCGGTCGGACGAGGCCGGCGTCGTCGACCTCGGCCGACCCGTCCGCCTGGAGGTCCGCCTCCGGCGCCCGGAGATGACCTCGTTCGAGCTTCCACCCTACCTCGAGCGCGTCGACGACCGGACCCTGGCCGCCTGGGCCCCCGACGCCTACCAGGCGGTCTCCCTGTACTATTCGGGCCTGCAGCCCCTCTACGTCCCCTGTGTCGAGCGTCTCAGGGCCACGGAGGCCGACCCGGAGGCTTCCGGCCCGTGAGCAAGGTGATGAGCCCCCGCGAGGCCGTCGCCCGTCACGTCCGGCCCGGGCAGCTCATCCACGCCGGGGGTGGCTGGGGTTTCCCGACGGCCCTCCTTTACGAGATCGTGCGGCAGTTCTGGGGCCGCGACCCGGAGTTCACCCTCGCCGTGGCCGGGGCGGCCTCGACCAACGTCGTCCCCTTCCTGCGGGGCGGGCTCGTGCGGCGGGTTATCACCTCTTTCGCCGGCGACGGCTACCCGCACCCCGGGCCGAATCCCGTCATTCAGGAGACCCGCCGCCTCCCTGCCGGCGGGCCGGGGGCGGTGATCTTCGAGGACTGGAGCCTCCTGACTTTCACCCTGCGCCTCCTTGCCGGGGCCATGGGGCTCCCCTACCTCCCGACGAGGTCGCTCGTCGGGAGCGACCTCGGCCGGGACCTCGCCGCCGCCGGGCTCATCCTGGCCGGGCCGGAGGTCCCGGCCGGCGCGGACCCGTCCGGCGTCGGCGCTATGGAAGCGGAGGAGGGCCTGCTCGACGGCGAGGTGGCCCTTGTCCGGGCCCTCGTCCCCGACGTCAGCCTGGCCCACGCCTGGGCCGCCGACGAGGACGGGAACGCCCTCTTCACCCTCCCCCTGGCCGGTAACGTCTACGGGGCCCTCGCCGCCCGGGAAGGGGTCATCCTTTCGGTCGAGCATCTTCTCGCCCGGGACGATCTCGCCGGCCTGTCCGACCTCGTCCGCCTGCCGGCCCACCGGGTCCTGGCCGTCGTCGAGGCCCCCTATGGCTCGCACCCCGCGGGACTCCACAGCCAGGGCCTGCGAGGAGCAGGGTCGGGGCCGGACGGGCCCGCCACCCGCGGCTACGCCGAGGACCGGGACTTCATCCTCGAGGCCCGGGAGGCTAGCCGTAGCCCCGAGACCGCAGACGCCTGGATCCGCCGATGGATCCTCGAGCTCCCCGACCACCAGGCCTACCTCGAGCGCCTCGGACCCGACCGCCTGAAGGCCCTCGAGGAGCGCCTGGCCCAGGACGCCTGGCCGCGCGACCTCCCGGCCGCCTGGCGCGACGGAACGGTCCCCGACGACCCTCCGACCGGCCCCGAGAGGCTCATCTGCCTGGCCGCCCGGGTCGTGGCCGAGGAGGTGCGCCGGGAAGGTCACCCGACCATCCTGGCCGGCATCGGAGCGGCCCACCTCGCCTCCTGGCTCGCCCGTGAGACGCTCGCCGCCGAGGGGCTCGAGGTGGACCTCATGGCCGAGATCGGGCTTGTCGGACACCGGCCCTATCCCGGCGACCCCTTCGTCTTCAGCCTTCGGAACGTTCCTACGGCCGTGCTCACCTCGGACATCCTGACCGTCCTCGGGCTCCTCGTCCCGGGGGCCCCGGGGAGCGGAGACGGCCCAGCCCGGGCCTGCCTCGGGGTCATCGGCGCGGCCCAGGTCGACCGGGAGGGGAACGTCAACACCTCGGGACTGCCCTCGGCCGGGTTCTGGCTCGTCGGCTCCGGCGGAGCCAACGACGTCGCCTCCACGGCCCCGGCCGTCGTCGTCGTGGCCCCCCAGAGTCGGACGCGCTTCGTCAGCCGCGTCCCCTACGTCACCTCGCCGGGAAGGCGGGTGACCGCCGTCGTCTCCCAATGGGGCGTCTACCGGCGCCTCGAGCCCGGCGGGGAGTTCGCCCTCGCCGCCTACTACGACGACCCGGCCGACCCGGGGGTGGAGGCCGGCGTCCGCAGGGCCCGGGAGAGATGCGGCTGGGACCTCCGGGTCTTCCCTGACCCCCGACCCCTCCCCCCTCCCGACCCCGACCTTGTCCGGAGACTGCGCCTCTTCGACCCAGAAGGCTACTTCCGCGACGGTCCGGCCTCGCCGGGAGAGGAGTACCGGCGCCCGGGGTGAATAGGGGGCCGGAAAACGCTCCCAGGGGAGGCGCTGCCGCATGAGGGTGGTCCTGGTCAACCCGGCCCACACCGGCATCCGGCCGGAGGACGAGGAGGAGCATCTCGGTCTCGGCTACCTCGCCGCCGTGGCCCGCCGGACCGGCCACGAAGCCGTCATCGTCGACGGCACCGCCCACCGCCTGTCGCCGGAGCGCCTGGCGGCCCTGGTCGGCCACCGCTTCGGCGACGCCGGCCTCATCGGGGTCTCGGTCATCTTCCAGGAGCTTATCCCAGCAGCCATGTCCATTGTCTCGGCCCTGCGCCGGGGCGGGTTCGGCGGGCACATCTCCGTAGGGGGCCACCCCCCGACCTTCCTCTACCGCGAGCTCGTCCGGGACTTCCAGGGCCTCGACTCCGTGGTGGTCGGCGAGGGGGAGGAGACGTTCGTCGACCTCCTTCAGGCCCTGGAGTCCGGCCTGGACTGGGCCGGCCTTCCCGGTCTGGTGGCGGCCCGTCCCGCTTCCGGCGCACCCGGGCCCGAGGTGTCCGCGACGGCTGACCCGGCCGACCCCGGCCCGCCCCTTCCCCCCACTCCCCGACCCCTCGTCGGAAACCTCGACGACCTCCCCTTCCCGGCCCGCGACACCTTCGAGGTCTACGCCGCCCGCTCGCCCGGCCCCCGCCGGGCCTCCATCCTGAGAAGCCGCGGCTGCTACGGTAACTGCTCCTTCTGCGACACCCGGGCCTTCTACGCCGCTTCGCCCGGGGCCGCCTGGCGGGTCAGGAGCGCGGCGAACGTGGCCGACGAGGTCGAGATGCTCCTCCGCAACCACGCCGTCGAGTGCGTGCGCTTCTGGGACGACAACTTCATGGGCCCCGGCCGGCGCGGCCGCGAGGCGGCCGAGGAACTCGCCCGGGAGCTCGTCCGGCGGGGCCTCCGGATCCCCTTCTCCTTCGAGTGCCGGGTGACGGACGTCGACCCCGACCTGTTCAGGCTCCTCAAAGAGGCCGGCCTGAACCGGGTCTTCCTCGGCGTCGAGGCCGCCAACGACCGCCAGCTGGCGACCTACAACAAGATGGTCACCGTCGAGGACAACCGTCGGGCCCTCCGGGTCCTGGAGGATCTCGGGATCGAGGTCACGGTGGGGATGATCATGTTCGACCCGGACACGACCATGGAGGAGCTCAACGCCAACCTCGAGTTCCTCAAAGCCGTCTTCGGGAGCTGGGCCGGAGTCAAGAAGAGGGTCGCCCGCCCCTGGAACCGGCTCGAGGTCTACGCCGGCACGCCCATCGAGGCGACCCTCCGGGAGCAGGGCCGGCTCCGGGGCACCTACGTCCGGTACGAATACGAGTTCTCCGACCCCACGGTCCGCCGCCTCTACGGCTCCGGGAGTCTCCTCCGCCGCCTCGGCCTTCCCATCCGCGACGCGCTGAGCCGCCTGCGCCGCCGGGCCTGACCGGGCCGCCTGCGCCGCCGGGCCTGACCGGGCCGCCTGCGCCACCGGGCCTGCCGGCTTCGTTACGCCGGGCGAAAGGTTTCCCCGTCCCCCGGGCAGAACCCTGAACCGCTGGTCCAGCCTCTTTCCGGAAGGAGAATGGTTCGTGTCCGATTCCGCCAACCCCGCCAGGAAACCTTTCGTCCCGACGGATCTCCTGAAGTTCGAGTTCGTCGGCGACCCCCAGCTCTCGCCGGACGGGCGACGGCTCGCTTACGTCCGCACCGTCCTCGACCCGAAAACGAACAAGTATCGCTCGGCCGTCATGGTCACCCCGGACGGGGCCCTGGAGCCGGGCGGGCTCCGGCCCGGCTCGGCGGTCCCCTTCACCAGCGGGGTCACCCGCGACACCTCCCCGCGCTGGTCTCCAAACGGCCGCTACCTCGCCTTCCTCTCCGGCCGGGACGCCGGCCTCGGCGACGAGGAGGCCAAGAAGAAGGCCGGGGCCCAGCTCTGGGTCGCCCCGACCACCGGCGGCGAGGCCCGCCCGGTCACGGCCATCAAGGGCGGGGTGACCGGCTACGTCTGGTCGCCCGACAGCCGCTTCATCGCCTTCACCGCCCTGATCAAGCCCGACGGCCCGGAGTGGCTCGACGAGGCGGACCACGCGGGCGGCAAGGACGGCGAGCGGTCGGGCGGGGCCGGGAGCGGGGCGGGCGGGCCCGGAGCCGAGGCGACCGCCAGCGACCCGGCCGGCACAGGCGAGCCGGCCGTCGGAGGCCTGGACCACGCCGGCGAGGCCCGGAAGGGCCCGGACCTCGACGCCCTCTTCAGGAAGTACAACGAGGACGTCCGGCACCTCACCCGGGCCTTCTACCGCCTGGACGGGGTCGGCTATCTCGACGACCGCCGGTCCCAGGTCTTCGTCGTCGACGTCGAGGCCGCTCTCGGCGGCCCCCCGGAGAAAGGTCCGGCGGCCCGGCCGACCCAGGTCACGAGCGGCGACTTCGACCACTCGGACCCGACCTTCTCTCCGGACGGACGCCTCATCGCCCTGGCCGCCTGCCGGGATGAGAACTCCGACATGCTCCAGTACCAGGACATCTGGGTCTTCGCCAACCCGCTGTCGACGGGTCGGAGAGCCCCGGGAGAGGGAGACCCGTCCCCCGCCCCCCGGCGGCTGACCCGGGGGACCGGCCCGTTCGGCCGGCCCTCCTGGTCGCCGGACGGCGGGCGTCTGGCCTTCCTCGGGCACGAAATGGAGCGCAGGTGGTACAGCGACACCAAGCTCTGGCTCGTGGAGGTCGACGAGGACGGGGCGGCCCGCCGGGAGCCGGTCTGTCTCACCCGGGCCTTCGGCCGGTCCTTCGGAGACCAGTCCATAACCGACATGCGCGTCGGCGGCGGCGACGCTCGCCCCTGCTGGTCACCGGACGGCCGGACCCTCTACCTTCTGGCCAGCGACCACGGGACCACTCATCTCCACGCGGTCGACGCCGCGACCGGACGGGTGAGCCAGCTCACGTCGGGCGACCGGGTGCTCTACGCCTGGTCGGCCGATGCCTCCTGCCGGAGGTTCGCCTTCGCCGTGGCCACGGCCGCGAGCCCGGGCGACATCCACGTGGGCCAGCTGCCCGGCTACATCAACCCGAGCACCTGGCCCGCCGCCCCGGCCGGGCCCGAGGCTCCCGAGGTCATCACCCACCGGCCGGTCACGGCGACAAACTCCGACCTCCTCTCCTCACGCCTGGTGAGCCTGCCCGAGCGGTTCACCTTTTCCGCTCCGGGCGGCCCGGCCGTCGACGGCTGGGCCATAAAGCCCATCCCCTGCGAGGAGGGGAAGCGTTACCCGGCCGTCCTGCAGATTCACGGCGGCCCCATGGCCATGTACACGGGAACCTTCTTTTTCGAGTTCCAGCTCCTCGCCGCCGCCGGTCTCGGGGTGATCTTCACCAACCCCCGGGGGAGTCAGGGTTACGGCGAGGAATTCTGCGCCGGCATCGAGGAGGAGTGGGGGGTGAACGACTACGCCGACCTCATGGCCGGAGTGGACGAGGCCCTCCGCCGCCTGCCGTGGATCGACCCCGACCGCCTGGGCGTTGCCGGAGGAAGCTACGGCGGGTACATGACCTCGTGGATAATCGGCCACACCGACCGCTTCAGGGCCGCCTGCTCGATGCGGGCGGTGAACAACTGCCACAGCTTTTTCGGGACGAGCGACACGGGCTACCGGTGGGACCTCATCTGGCACGGGACGCCCTGGGAGAACTGGGAGAACCTCATCCGCCAGTCGCCCATCACCTACGTGGGCAACGTCAAGACGCCGACCCTGGTCATCCACAGCGAGAACGACTACCGCTGCCTCATCGAGCAGGGCGAGCAGCTCTTCATCGCCCTGAAGAAACTCGGGGTCGAGACCGAGTTCCTCCGCTACCCCGGGGAGAGCCACGGCCTCTCGCGCGAGGGCCAGCCCTGGCACCGCGTCCACCGGCTGAAGAGTATCGTCGACTGGTTCGCGAGGCATCTCAAGCGGTAGACTGGAGTCCGGCGGCAGGGGAGGTTCGGAGGCCTTGCGAAGCCGGTGGTACTGGGCGTCCGGCGGTCGGAAAGGGGAGGGCAAGCCTGAGCGGGGGCGATAGGCTGAAAGGGGCCGATGGCCTGAACGGGACCGTCAGCGCGAAAGGGGCCGGTCCCGGGGAGCACACCTGGCAGCAGCTGACCGTCTGGCTCGAGCGCCTGCAGGCGCTCGAGACCCATCGGGCCGAGAGCTACGACCTCACCGTCGACCTCGATCCCTCCGCCGGCCGGATCGAGGTGAAGGGAGTCGTCCGCCTGGGTAGGCCGGGCCGTCTGAGCGCGCCGGGCGGCCCGGACCCGGCGGCCCGACGGGCCCCCGCCTCCGGGGGCCCCGGCGAGCCGGGCTCGCCGCCGGACGAGGTCCGCTTCCTTCTCCACCCGGACTTCGAGGTCGTCGAGCCCGCCGGCGTCGCGTCCGGCGCCGGCGACGACCGGGCGCTCCGCGCCGCGCTTCTCCCCGCAGGGGCGGGCGAGCTTCCCCTACACTACCGGGGACGCCTTCCCCGGGCCTGGGTCTCGCCGGGGAACACCGAGCTCGCCCTGTACTGCCTCTGGTTTCCTCTCTTCTCCGGCTCTCTCGCCCCGTTCACTTTCCGGGTCGTCCTCACCGCTCCGCCGGACGTCATCCCGGTGATGTGCGGCCGCCTGGCCCCTCTCCCTCCGGAACTCGCCCCCCGGGTTCACGAAGATGACGCCCCCCGCACCTACCTCTGGGAATCAACGGCCCCCGGCAACGACATCGTCGTCTGCGCCGCCCCCTACCTTGTCCACCAGCGGCTGTGCGGCTCGCTCTGGGTCGAGGCCTACGTCCTCGCCGAGGACTACGACATCGGGGACCGCTACGTGGACTGGGCCGGCCGGGTCATGAGCGTCCTCACCCGCTGGTTCGGGCCTCTCCCGGCGGCTAACCCCGGCGGGGCCCGACCCGGCGGCGCCCCCCCGCCGCGCCTGGCCGTCGCCGTCCCCGAGCGCTCGAACTGGGGCGGGTACTCCCGCCCCGGGCTCATCGTCGCCCCGCGGCCCCTCTCCACCGGCGTCCGCGACCCGGAGAAGGCCCCGCGCGTGGCCGCTTTCCTGGCCCATGAGATGGGTCATCTCTGGTACGGCAGCGGGGTCCTCTCCGACACTATGAACGAGCCGTGGCTGAGTGAGGCCTTCGCCGAGTTCGCCCGTCTTGTCTTCATCGAGGCCGAGCTGGGGGAGACGAGCTACCGCGAGAGGCTCGCGGCCTACGCCCGGAAGGCCGCGGCCGCGGCCGCTGCCGGTCCCCGCTCCATGCGCGCGGTCACGACGGCCCACCCGGAGATGGACGCCCTGGCCCGCCTGCGCGGGGGTCTTATGCTCGCCTGTCTCCGCGAGAGACTGGGCGACGACCTGACCGCGCGCGTCCTCTCGGGCTTCGCCGCCCGCTACGCCGGCCGGATTGTGAGCGGGGAGGACTTCGTCGCCTACGCCTCCGAGGCCGCGGCCGCGGCCGGGCACGACATCCGGTCGTTACGGTCGTTCTTCGCCGGGTACCTCGACGAGCCCCCGGGCGGAGCGACGGACGCGGGGGGAACGGGATGAAGCGGCTCCTCCTCTGGCTCTGGCGAGTGCTCCCCATGACCTACGGCGTCAGGTTCCGGGCCCTCTGGCTCCTAAACCAGAAGTTCCTCGTGGGCGTGGCCGGCGTCGTCGTCGACGACCTGGGCCGGGTCCTCCTCCTGAAGCACACCTACCGCGCCCCCCACCAGTGGGGCCTGCCGAGCGGGTGGGTCCAGCGCGGCGAGGGCCCCCGGGAGGCCATCGTCCGCGAGCTCAAGGAGGAGGTCGGCCTGCCGGTGCGGGTCCTCTCCGTCCTCGAGGTCGAGGCCGACCCGGTCTACCCCCGCGTCGACCTGACCCTCGTCTGCCGCCCGGACGGGCCCGTCGGGGACCTACGCCCCCTCGACCGGGAGATAGAGAGGGCCGGCTTCTTCCGGCCGGACGAGTTCCCCGGGCCCCTCCCGCCGCCCCAGCCCGATCTGATCCGCCGGGCCCTGGCCTCGCTCGGGTTCTGACCCTAGCCCTGGCCTAGCTCGGGTTGTGACCCGGGCCCTGGCCTCGCTCGGGTTGTGACCGGACCCGCCGCTCCCGACCGAGCCGCCGACGGCCCCCAGACCGTCGGCCGCGGTGGGCCAGGCCGGCTTTGGCCCCGATATACCGACCACCACTCCCTGGGCAGGCTTAGATTTGGTATGCTGGTGCTGTTGTCTTCAGGAGTGCACTCCAGGGCGGCGCAATCGCCAGGAAGGGGGAGGAGAGGATGACTGACATACCGGTGACCGAGATGCTTGCCCAGAGGCGCTGGTCCGAGTTACGGAAGGCCCTGGTGGCCGAGCCGGCTCCCCATCTCGCCGACCTTCTCTTCTCCCTGCGGACCCCGGAGATGGTCATCGTCTTCCGCCTCCTGCCGCGGGAACTCGCCGCCGAGGTCTTCGCCTATCTCGAGCGAAGCGACCGGAACGCCCTTCTCCGGGCCCTGACCGACGAGGAGACCCGCCACCTCCTCCAGGACATGGATCCCGACGACCGGACCGACCTCCTCCAGGAGCTCCCCGGGGAGGTCACCCAGAGTCTGATGAACCTCCTCAGCCCGGCCGACCTCAAGGAGGTCCGGCAGCTCCTCGGCTATCCCGAGGAGAGCGTCGGGCGTCTGATGACCCCGGACTACGTGGCCGTCCGGCCCCAGTGGACCGTGGGCGAGGCCCTCCAGCACATCCGGACCAAGGGGAAGGACAGCGAGACCATCGCCGTCATCTACGTGGTCGACTCCAAGTGGAAGCTCCTCGACGCTCTCGACGTCCAGAAGTTCATCCTGGCCGACCCGTCCCAGACGGTGGAGAGCATCATGGACTACTCCTTCGTCTTCCTCTCGGCCTTCGACGACCGCGAGCGGGCCGTCTGGATGATGCAGCGCTACGACCTCTTCGCCGTGCCGGTGGTCAACTCGGACGGGGTCCTCATCGGCATCGTCACCGTCGACGACGTCCTCGACGTCGCCCAGGAGGAGGCCACCGAGGACTTCCACAAGGGAGCCGCCGTGGCGCCCCTGCGGACGAGCTATCGCGAGGCGAGCATCTGGGAGCTCTACCGGAAGCGGATAGGGTGGCTCGTGGCCCTGGTCTTCGTCAACCTCATCTCGTCCGGGGTCATCGCCGCCTTCGAGGAGACCCTGGCCACGGCCCTGGCCCTGGCCTTCTTTATCCCGCTCCTCATCGACAGCAGCGGGAACGCCGGCGCCCAGTCGGCGACGCTCATGGTCCGGGCCCTGGCGACGGGCGATCTCAGCCTGAACCAGTGGGTGCGGACCCTGGTGAAGGAGGTCGGGGTCGGGCTGAGCATCGGCTTGACGATGGCCGTGGCGAGCTGGGTCCTCGGCCTGTTCCGCGGCGGGTTCCTCGTCGGGGTGGTGGTCGGACTGACCATGCTGGCTATCGTCCTCGTCGGGAACACCATCGGAGTCCTCTTGCCCTTCCTCCTCATCCGGCTCAGGCTCGATCCGGCCGTGGCCAGCGGACCCCTCATCACCTCCATCGCCGACGCCGCCGGCCTCCTCATCTACTTCTCCATCGCTACCTGGGTCTTCCGCCTCGTGGGAGGGATGGGCTAACCTCCCGGCCGACCAGGCCGTCGGGACCGGCCTCCTCCAGGAGGACCGGGACGATCTCGTTCGGGCGGGCCCGCGGTCCGCGGAACCTCACCCGGACGTAGTTGTCGGTCAGCCCCTCGCCCTCACCGGGGGCGACCAGCCTCTCGACCAGGACCTCGAGGGTCCGGCCGACGAGGCTCTCCCGGAAGTCGCGGCCGAGGTGCCGGCCGAGGCGGATGAGCTCCTCGCTCCGGGCCTTCTTCACCGGGGTCGGCACCTGGCCGGGAAGGTCGGCCGCCGGCGTCCCGGGGCGCCTGGAGAACCGGAAGACATGGAGCCGGGAGAAGCGGGCCCGCCGGACGACCTCGAGCGTGCGCTCGAAGTCCCCGTCCGTCTCGCCCGGGAACCCGACCATGACGTCGGTGGTCAGGCCGAGGAGGGGCACCCTCGCCCGGACCCTCTCGACCACGGCGAGGTACTCGCCGGCCGTGTAGGGCCTGTTCATCTTTTCGAGGACCGCGTCCGACCCGCTCTGCAGGGGCAGGTGGAGGTGCCGGCAGATGCGCCGGTCCGAGGCCATGAGGTCGACGAGGGCTCCGGTCACCTCGAGGGGCTCGATGGAACTCAGCCGGAGGCGGGCGAGCCCGGGCACGTCCAGCACCTCGCGGACGAGGTCGGAGAGGCTCCTCCCCGGCGGCTCGAGGTCGAGGCCCCAGGCGCCGAGGTGGATGCCGGTGAGGACGACCTCCTTGAACCCGGCCTCGACCAGGCGTCCGACCTCCCGGGCGACCTCCTCCGGCGGGCGGCTCCGGCTGGGCCCCCGAACGTAGGGGATGACGCAGTAGGTGCACCGCTGCTCGCACCCGTCCTGGACCTTCACCACGGCCCGCGTCCGCTCCCCCGCGAAGGCTCCC